>CALGGB010000053.1 GCA_937880925.1 uncultured Rhodospirillaceae bacterium | reverse complement strand
CGCTTGAGGAAGGAGCTGCCGATGTCGAGGTTGATCGCGGGCATGTGGGCCAGGGCGGCCTCGCCGAGATCGCCGCCGCTGCGCCAGGTATAGACCGTCTCGTTGCTGGCCAGGTCGATCTCGACCGAGCGCTGCACGGGATGGGGCCGCAGGTGCTCGATGTCGTCGCTGGGGGCGCTGAGCGGCGGGCCGAAGGGCGCGAGGTCCGCATCGGCGGCGTCCAAGGGACGCATCGGCAGGTCGAGGCAGGTGGCCCCCGTCGCCAGCGTCAGCATGACGGGCTCCGGCGAGGGCCAGGCGATGGGCCAGTACGCCGTAGAAACAGCCAGGCGAATGCGGCTGCCCTGCGCGAACTGGTGGGCGATGTCCTTCAGGCGCACGGCGATGCGGTAGCGCGTGCCCGGTTCCAGCGGCGCCGGCATGTCGTGGCCGTCGCGGTGGGCGAGGTTCAGCAAACCATAGGTGATGCGCGTCGAGGCGCCGCAGGGCAGAACCTCGTTGAGGCGCACGGCGATCATGGCGCAGGGTTGGTCGGCCTCCAGTTCGAGATGGACGACCGGGGCACCAAGGATCTCCAGCGTCTCCTCCAGGGGATCGCTGTCGAAGGTCAGCGAACGGCCGTCATCGACCCGCTGGTCGCCCGGCAGCTCGCCCTCCGCACCGAAGGCGCACCATTCACCACCCAGCAATCCCGTGGTCTGCGGCGAGCGCAGCGAGAGGCTGGCCTCCCTGCCCGGTTCCCGGGTCAGTCGGCCCCGCTGGAGGTAGAGGCGCCATGGAGCAATGCGCGGGCTGGGCCAGGCCGCCTCGGCGACCCAGCGGCCCGCGCGTTCCTCGTAGGAGGAGCGCGGAGCGACGGTTTCCTGCATCCACACGCGCAGCATGGGCTCGTCCATGACCCCGGTGTCGATGCCCTTCAGCCAATGGTCCCACCAGCGGACGGCTTCCTGCAGGAAACCAATGGACGGTTCGGGCACGGCGTCATGGGGCCAGTTGTGCGCCCAGGGCCCGATCAGCCCCTTGCGTGGGCAGTCGAGCCCGGCCAGCAGGCGCCCCACGGCATTGGTGTAGCCGTCGGCCCAGCCGCCGATGGCATAGACCGGGCAGCGGATGGCTGAGAAATCCTCGCTGACCGAGCCGTGACGCCAGTAGGCATCGCGCCGCTGGTGCTCCATCCACAGCGCGGGAAAGGCGACGGCGTGCTCCAGCCGGTCGAGCCACATGGCGCGCCACGCCTCCCCCACGATCTCCGGATCGGGCGGCAGGGCGTTGTTGGCCATGAAGGCCGTGCCCCACTGCATGTTCTCGTTCAGCAGGCAGCCGCCCATGTAGTGGGCGTCGTCGGCATAGCGGTCATCGGCGGCGCACAGCGTCATGATGGCGCCCAGCGCCTCGGGCGCACGGGCGGCGACCTGAAGGCTGTTGAAGCCGCCCCAGGAGATGCCGGTCATGCCGACCTTGCCCGAGCACCAGGGCTGCGCGGCGAGCCAGGCGATCACGGCGACGGCGTCGTCGTGCTCCTGCCTGGAATACTCATCGAACAGCAGGCCTTCGGAATCGCCGGTGCCGCGCACGTCGACGCGCACGGCGACATAGCCGCAGCCGGCGAACCAACGGTGAATCGCCTCGTCGCGGCCGCGCATGAAATCGCGCTTGCGGTAGGGAATCAGTTCCAGGATCGCGGGCACGGGGTGGACCTCGGCATCCTCGGGCAGCCACATGCGCGCGGCCAGCCGGACGCCGTCCGGCATGGGAATCCACGTGTTCTCGATCTCGCGGATCGTCTGGTGCTTGCTGGTGGGCATCTGGAGGCCCGGGCCCTTCTTTGGCCGCCCTCCCCCGCGCCCCCGGTTCGGATCAGCCTGCGGTCGTTGTCGTCCTTCGGGTGCGACGCTTCAGGACACGCTGCGTCGACCAGAAGGAGAGCGCCAGCTTCTCGCGTGCGGCGATACCGCTGTCAAGGTCGAGGCAGTTCACGATGCAAAGGCGGAAGCCGCCCGGCGGCATGGCGTGGGACCTTGCGGAGCGCTTGTCGTGGAAGGTGACCTGCACCGATATGACGCCCGGGATGGCGAGCGCCTCGGCGATGGCCTCGGGCTCGGGATGGCGGAAGCGGGCGCCGTGGGCGCCGAACAGCACGACCGAGAAGCCGTCGCGCCGATCGCGGTCCTCGAAGGGCCAGGTGCCGTCAGCGTAGAGCGCGACCAGCGCCTCGACCCAGCCGGGACCATAGAGATCGGGGAACTGGTCGGCAAAGCGCAGGTGGCACTCGATGATCCTGCCGCCGATGGTCTCGACATTCGCCATGCCGGTGTAACCGCGCAGGTTGGCGCGCATCCAGTCGCCGCAATAGGCTTCCAGTTCCTCGCGGTGGCGGGCCTCGACGATCCAGTAATCGAACATGCCGCCGTCGAGCGGAATGCCGATGGCGTGGCGCCACCACACCGGCTCGCCGTCGATCAGGGCGACGTCGGTGGAGACGTGCTCACCGTCGAGCAGGGTCATCCACATGTGGCCGGGCTGCTGGTGCTCGCGGTAGTCGGCGAGATCCTGCATGACCATGGAGCCCGTGCCCATGCCGCGCATGTTGTAGATCGGCTTGGAAAAGACCGGGAAGGTTGGCGGCTCGAATCCGTGGGGCGCGTGCTCGAGACCCTGGGTCTCGGCGATCAGCAGCTTGTTGTAGACCCAGCGGTGCCTGGGAAAGAGGACATAGGCATCGCCGTCGTCGGTCGGGATATCGACATTGTCGGGGCACGGCACCCCGGTGAAATACTGGTCGCGCTAGGGATCGCGTTCGAGAATGGGCATCGCGGGGAGCCTTCCGTGGCGGCGGGGCGAGCGCTCCGCGTCGATGGTGTCAACGCCGCCCCTGCCCTAGAGTTCCGCCTGGTTCATAAACATGGTGAGGCTGCCGTGATCCGCAATCCCATCCCCTGGCCCAACGGCGCGCGCTGTGCGGCCGCCTTTACCTTCGACATGGACGGCGAGAGCCTGATGCATGTCGGCCAGCCCGACAGCATCGCCGACCGCCCGGTGGGCACGTCCGACCTGCGCTACGGTCCGGAGATCGCCGTGCCCCGCCTGGTCGATCTCTTCGCAAAGTACGGCATGAAACAGACCTTTTTCGTGCCTGGCTGGTGCGTGAACAACTATCCCGCCACGATCGAGGAGATTCTGGGCGGCGGCCACGAGATTGCCCATCATGGCTGGATCCACGGCCGCCTGCGCGAGATGAGCGATGAAGCCGAAGCCGAGGATATCGCCAAGGGTGTGGAGGCCATCGTCGGCGCTACGGGAGAGAAACCGCGCGGCTTCCGCGCCCCGGGTTATGCCATGTCGCGGCGCACCATGGGTTTCCTGCAGGATCACGGCATGGCCTACGAAGCCTCGCTGATGGGCGACGACCAACCCTACCTGATCGAGAACGACCGGGGCACCATGGTGGAGTTGCCCAGCCACATGCCGCTCGATGACTGGACCCAGTTCGTCAGCTTCCCCGACTTCGGCGTGAGAATGCAGATCAAGGCCGCCTCCGACGCCTATGCCGTCCACGTCGAGGAGTTCGATGCCATGTGGGAACATGGCGGCCTGTGGGTTTCGGTCTGGCACCCCTTCGTTTCCGGCCGCCTGCCGCGGGCCATGCAGATCGAGCGCCTGATCCGCCACATGATGGACAAGGGCGATGTCTGGTTCGCCCGCATGGACGAGATTTCCGACCATGTGAACGACCTGATCGCCCGCGGCGCATGGACCCCGCGCCGCCACCGCTTCCCGCTGTGGGAAAAAGCGGAGCTTTAGGGCTGCCGTGGCGATGGACCCGACGCGACGCTATCCCTCCGTCTGGTATCTGGAGCAGGCGGCACGTCGGCGCGTGCCGCGCTTCTGCTGGGAGTATCTTACGGGCGGCGCCGGGCGTGGCGGCGCGGTGCAACGGAACCGGACGATGCTCGATGCCGTGCGCTTCGTGCCGCGCCTGCTGGACGATGCCGCCGACCGGCCGAAGCTGAGCGTCGACCTGATGGGGCGGCGTTACGACGCGCCCTTCGGTATCGCGCCCATCGGCCTGGGCGGCCTGGTCTGGCCCCATGCTGCCGAATACCTGGCGGCAAGCGCGCGGCGCCAGAACATTCCCTTCATCATGAGCAGCTACGCCACTGTGGCGATGGAGCGCATCGCCGAGATCGCGCCGGAACACGCCTGGTTCCAGCTCTATGCCTTCAACCGGCCGGAAATGGACGCCGCCATCGTGGCGCGGGCCGAACGGGCGGGCTTCGAGGTCCTGGTGGTGACCGTCGACCTGCCGACGGCGACGCGGCGGCCCCACGACGCGCGCAACGGCCTGGCTGTGCCGCCGGGAATGGACCTGGAAAACCTGGCGCAGATGGTCGTGCGGCCGCGCTGGGCCGTGGCCATGCTGCGGGCCGGCGTGCCGCGCTTCCACACCCTGCTGCCCCATGTGCCCGCGGGCATGTCGATGGCGGATCTCGGCACCCATCTGGCCAGCCTGCACGAGGGGCACATGACCCTGGAGCACCTGAAGGCGTTGCGCGATGCCTGGCCGCGCAAGCTGGTGGTGAAGGGCCTCTACCATGCCGCCGACGTTGCCGACTGCCGCGCGCTGGGGGCGGACGCCGTGGTGATGTCGAACCATGGCGGGCGGCATGTGGAGGGCGCGCCCTCCGCCATCGAGATGCTGGAGGCAGCGCGGGCGGAGGTCGGCAGCATGGCGCTGATCGCCGACGGCGGCATACGCAGCGGCCTTGATGTCGCGCGTTTTGCCGCGCGCGGCGCCGACTTCGTGCTCTGCGGGCGGGCCTTCATGTTCGGCGTGGCCGCCATGGGGGAGCGCGGCGGCGACAGGGTAGCCGAAATCCTCAAAGGCGAGCTGCATCAGGCGATGGCCCACGCGGGCGCCCCGGCGCTGGCCGATCTGACCGGCGCACTGCACACGGAGGGCGATTGACCCGCTGCCCGCCTGCCGTAAGGTTCGCTCCGGCCAAGGAGGGGCGACATGGACGCAGACAAACAGCAATTGCTCGACTGGATCGAGGAGGACCGCGAGAAGCTGCTCGGCTTCTTCAGTACCTTCGTCGCCACGCCCACGCCCAATCCGCCCGGCGACACCCGCAAGGCTTTCGAGCACATCCGCGGCTTCATGGGTGAACACGACCTCGACCATCGCATCATCGATCCCGAGCCGATGTTTCCCAATCTCATCGCCAGCATGGAAGGCGACGGGGACGGACGGCATCTGGTGCTGAACGGCCATGTCGATGTCTTCCCGGCCTCCGACGAAGGCTGGAGCCACGGCGGCCCATGGTCGGGCGCCATCGAGGACGGCTCGGTGTGGGGCCGCGGCAGCGCCGACATGAAGTGCGGCACCTCGACCTCGATCTTCACCTACATGTACCTCAACAGGATGCGCCAGAAGCTGCGCGGCCGGCTGACCCTGACCTGCGTTTCCGACGAGGAGACCTTCGGCCCCTGGGGCGCGCGCTACCTGATGGAGCACCATCCGGAGGTGCATGGCGACTGCTGCCTCAACGGCGAACCCTCCAGCCCCTTCTCCATCCGCTTCGGCGAGAAGGGGCCCTACTGGGTGACCTTTCATGTCACCACCAAGGGCGCCCACGGCGCCTATACTCACGCCGGCGAGAGCGCCAGCCTGACGGCGATGGCATTCTGCACCGAACTGCGCGCGGCAATCGACGCCATCGAGGTGCCCCCGCCCCACAACATCGGCCAGGCGCTGGCCGAGGCGAAGGAAACGCTGGACCGCGCCATGGGCGAAGGCGCGCATACGATCATCCAGAAGGTGACCTGCAACGTCGGCGTTTTCGAATCGGGCATCAAGGTCAACGTCGTGCCGGGCAACGCCCGCATCGAATGCGACATCCGCCTGCCCGTGGGCTGCGAGAAAGAGACGGTGACACGTGTTATCGAAGGCGTGATGGCGCGCTACCCGCAGGTGACCATGGAGGAGAACAACTACATGGCGCCATCCTGGTGCGATCCCTACGGCGACATGGTCGGCATCCTGCAGGACAACGTGGAGGCGCTTGCCGGCTTCCGGCCGACGCCGGTGGTGAGCCTGGGCGGTACCGACGCGCGCCTGTGGCGCTATCGCGGCATCGGCGCCTACGTCTATGGCCCCCGCCCCGACGGCATGGGCCAGCGCGACGAGCATGTGCCCGTCGATGACTTTCTCCACGTGGTGAAAAGCCACGTTCTTTCCGCCTACGACTATCTCAAGCCCTGACCCGGAACGGACCCGACATGACACGCTTCTCTGCCGACCTGATCCTGAAGAACGGCCGCATCGCCACGCTCGACGACAAGGAGAGCGTCGCCGAGGCCGTGGCCTGCTGGAACGGGCGCATCGTCGCCCTGGGCAGCAACGGCGATGCCGAGGCCTTCGCCGGACCAGGCACCCGGACGGTGGACCTGAAGGGCGCGACGGTGATCCCCGGCCTGATCGACAGCCACTGCCATCCCGATGCCCACGCCATCACCAGCACCCTGTGGGAGGATGTGAAACCCGAAGCCGTGAAGTCGGTCGACGAACTTCTGGCACTGGTGCGCCAGGCCGCCTCCGCACGCAAGCCCGGCGACCCGGTACTGGCCTGGGGCTGGAACGACAAGAAGTGCGGCGGTTATCCGCTGATCGACCAGCTCGACGAAGTGGCCGGCGACGTACCGGTGTACATCGGGCGCACCGACGGCCACATCGCCGTGGTCAATACCGCGATGCTGCGCGCCATGGACATTCCCGACGATGCCAAGGATCCGCCCCACGGCGCCTACGACCGCCACCCCGACACGGGAAAGATGACCGGCCTGCTGCGCGAGGCGACGGCCAAGAATGTGGTGCGGCGGATCAACGACGGCCTGACGGTGGAGCAGTATGCGCAGGGCCTGAAGAAGGTCTTCGGCATGTACCACGCCCATGGCGTGACCTCGCTCCACAACTCCCTGACGCGCCGCCGCGCCGTGCAGGCCTATCAGGTGTTGCGTGCGCGCGATGAACTGACCATGCGCATGGGCCTGCTGATCAACGGCGACGACAAGGAAATGGAAGACACCTGGATCGCGGCGGGCATCAAGACCGGCTGGGGCGATGAGTGGATTCGCTGTGTCGGCATCGAGTGGTGTCCGGACTGTTCGACCAGCGGGCGTACCGCGGCCTATTACGAGCCCTATGTGGGCGATGCCGTGCCCGGCGAGCCGGTGCCCAACACGGGCATGCTGCTCTACGACGCCGACGACCTCAACGCGCGCGCCATCCGGACCCACAAGGCCGGCCTGCGCATCTGCATCGAGGGTGTGGGCGACCGCGGCATCGACTTTGCCCTGGACGCGATCGAGGCGGCGCTGAAGGCGCATCCCAAGGAGGATCATCGCAGCCGTGTCGAGCATTGCTGCTATGTCACGCCGGAGCTGATCCAACGCCTGAAGAAGCTGGGTGTGACCGACAGCTCGGCCACCGGCTTCATGGTCGAACTGGGCGATGCCTATATCGCCAACCGGGGCGAGGCCGCGATGGCGCACATGTGGCCGCACCGCAGCCTGATCGACGCGGGCGTGCCCGCGCCAGGCCACAGCGACGCCAACGTCTGTTCGGTCAACCCCTGGCCGGTGTTCGATGCCCTGGTCAACCGCCGCACCGACAGCGACCAGAGCCTGGACAGGAGCCAGGCCATCACCGTGACCGAGGCCCTGCGCACCTACACGACCCTGGGCGCCTGGACAGGCTTCGAGGAGGACATCAAGGGCGACCTCTCGGTCGGCAAGGTGGCCGACTTCGCGATCCTGGAGGACGATCCCTGGGCTATTGCGCCGGAGGCGCTGCGCGAGATGCGCGTGCGCGAGACGATCGTGGGCGGACGCACGGTCTATCAGCGCTGACGATTCGTTCCATGTCCCGCCGGGCGACAGCGCCGTCCGGCGGGACAGGACAGGAGCGTGCGGTCAGTCGGCGGCCAGCAGATGGGCGCGCTCGCCCAGAACAGCATCGAAATCGGCGACAAAGGAGTCCAGATCGCCATCGGTCATGGGCAGGCAGAGCAGCATGGTGTTGCGGTTGGTGATGCGTTGCCCGCGGGCCAGCATGTCGAAGAAGATCAGCTTGTCCTTCATCGGATTGCGCCGGTCGACATCGTGCTCGTTGTTGAGCGGGCCGGTGCAACTGTGGATCGCCACGATACTGCCCATGCCTGCCATCGTGATGGGAAGGCTGTGCTTGGCAACGATGGCCTCCAGGCTCTTGCGGAAGGCATCGCCCCGCGCGTTGAAGCTCTCGGCGACCTCGGGCGTGTAGACCCGGGTCATCGCCGTGGCGCCCGCGGCATGGGTGATCGGGTTGTTGTTGAAGGTGCCGGCATGGGCAAAGGCACCGGCGGAGCGGGGATCGTAACGCTTCATGATGTCGGCCCGGCCGCCGAAGGCACCGAAGGTGGCGCCGCCGCCGATGTACTTGCCGAGCGTGATCATGTCGGGCGTGATGCCGAGGATCTTGTGCAGGCCGCCGCCGGAAAGACGACTGGTCACGACCTCGTCGAAGATCAGGATGATGCCGTGTTTTTCGGTCGCCTCGCGCAGGGCGCGCAGCATTTCCGGCTTGGCGGGGATGCCGCCGCCCGCGGCCTGCATCGGCTCGATCACGACACAGGCCAGATCCCCGGCATGTTCCTCGATCAGCTTCAGCGTACCCTCGGTGTCGTTGAACGGCGCCATGACATAGTCGAAGGGCGCGTTGATGGGCGAGCCGCCGTGGCCGAAGATGAAGACGCCGCCGTGATAGCCGCCCTCGAAGACCATGACCTTGCTGCGCCCCGTGACCGCGCGCGCGGTGACGACCGCCATCAGATTGGCCTCGGTACCCGAATTGGTGAAGCGCACCAGATCGAGCGCGGGGAAACGGCTGACGAGCTCGGCCGAAAGGATGCGCTCGTAGCGGTTGGGTCCGCCCAGCACCGTGCCGTCGCCGATCGCCTTGATCATGGCATCGCGAATCAGCGGGTTGGACTTGCCGAAGAGGCCGGCGCCGAACTCGCCGACGAAATCGGTGTACTTGTGATCGTCGATGTCCCAGACGCACTGCTCCTCGCCGCGCGCGATGGTGAGCGGAAAGGGATTATAGAAGAGCACCGTGCGCGTGTTTCCGCCGGGCATGGAGGCAGCAGCCTTCTCGTCCTCCGAGCGGCTGCGCGGATTGGCATCGCTGAAGCTCTTCACGGCCTCGTCGACGGCCTTCTCCAGATCGGCCTGCAGCGCCACGTTCGGTATCGTCGCCATCACATCGTCTCCCTGATCGGTCCCCGGTGCACGATCCTCAGCGTCGCGCAACGGGCCGGCGGCGTCCCTGGCGGCCCCTGCCCCATCGCCCCGGCGGGGCAAGGCTAGCCCATGCGGCCAGTCGCCTCCACTGTCGCTTTGCGCGTCCGGCAGGGTCGTGATCTAGTGCCCCCGGCACAGCAAGCGACCTACCGGAGATCATCATGTCGGACATGTTTCCGCACCTCTTTTCGCCACTCCAGATCAAGAACGTCACGCTGAAGAACCGGATCTTTTCGACCGGCCACATGACGACTCTGGTCACCGGCTACAAACCCAACGAGGACCTGGCCGCCTATCACGAGGCGCGCGCGCGGGGCGGGGCCGGCCTGGTGGTGATCGAGGTGGCCTCGGTCCACAGCTCGGCTATCTATACCTCCCACACGATCATGGCCGACACGGACGCCTGCATCCCCGGCTACCAGATGATCGCCAAAGCGGTGCATCAGTATGAGTGCCGTGCCTTCGGCCAGCTCTTTCATCCCGGACGCGAAAACTTTGAGTCGGTCGATGGCAGCGCCCCGGTCGCCTACGCCCCATCGGCGGTGCCCAACGAGCGCTTCCACGTCATGCCGAGGCCGATGTCACGGGCGCTGATCCACGAGGTCATCGACGGTTATGGCGATGCCGCCGTGCGCCTGCGCGAGGGCGGCCTGGATGGCGTGGAGATCGTCGCCAGCCACGGCTATCTGCCGGCACAGTTCCTCAACCCTCACGTCAACCTGCGTACCGACGAATATGGCGGCTCACCCGAGAACCGGGTGCGTTTCATTGCCGAGATCGTGAAAAACGTGCGCTCCAAGGTGGGGGATGACTTCATCGTGGGCCTGCGCATCTCCGGTGACGAGCAGAGCTACGATGGTCTGGACATCAACACGGCGACCGATGCCATCGAGCGGCTGGAGGCCGCCGGCGGGCTCGACTACTACAACGTCATCGCCGGTTCCTCGTCCTCGCTGGGCGGCTCGATCCACATCGTGCCGCCGATGTTCATCGAGAACGGCTACGTCGCGCCCTATGCCGCCACCATCAAGAGCAAGGTGAAGGTGCCCGTATTCGTCGCCGGACGCATCAACCAGCCCCAGCAGGCCGAAGAGATCCTGAAAGGCGGCCAGGCCGACATGATCGGCATGACCCGCGCCCAGATCGCCGATCCCGAGATCGCCAACAAGGCGCGCGAAGGCCGTGTCGACGACATCCGTGCCTGCATCGGCTGCAATCAGGCCTGCATC
>CALGGB010000052.1 GCA_937880925.1 uncultured Rhodospirillaceae bacterium | reverse complement strand
TTGCAACCGCCCTGAACTACATGCCCTATCTCGGACCCACCGTTATGTGCGGCGTGCTCGGAGCGGTCGGTATCGTCTCCTTCGAGGAACCGCTCTACATGGCGGCCCCGATGCTGGCATTTCTGGTCATCACGGGAATCGAGGGACAGTTCATCACGCCAGCCATCGTCGGGCGTCAGCTGACTCTCAACCCCATCGCGGTTTTTCTGGCGATTGTGGTGTGGTTCTGGATCTGGGGCGTGGCGGGCGCGATCATCGCAGTACCGCTGCTGGCCAGCATCAAGATCATTGCCGATCAGATCCCGGCCATGGCACCTCTTTCGGCCTTTCTCGGCCAACCCATCGTGGACCGCCCAGCCCCTGAAACCGAGACGAAACCGACCTCCGCCTGACAAATGTACCAATGGAGTCCCCATGCCATCGTTTGAGAACATCACCGAACAGTGGACCCTGGAGAAGGCAACGGTCAGCGGACGCAACGGCATCGTTGCGACCAACCATTACGAGGTTTCCGAGATCGGCGCCGATGTTCTGCGCCGTGGCGGCAACGCGGTCGATGCGGCGATTGCCGTGAGCTTTGCCATCGGGGTTGTCGAACCCTGGAACAGCGGTCTTGGCGGCTGCGGCTTCATGCAGGTGTTTGACGCCAGGAAGCGCAAGGTGACCAGCATCGACTTCGGCACCGTGGCGCCGCGCGCCATCGACCCCGCCGACTATCCGCTGGCAGGCGGCACGTCGGACGGCGGTTTCAATTGGCCCGCGGTGGTGGGCGACCGCAACATCGTGGGGCCCCTTTCCGTGGGTGTGCCGACCCTGGTAGCCGGCATGGCCAAGGCGCAGGAGGCCTTCGGCACCCGTTCCTGGGCATCCCTGCTGGAAGGCGCCATTGCGCTGGCCGAGCGCGGCATGCTGATCGACTGGTACGCCAGCCTGCTGCTGGCCTCCGAAGCCGCCGAAATGTCGCGCTATCCCGATCTGGCCGGCCTCTACATGCCCGGTGGTCACGCGCCTGCGGCTGGCTGGTCCGGCCCGCTGCCGCACCTAGACCTGGGTCCCCTCGCCGCAACCCTCCAGCGCCTGGCGGATGCCGGGCCCGGCGATTTCTACAACGGTACGCTCGCCGACCGCATCGCGGCCGATGCCAGACGCGCGGGCTGCGCCCTGAGCAAGGCTGACCTCGAATCCTTCCAGCCCCGTGTCTGCGAACCATCCTGCGGACACTACCGCGGCGCGGAGGTTTTCACCGCGCCGGGGCTTTCGGCAGGCCCCAGCCTGCTCCATGCCCTGGAACTGCTGGAGCAGCAGGAACTGGGCCAGGCGCCTGACAAACAGACCTATCTGGCCTACGCAAGCGCGCTGTTCGAAGCCTACCGTGTGCGTCTTGCAACCCTGGGCGAAACAGCACAGGCCCCCTCCTCCACCACGACCTTCAGCGGGGTGGATGCCGAGGGCAACATGGCGATCGTCACCCAGACGCTGATGTCGGGCTTCGGCAGCAAGGTGCGTCTGCCCCAGACCGGCGTGATCCTGAACAACGGCATGCTCTGGTTCGATCCCGTGCCGGGACGGCCCAACGCCATCGCGCCGGGCAAGCGGCCCCTCTCGAACATGGCGCCCACGGTTGTCCTGCGCGAAGACGCTTCGGACTTCGGTCTGGGCGCGCTGGGCGGCCGGCGCATCTTTCCCGCCGTATTCCAGCTTCTCTCCTTCATGCACGACTTCGGCATGGACCCCGGAGATGCCATGGCCCAGCCACGGATCAATGTATCGGGCGGGACCGAAGTCACCGTCGACGCTCGTCTGCAGGGGCCCACGCTGGACGCCCTCATCGCGCGCCATCCGGTGATCGTCGAACAGAACGGCGTGCTGCCCGAGGCCTTCGCCTGCGCAAACATCGTGATGCAGGCCAAGGACGGTGCCCAGAGCGCCGCCGTGCACATTCCCATGCCCTGGTCCAAAGCGATCGCCGCCTGACCGGTCGGCCCCGCCTCAGCTGTCGCCCAGGGTCATCAGCGCGGCATTGCCGCCAGCCGCCGTGGTGTCGGTCGAAACGACCCGCTCGTTGGCAAAGCGCGGCAGATAGTGCGGCCCGCCGGCCTTGGGACCGGTGCCCGAGAGGCCCTGGCCGCCGAATGGCTGGCTGCCGACAACCGCGCCGATCATGTTCCGGTTGATATAGACGTTGCCGACCCGCGCACGCTCCGCGATGTAACGGGCATTGGCATCAATGCGGGTATGGACGCCCAGGGTCAGGCCATAGCCGCTGCCGTTGATAGCGCCCAGCAGTTCGTCGAGCCGGTCGGCCCGGTAGCGCAGCACGTGCAGCACCGGGCCGAACACTTCACGCTCCAGCCGGTCGAAACGGTCGATCTCGATCACCGCAGGCGCCATGAAGGTCCCCTCTGCCGCGGCAGGCGGCAATTCGGCGCGATAGAGCAGCTTCTGCTCGCGCGAGAAACGCGCGACGTGGTCCTCCAGACCGTCCAGCGCCTCCCGGTCGATCACCGGACCGACATCGGTTGCCAGCAGGCCGGGATCGCCGATCCGCAGTTCGGCCAGGGCGCCGGTCAGCATCTTCAGCATGCGCGGCGCCACGTCCTCCTGCAGACACAGCACCCGCAGCGCAGAGCAACGCTGACCGGCGCTGTTGATCGCCGAGCGGATGACATCGACCGTCACCTGCTCGGCAAGCGCCGTGGAATCCACGATCATCGCGTTGAGGCCACCGGTCTCGGCAATCAGGACCGGAATGGCGCCTTCCCGCGCGGCCAGGGTCTGGTTGATCCGCCGCGCCGTCCCGGTCGAGCCGGTGAAACACACCCCGGCAACCCGCGGGTCGGCGACCAGGCGTCCGCCCACCGTGGCGCCATCGCCGGGCAGAAGCTGCAGCACCTCCCCGGGGATGCCGGCGCGATGCAGCAGACCCACGGCGAACGCCGCCATCAGGGGCGTTTGCTCGGCGGGTTTGGCGATCACCGTATTGCCTGCCGCCAGGGCAGCGGCAATCTGGCCGGTGAAGATCGCCAGCGGGAAGTTCCACGGCGAAATGCAGACAAACACGCCGCGCCCGACCAGCGCCATGCGGTTGCGCTCGCCCGTTGGCCCGGGCAACTCCAGCGGCGCGCCGAAGTCCTGCCGCGCGCGGTGGGCATAATAGCGGCAGAAGTCGGCGGCCTCGCGCACTTCGGCGATGCCATCGGCCAGGGTCTTGCCTGCCTCTCGGGTGGCAATCGCCAGGGCGCCGGCCATGTCGGCCTCCAGCAGGTCCGCCATGGTCTCCAGACAGCGGGCGCGCTCCTCGGCCGACCGGCGCGCCCAGTCGGGCGCCGCGCCCGCGGCGACATCCAGGGCTTCGTCGACCAGAGCCGCCGTGGTCTCGACGACGGTGCCGATCCGGCGGCCGCTGCAGGCCGGATCCTTGACCGCGCGCGCGTTTCCGTCGCGCACCTTGCCTGCAACCAGGGGCCCGGCCGTCCAGCCGCCCTGCCCTGCAGCAGTCATGTCGGCGGCAAGGCGATCAAGCACACCCTCGTCGGAGAGATCGAGGCCGCGCGCGTTGGCCCGCTCCGGCTGGAAGATGTCGCGCGGCAGCACGATGCGGGGATGCGCCCTGGGCTCAGCGGCCCGCACGACATCGGCCGGATCGGCAACGATCGCCTCGATCGGCAGGTTGTCATCGACGATGCGGTTGACGAAGGAGGTGTTGGCGCCGTTCTCCAGCAGGCGGCGCACCAGATAGGCCAGCAGATCCTCGTGGCTGCCCACCGGGGCATAGATGCGGCAGGCGATACCGCGCCCGCTCTGTTCGACCAGCTTCTCGTAAAGCGCCTGGCCCATGCCGTGCAGGCGCTGAAACTCGAAATCCGTGCGGTTGTCGCCGGCCAGCGCCAGCACCGTGGCCAGCGTCTGGGCGTTGTGGGTGGCGAACTGGGGATAGAACGCGGCAGGGTCTTCCAGCATCGCCCGCGCGCAGACGATATAGGAGAGGTCGGTCGAGACCTTGCGCGTGAAAACGGGATAACCCGGCAAGCCCTGTTCCTGGCTGCGCTTGATCTCGGTGTCCCAGTAGGCCCCTTTGACCAGCCGGACCGGG
>CALGGB010000051.1 GCA_937880925.1 uncultured Rhodospirillaceae bacterium | reverse complement strand
TATTCATGCAGCGCACGCGCAACCAGTTCCTTGCCTGAACCCGATTCTCCCTCGATGAGCACGGTCAGGTCGGTCAGGGCAAGGCGGCCAATGGTGCGAAAGATCTCCTGCATGGCGGGTGAGCGCCCCACGATCAGCGGCATCTCCTCCTCTTCGGCGCTCTCGACGCGCGGCTGGTGGCCGGGATCCGAGAGCGCGCGCTCGACGGTTTGCAACAGGCCTTCCAGATCGAAGGGCTTGGCGATGTATTCGTAGGCGCCGCTGCGCGCCGCCTTGACCGCCGTCATCAGCGTGCTGTGGGCGCTGATCACGATGATCGGCAGTTCCGGGCGATGCGCCTTCATGCGCGGCACCAGGTCGAGACCGTTGCCGTCGGGCATCACGACATCGGTGATGACCAGATCGCCGGCACCGCCGGAAACCCATTCCCACAGCGTCGTGGCGTTGTCGGTGGAACGCACCTCGTGGCCGCTGCGCGAGAGCGCGCGCGACAGGACCGTGCGCACCGATCGGTCGTCGTCGGCAATCAGGATCGTGCGTGGCGTCAACGGATGTCTCCCGCAGGCGCAAGAGGCAAGGCAATACGGAATTCGGTTCGGCCGGGCTCGCTGTCGACCATGATCACCCCGCCGTGGTCGTCCACGATCTTTGCGACAAGGGCCAGCCCCAGACCGGAACGGGTCTCCTTGCCCGAAACGAAGGGCTCGAAGACATGGCCAACCATGCTGGCGGGGATACCGGGACCGTCATCGGCGACGCTGATGACCATCGGCAGGGCCTGGCGCGGCCCGCCCGAGCGCGGCGCCAGGCGCAGGCCGCCGTCATAGGCCGTACCGATGCGGATGGTGCCGCCCTTCCCTGTCGCCTCGGCGGCGTTTTTCACAAGGTTGAGCAGCACCTGGACCAGGGCGTCCCGGTTGCCCAGCACCGGCGGCAGTGAGGGGTCGAAGGCTTCAACGATGGTCGCGCCACGTGCAACGCCGGCGCGCGCCAGCCGGGTGACGTGGTCGATGACCTCGTGGATGTTGAGAATGCGGCGGGGCATGGGATGGCGGTCGGAAAAGGCCTCCATGCGGTCGAGCAGCGCGCAGATGCGGTCGACTTCGTCGGCGATCAGGCGCGCCAGTTCCTTGTCTTCCTCGGCCGCTGCCGCTTCCAGGAGCTGTGCTGCGCCGCGTATGCCCGAAAGCGGGTTCTTGACCTCGTGGGCAAGCGTGGCAGCCAGGCCCGCGAGCGAGCGGGCGGTGCCGCGGCTCTGAAGCTGGTTTTCCAGGCGGTCGCCCAAGGCACGTTCGCGCAGGGCAATCAGCACACTGCCGGCGTGTTCGACGTCGGGAGTCGCCTCGACGTCATAGACGGCATCGGTCATGGGCGGGCGCCCGGCGATGCGCATGTGCCGGCCGCGAACCACCGCTCCGGCCTCGCGTGCGGCCATCACCAGGCCGGCGAGCGCGGAATCGGGTCCCAACTGGGTTTCGAGCGAAACGCCGATCATGTTGCGGCGGCCGATGGCAAAGGTCTGCTCGGCAGCGCCGTTGAGCCAGATGACACAATCGTCCCCGTCGACCATGAAAATCGGATCGGGCAGGAGTTCCAGCAGGGCTTCGGCATCCGGGACGTTGGCGCCCTGCGCATGATCGTCTTCGGCAAGGCGGTGCAGCAGGTTCATGCCGCTTCCGCCAGTTCGCGCGCTTCGTCAAAGGCCTCTGCAACAGCCTGGCGGACCTCGTCCGGGTCGGTCTGGCTGTTGATCCGGGCCCGTGCGGTCTTTTCGTTGGACAGCCCCTCGACGTACCAGGCGAAATGCTTGCGGAAGCAGCGCACGCCCAGCTCGACGCCGTGATGGTCGATCATGGCCTCGAAGTGCTCCAGGGCGATGGACCGGCGTGTTGGCAGGTCGGGTTCGTCCTCGGGCGCCTCACCGGAAAGACCGCGGGCAATCTGGCCGGGCAGCCAGGGCCGCCCCTGGCAAGCGCGCCCGACCATGACCGCGTCCGCGCCGGAACGGATCAGCGCCTCGCGCGCATCATCTGCCGATGCGATGTCGCCGTTGACCACCAGGGGCAGGTCGACGGCATCACGCACCGCGGCCACGGCCGACCAGTCCGCCTCGCCCTTGTAGAACTGGCAGCGGGTGCGGCCATGGACCGTGATCATGGCAACGCCGAGATCGGCCGCAATGCGGGCCAGTTCCGGTGCGTTGCGGCTGGCATCGTCCCAGCCCAGGCGCATCTTCAGGGTCACCGGCACCGATACCGCTGCGACGGTGGCGGCGATGAGGCGCGCGGCAAGGCCCAGTTCGCGCATCAGCGCCGACCCGGCGTAGCCGTTGCAGACCTTCTTGGCGGGGCAACCCATGTTGATGTCGATGATCTGGGCGCCGAGATCCTGAGCCAGCCTGGCCGCTTCACCCAGGGAGTTGGCCTCGTTGCCCGCAAGCTGGATCGCGACGGGGGCTTCATCGTCGGCGTATTGCACGCGGCGCAGGCCCTCGCGCGAGCCCGACAGCAGTTCCTGGCCCACCACCATTTCCGAAACGACCAGACCCGCGCCCAGTCGGCGCGCAATGCGACGGAACGCCATGTCGGTGATCCCCGACATGGGCGCCAGGAACACCGGGTTGTCCAGTGCGATGGTGCCGAGCGTAATGGTCATTTTTTAGGCAGTCGACCGTGTTGCCTGAAATTTGTGCAATGTTATACGTCCGCGTCGAGCGCGGTGCAACGGCTTCAGGTCAGGACGACATCGGTAACGAACTTGACCCCGGGGTAGGCCAGGGTCAGGAGAAGGTAGCCGATCAGCACGATGCGGGCGGCGCGGCGGCCACGCATCCCCCACAGTGCGCGTGCCAGCAGCAGAGCACCGATCACGACAAAAGCGGCAGCGGTCAGCACCGTCTTGTGGTTGAGGGCGACGAGACTGCCGTCCAGAGCGTATTGCGCGCCCATGCCGGTAACGATGCCGGCGGCGAGCACAACCTCACTGGCCGCCAGCAGGCGGTATTCCATGGTCTCGGCATCGGCAAGCGGGGGCAGCGCGCGGCTGATACGGTTGGGCGAGCGGCGTTTGAGCGCCCTCTCCTGCAACACCACGGCGGCGCCGGCTACGGCTGCCAGCGTCAGCAGCACATAGGTACCGACGGAAAGCAGGACATGGATGCCGAGCCAGGCCATGGATTCACCAGGCGGCACCGGCATCTCTGGCGCCCGGCTCCAGACCACGGCGATGGCGCCCAGCAGCACCAGATAAGGCAACAGGAGCCCGGACAGGCGCCAGGCCTGGGCATCGATCAGGGCAAAGAGCAGGAAGGCCAGCAGGGTGGCGGCGATGGTCAGCCAAAGGGCGGTGGCAAAGCCGGTGCTCCAGTGCGGTTCGATCTGCATCGTCGCCCAGGCGAGCGCGGCAAGCGTCGCCAAGCCCAGACTGCCCCAGAACACCAGGTCGCGCTCGCTGTTCGCGCGCCAGGGCACCACGGCTGCCGGGACCAGCAGCACCAGCACGAGGATATGGGGAAGGATGGAACCGTTCATGGCGCGCCTTTTAGCACGGCTGGGGCGGCTTTCCATCGACGCGAGAGGGTCTGTTGTCTAGCCTTGCGCTCCAATTGGAAGACAGGGGCATCATGGCCGATACCGCCGTCGTCATCGTGGCTGCCGGCAAGGGCGAGCGGGCCGGCGGCGGCGTGCCCAAGCAATACCGCGACATTGCCGGGCGTCCCCTGCTCGCCTGGACCCTGGCGCCGTTTCTGCAGCACGGCCGCATCGGGGCGGTGCAGCTTGTCATCGACCCCGCCCAGTCGGAACTGTTCGAGGCGGCAACGCGCGGCATGGATCTCCCCGCGCCGGTAGCGGGCGGCAGCGATCGTCAGGGTTCCGTCCTGGCGGGGCTGGAGGCGCTGGTTCCCCTGAGTCCGGCCAACGTGATGATTCACGATGCCGCGCGGCCCTTCGTCACCTCCTCCCTGATCGACCGACTTCTGGCCGCGCTGGATGGCGGTGCGTCAGGGGCCATTCCGGCTCTGGCGATGACCGATACGGTGAAGCGCTGCCGTGACGGGACGATCCTGGAAACCCTGGATCGCAACGAACTGGCGCGGGCCCAGACACCCCAGACCTTTCGCTACGCCGACATCCTTGCCGCCCACCGCGCCGCCGCCGGCAAGGCGCTGACCGACGATGCCGCCGTTGCGGAGGCCGCGGGCCTCAAGGTCGCGGCGGTGGCGGGCGAGGAAGGCAACGTCAAGATCACCAGCGCGGAGGATGTCCTGGCGGCCCAGGCGCGCCTGGGCGCACGGGAAATGCGCGTCGGCAGCGGCTTCGACGTCCACGCATTCTGCCCCGGCGATCACGTCATGCTTTGCGGTATCGCCATACCGCACGATGCGGGCCTGGCAGGCGACAGCGATGCCGATGTCGGCTTGCATGTCCTGGTCGACGCCATGCTGGGTGCGCTTTGTGAAGGCGATCTCGGGCGCCATTTTCCGCCCGGCGATCCAACGTGGAAGGGTCGCGCCTCGGCTGATCTGGTCTCGGTGGCTGTCGATCTGATGGACCGGCGCGGCGCGCGGCTGGTCCATGCCGACCTGACGATCATCTGCGAGAGGCCTCGCCTTGCGCGCCACCAACCGGCCATGCGCGAGAAGGTAGCGGAGCTGCTGGGTATCACCCCGGGGCGGGTCAACGTCAAGGTCACCTCGACCGACGGCCTTGGTTTTGCCGGCCGCGGCGAGGGTATCGCCGGCATGGCTGCCGTCACCCTGGAGGTTCCATGCGTGTAAGGGGCCCCGTGCCCCTGCCCCGCGGCGTCCGCGACGACGCTCTGGAAACCATCATCGCCACCTGGTTCGGCGTCGGCATCTGCGGCCGGGCGCCAGGTACCTGGGGCACCGTTGCTGCGCTTCCCGTCGGCTTCGTCGCGGTCTGGCTGGGCGGACCGATCTTCCTGGCCCTGGTCGCCATCGCCATTTTGGTTGCGGGCATCTGGGCCAGCGAGCGGGTCGTGGCAAAGATCGACCGGGAGGTTCACCACGACCTGCCGATCATCGTGGTCGATGAGGTGGCGGGCATGCTGATCGCGCTGATCCCGGCCGGATTCTCGCCGGTCCTGTGGGTGCTGGCGTTTCTGCTGTTCCGGGTCCTCGATATCTGGAAACCCTGGCCGATCCGGCCCATCGACCGTCATGTGAAGGGCGGTCTTGGCATCATGATCGATGATATCGTCGCAGGCCTGATCGCGGCGGTCGCGCTCTACTTCGTCGCACCATTCCTGGGGCTTTGATGTTCGATTCCGAGATTCGCGACCTTGCCGAACGTGTCCTGGCCGCCTGCCGCGAGCGGCAAATCATGCTGGTGACGGCGGAATCCTGCACCGGCGGGCTGATCGCCGGCGCGCTGACCGCCATTCCCGGCTCCTCCGATGTCGTGGACCGGGGCTTCGTCACCTATTCCTACAGCGCCAAGACCGATCTGCTGGGCGTGCCCGAGGCGATGATCGTGGAGCGTGGCACGGTGAGTGCCGAGGTGGCGCGCGCCATGGTCGACGGCGCGCTGGGCGGCCGGAATGACCGGCTGGCAGTGGCCGTAACCGGGGTCGCCGGTCCCGGAAGCGACAGCCAGGAGAAACCCGCCGGGCTCGTCCATATCGCCGTGGGCGATCGCGGACGGCTGTTGCACCGGGAAAAACGCTACGGCGACATCGGGCGCGAAAAGGTGCGCCGCGAAACCGTCGCGGATGCCCTGCGCCTGATCCTGGAATGGAGCGGCGATACAGCGTTCGCCTGAGCCGCCTCAGCGCTTGCGGATTTCCAGTCGCATCGGGGTCGAGGCCCCGCCGTTGATCCGCTCGGACGAACAGGCCGTCACGATCACGATGCAGGCCATCTCCGCCTTCAGCTCCACGTAGTCTCCCGGCGCGGTCATCGTGACGCCAACGAAGAAGGTGCCGTCCGGCCTGGGCGGCGTGTTCTGGAAGATGTTCACGGGATCGGGCTGGTTGACGTGCTCGATGCCGGCACGCTGGGCGGCCGCGTAGTAGTTGTCGCGGCAGTTGGGGTGGTTCTTGCCCTTGCCGCGGCGGTGGAACCAGGGCGCGTTGCACGAGGCATAGGCCATGTCGTGGTAGCCCGGCGAGGTATCCTTGCGGAAAGTCAGGATCGGCCGATCACGCGTCGTGAAGAAACTCTCGCCCGGGCGAGGAAACATGTTGCCGTTGATCAGGCGGGTCACCGAGGTCGAGAGATACTCGGCGTGGTCCTTGGGGTTGACGGCGAAGAGGTCGCCGACCTGGCAGCCCTCGATATCCGTCAGGCGGACGATGTCGCCCTTCTTTGCGAGTACGAAGCCGTTGCCGTAACCGGGGATTTCCACAACACCGGATGCCTTGGCCATGATGCCCTCCCGCTAGTTGGGCGTACGCTCCACCACACCGTCGGCACCGGGGCCGTAGAGTTCGCGGGCGCGCGCCTCGAAGGCGCCTACCATGCGCCGCACGGCCTCGTGGAACAACATCCCGATGGCCTTCTGCAGAAGAGCGTTACGGAACTCGAAATCGATGTCGAATTCGATCGTGCAGGAACCGTCGGGTTCGGCGCGGAAGAGCCACTGGTTGTGCATCCGCTTGAACGGACCTTCGGTGTAGCTGACAT
>CALGGB010000050.1 GCA_937880925.1 uncultured Rhodospirillaceae bacterium | reverse complement strand
TTCCTCTCAACGCCCTGCTGCTCAACTTCGCGATCGGCGTTGCGGCCTTCCTGTTCCTGCCCTTCGAGGAGCTTCTGGCCCTCAACGGTGCGGCGCTGACCTTTTCGCTGACGGTCGGGCCGGTCTGCGTCCTGGCGCTGCGCCATCAGGATGGCGTGCCGACCGCGGGCTTCCGCTTGCCTCTGGTCAGGCTTTTTGCCTTCGCGGCCTTCATCGTGGCGACGCTGATCGTCTACTGGTCGGGCTGGGATACGGTCTGGCGCCTGGGCGTGGCACTGGCCGTCGGCGCGGTGCTTTTTGCCGTGATGAACTGGGGAAGTGAGGAGAAGCTTCCGATCCGTCCGGCACTGTGGCTGATACCCTACTTGGTCGGCCTGCTCCTGCTCTCCCGGTACGGTCAGTTCGGTGACGGCCTGGGCGTCATCGGCTTCGGCTGGGATGCCCTTCTCGGCGCCCTCCTGGGTGCGGGTTGCCTGTGGCTTGCGGTGCGGCTGCGTCTCGACAACGAGGCGGCCCGGGAACACCGCTCCCAGGATGCGGACGCGCCCGAGCTGTTTCTCTAAGCGTTTCCCGGCCCTTCTAGACCGCGCACCAGCCGCCGTCGGCCAGCAGGGTGACGCCGGTGACGAAGCTCGAGGCATCCGACGCCAGGAAGATCGCCGGTCCGGCCATTTCCTCGGCCGCGCCGCGCCGGCCCAGCGGCGTGCGTTCGGCGATGCGCTGCTCGGCAGGGTCGTCGGGCGCGCCCACCGCCTCGGGCGGATGGAGCGTCCAGCCGGGATTGAGCGCGTTCACACGGATGCCGTGGCGTCCCCATTCCATGGCCATCTGGCGCACCATCTGATCGACGCCGCCCTTTGAGGCGCCGAAGCCCAGCAGGCCCTCGAAGCCGACCATGCTGCCCGTCGAACTGGTCACCACGATGGAGCCGCCATAACCCTGGTCGATCATCGTCCGCGCGGCCTCCTGGCAGCAGCGAAAGACGCTGGTCAGGTTGACGGCGATGTTCTCCTCCCACTGCGCGTCGCTCAGGTCTTCGGCCGGTGCGCTGGCGCCTGATCCGTGATTGACGATCATCACGTCCAGATTGCCGAAATGGGCGACCGCCTGGTCGATCAGGTCGCGGCAGGCCTGCCGGCTCGATGCGTCGAAGACGATACCGTGGGCGCTGCCGCCGGCGGCACGGATCGTCGCCACCGTCTGTTCCACCTCGTCGCCGCTGCGCGCGCAGACCACGACATCGGCGCCCACACCGGCCAGGCCCTGAGCCATGGCCCGCCCCAGTCCGCGCCCCGAGCCGGTAACGATGGCGCAACGGCCGGTGAGATCGAAAAGCGAAAGGTCAAGCTTCATCATGGCGATGCCTATCGTCCGATGGCGTAGCACTGCTGGCGGCGCGGGCTGGCGGACGCGCGCAGTTCCTTGCCCCGCTTGGTTGCCATGGTCATGGAATTGTAGTGGCCCCATTGCTCGTAGATCGACAGCTTGTGGCCGCGCCGGTCGAGTTCGGCCAGCGTCGCGCGGGGAAAATGCGCCTCCACCGCCAGATGACCCTGGTCCCATTCGCGGGGATAGAACGAGCTGGGCAGGTGATCTGTGTAGAAGCTCGGCGCATCGACGGCCTCCTGCAGGTTCATGCCGTGATGGACATGGCGCAGGAAGGCGTGCACGGCCCACTGGTCCTGCTGGTCGCCGCCGGGCGTGCCGAACACCATGTAGGGATCGCCCTCGTGCAGGGCCAGTGTCGGGGTGAGGGTGGTGCGCGGCCGCTTCCCACCCTCCAGCCGATTGGGATGGCCCTCGTCCAGGGAGAACATCTGTCCGCGCACCGACACGGGGAAGCCCAGCCCCGGCACCACGGGCGAGCCCGAGAGCCAGCCGCCCGACGGGGTGCCCGAGATCATGTTGCCCTGGGCGTCGATGATGTCGAAATGGCAGGTGTCGCCATGGCTCTCGGCGGCAAACTGCGCCCAGCTCTTCGTCGCGGAGGGGCCGGATTCCCCGTCCACCGTCATCTCGGCGTTGGCGACGTTGGTCGAACCCATCGCACGCAGCCGGATCTCGCCCCCGAAGCCCGGGATTTCGCCGGCGGGCAGGTCCATGCGCGCCTCGCCGGAGATCAGCTTGCGCCGCGCCGCGTTGTAGTCCTCCGAAAGCAGGCGTTCGAGCGGCACCTCGACGAACTTCGGATCACCATAAAAGGTCTCACGGTCCGCCATCGCCAGCTTGCAGCATTCCTGCACGGTATGGACGAACTCGGCGCCGTTGGGGTCCATGGCGGCGATGTCGAAACCCTTGAGCAGGGCAAGCTGCTGCAGGAATACCGGGCTCTGCGCCCAGGGGCCGGCCTTGCACACTGTGTAGTCGCCGTAGTCCAGGGTCACGGGCGGCTCGACCTCGGCCCGCCAGTTCGCAAGGTCGTCGCCGGTCATGTAGCCGCGATGGGCCTCGCCAGAGGTATCCATCACCGGCTCTTGCATGAAGCGGTCGATCGCCTCGGCAACGAAACCCTCGTACCAGGCCCGGCGGGCGGCCTCGACCTGGTGTTCCCTGCTGCCGCCGGCAGCTTCGGATTCCCGCACGATCCGGGCATAGGTCTCGCCCATCGCCGGCAGGGTGAACAGCCTGCCGCCCTCGGGCGCCGCGCCGTGGTCGAGATAGACCTCGGCCGAAGTGGGCCAGTGCTCCTTCATGAACGCCGCGCCGCGGCCGATCACCTTCGCCACGTCGGGTTTCATGGGAAAGCCGTTGCGGGCCGCCGCGATGGCAGGCTCCAGCACATCGCGTACGCTCATGGTGCCGTAGTCATGGAGCAGCTTCATCCAGGCGCCGAAGCTGCCGGGCACCACGGTCGGCAGATGGCCGATGCCGGGCATGGCGTCCAGGCCTTCGTCGCGCAGTTTGCCGGCGCTGATCGCGGCGGGCGCGGTGCCCTGGCCGCAGATCACGTCGACCTGGCGGCGCTTCACGCTCCACAGGATCAGCGGGCAATCGCCGCCCGGGCCGTTCTGGTCGGGCTCGACCACGTTGAGCACGCAGCCG
This sequence comes from uncultured Rhodospirillaceae bacterium, assembly GCA_937880925.1. Taxonomy (GTDB): domain Bacteria; phylum Pseudomonadota; class Alphaproteobacteria; order SP197; family SP197; genus CALGGB01. The sequence goes on along the minus strand of CALGGB010000050.1, from coordinate 11,194 downwards.
GCGGCCACTGCGGCGTCGAAGGCATTGCCGCCGCGCTCCAGCATCGCCATGCCGGCGGCCGTGGCCATCCAGTGTGTGGTGGTCACGACACCGAAGGTGCCGACGATTTCGGGGCGGGACATGACCATGGCGGGTTCCTCCGGGGCGTTGGCTTCGAAGTGTTCACCTTAGAGGACAAGTTGGCTGCGGCGCCATCGACTGCAGATGGTATCCTGCGGCCGCCATGGTCATCGCCACCTGCATCTGTGTCCTCGTCTTTGCCGCCGTCCACATGCTGACGGGGCGGCTATCGGCCCTGTCGGTGCGCCGCCGGGGCATGTGGCTGTCGGCCAGCGGCGGAATTGCGGTCGCCTATGTCTTCCTGGAACTGCTGCCGGAACTCACCGAACACAACGCGGTCCTGGGCGATCTCAGTGGTGCGGAATGGCTCGCCGATCAGATTGTCTATCTGGTGGCCCTTTCGGGTCTGCTCGTCTTCTACGGCCTGGAACTGGCGGTGCGCACCTCCCGCCGGCAAGCTCGCACGGCGACAGGCAGCGACCGGGCCGGGGAAGGGGTGTTCTGGCTGCACATCGCCGGTTTTGCCGTCGCCAACCTGCTGATCGGCTACCTTCTGCTCCACCGCGAAATCCCCGGCGTGGTCTCACTCGCCCTCTATGCCGTGGCCCTGGGTGTGCACCTTCTGGGCAACGACTACGGCCTGGTGCAGCACCACCGGGAACTCTACGACCGGCGTGCCCGCTGGTGGCTCGTCGGCGCGGTCGTGGCCGGCTGGCTGGCCGGGGCCCTGGTCGAGCTGCCGGAAGCCGTCATCAGCCTGATCTCGGCCTTTCTGGCCGGCAGCATCGTGATGAACGTCATGAAGGAGGAACTGCCCGAGGGGCGCGACAGCGACTTCGGTGCCTTTGCCTTCGGCAGCCTGTTCTACGCCGCCGTCATTCTGGCTGCCTGATGACGTTCAGTCGTTGCCGCCGCCCGGCGGCATCTCGCCGAGGTACAGCGGCTTCAAGGCGGCATGGCGCGCCACCAGTTCCTCGCCGCCCGTGCGGTCCATGTCGCGGGGCAGGGCGGGATCGGCCAGGGTTAGGGGGTGGCCTTCCTCGACAAAGCCCAGGTAGGGCGCGGCGAAATCGTAGCCGATGAGCTGAAGCACCTCGGGCCGGATGCCGGCGGCCTTTTCGGGCGGGATGGAGAGATACTGGTTCTCTTCCTGGCGCAGCCAGCCCAGGTTGTAATGCAGCGCCATGCCGCGGCGGGTGCCGTTGGAGCGGTTTTCGCCGCCGCCGTGATAGAAGTTGCTGGTGTAGATCAGCACGGATCCGGCGGGCATCTCCGCGTTGATGATCTCATGGGCCTCAGGTTCGCGGTCATGCTCCCAGCGGTGGCTGCCCGGCACGATCTGCGTGCCGCCGTTTTCGGCGGTGAAGTCGTTGCAGGCCCAGATCGTTGCCAGTGTCGTCGCGATCGAGGGGAAGCGCACGGGATAGATGCCGCCGTCGCGATGGATGCCCTGCTTGCCTTCGCCCGGCTGCAGCTCGATCAGGGAGGTGACATGCAGGTGGTAGCGGGCACAGTGGGGCAGCAGCACCGCATCGCACACGCCCATGACCAGCGGGTTGAGCGCCATGTCCTGGCAGGCCGTCGACTTGGCGATCAGGTTGTTGATGCGCTTGGTCTTGTGCCCGGCGAAGTCCGTCTTCCCCAGCTCCACGGCATCGATGTAGGGATCGAAATCGCCATTGAGCCTGACGAGTGTCTCTTCGTCGACGAGGCGCTCGACGATGGCATAGCCGTGTTCGTCCAGGCTGGCGACGATGTCCTGGGGTGTGGCGTCACGCTGGAAGCGGGGTCCGGTCATGGCAGCATCCCTGTCGGGTGTTGTTCGTTTGCCCGACATATCAGCCGCTCCGGTGTGATCATGCAAGGTCGATGTCGATGCGATAGACCAAGGTGTCCTTGCCGTTCCCGGCGAGCGTGCCCGTCTGCCCCGCACCATCAAGCCGCAGCGCCTCACCGGCAGCCATCGCCCACCGTTCGCCGCCGACGCGGGCCTCGGCCGTGCCGCGCAGAACGTAGAGCACGGTGACGCCATGGCTGGGCGCCAGGTCTGCGGTCGCCTTGGCCGGTTCCAGCAGCGCGACAGCACCGGACGCCCTTTCCGCCGAGGTGACCACATTGAGGTCGCGCGTCGGGCCGTCATGCAGGGTCGCCGAGGTCGGCCAGGCACCGTCAAAGGCCACGGGAACGAAGGGTGTGTCCATCACCGCGCTGCCATGGACGCCGAAATCCAGCGTCATGCCCTTGCCTTCCAGCAGCATGATGATGCGCTTGTATCCCGCGAAATCGGAGAACGGCCCGTCGCGGTCAACGGTTGCCAGGCTGATGCGCCACAGCATGGTCCCGTTCGTACCGTGGGCGTTGGCCACTTCGCGGGTCATGCCAAGGCCGTTCTTCCAGGGAACGAGCTGATGATCCTGCTCAGCGATCAGGGTGTTGACCATGGGGGCGGCTCCTTCGGCGCAAGGAAATGGTTGCAGTGTCGTCTGGGGGCACCACCTTGAAGACACCCGGCAACAGCAGCAGGCGAGGATCATGACGCAAGGAAACAACAAGAACAGCAACGACTTTGCCGATGATGACCTGATCCGTGGCGCCTATGCCATCGAGAACCAGGACGATGCCCAGGCCTTCTATCAGCTCTGGGCCGACGACTATGACGACCACATGGTCGAGAAGCTGGGTTACGTATCGCCAACCATTGTTGCCGAACAGCTTCTGGCCCACACCGGTGAGCCCAAGGGCGCGTTTCTCGACATCGGCTGCGGCACCGGCCTCACCGGCAAGGCACTCACCGACCGGGGCGTTGCCACACTCGACGGTATCGACTTGAGCAGGGCCATGCTCGACAAGGCTGCCGGACGTGGCATCTACCGCAAGCTTTCGCTCGCCGATCTGACGCAGCCGCTTGACCTGCCCCAGGGCGCCTACAATGCCATGGTCTCCTCGGGCACCTTCACCCACGGCCATGTCGGACCGGAACCGCTCGGTACACTCATGGGGCTGTTGCGCCGGGGCGGCCACTTCGCCTTCACCGTGCATCGCGATATCTGGGAGAGTCTGGGCTTCGAGGCCGAGGTCGCGCGGCTCCAGGAAGCCGGCACGCTGGACGTCGTCGAGCGGCGTCTGGACCGCTTCTTTGCGCCTCTCGAACCCGTGGGTTGGTTCGTGGCTGTCCGCAAGCCATGAGCTGCAAGCCCTGAACCGGAAGCCCGGCTAGCACCTTTCTGCCATACTTCCCCAAAGGCGGGGGAAGAGGCATGGCGCTCAGGCGTGCAATCGGCATCGGCGGCATGACGCTGATCGGTGTCGGTGGCGTGATCGGTTCGGGCTGGCTCTTTGCCCCGATGCTGGCCGCGCAGCAGGCCGGTCCTGCCGCCATCGTTTCCTGGGTGATCGCCGGCGTTGCCATCCTCCTGCTGGCATTGTCCTTTGCGGAGGTCTGCAGCCGGCTTCCCGTCCCCGGCGGGCTGGGCCGCATCCCCTACCTGACCCATGGGCGGATTACGGCGGCGGCCATGGGCTGGAGCGCCTGGATCGGCTACGTCGCGATCTCCACGGTCGAAGTCACGGTCATGCTGGATTACCTGTCGGGTCCGCTGCCCTGGCTTGCCCACGGCAGCGACCTCAGTCTGGCAGGCAAGCTGTGCGGCGTTGTCCTCCTGACGCTAATGACCCTGCTCAATGCGCTGGGCGTCACCTTCCTGATCCGTTTCAATTCCAGCCTGACCTACGTCAAGATGGTGCTGCCGCTGGTCGTGGCCGGCACAGTGATTGTCGAACGCTTTTCCATGGCGAACTTCACCGACCATGGCGGCTTTGCCCCCCTGGGATGGGACGGCAGCCTGGCGGCGATTGCCACCGGCGGCGTCGTTTTTGCCTATCTGGGTTTTCGCCATGTCATCGATATGGCGGGCGAGGCACGCCGTCCGGAGGTCACGGTGCCCGTGGCGCTGGTCTTGTCGGTGCTGGCCTGCGTGGTGCTCTACATCGTGCTTCAGGTCGCCTTCATCGGCGCCCTCACGGAGAAAGACCTTGCGGGTGGCTGGGCCGCACTCTCACTCGGCCACACGCTGGGGCCCTTCGGTGCCATTGCCGCCGCCATCGGCTTTGTCTGGCTCAACATCGTCGTTTTCTCTGGCGCGGTGATCTCGCCCTTCGGGGCGGCGCTCGTCTCGGCGGGTTCCAACGCCCGTCTCAGCATGGCGCTGGCCCACAACGGCTTCTTTCCCGCCGCCATCACCCGGCTGTCTCTCCGTCATGTTCCGGGCAATGCTCTGGCGCTCAATCTTGCCGTCTGCCAGGCGCTCTTTCTTCTTTTGCCCTTCAAGGAGCTCGTCGCCCTGACCGGCGCGGCGCTCACCGTCTCGCTGGCTGTCGGACCCTTGTCCCTGCTGGCCCTGCGCCGCCAGCTTCCCGGCAGTCATGGCGGCTTCCGGCTGCCGTGGGCATTGCCGGTCTGTCTGCTGGGCTTTGTCGTCGCGACGCTGGTCGTTTACTGGTCCGGCTGGGACACGGTCTGGCGGCTGGGCGTTGCCCTTCTTGTTGGTGCCGTTCTCTTTGCCGCCATGCATCTGCGGCGGCGCGAAGGTCCCTTGCACCTGCGCGAAAGCGTCTGGCTGCTTCCCTGGATGGGCGGCACCGCGCTGCTTTCCCTGCTCGGCAACTTCGGCGGCGGGCTTGGCCTGATTCCTGCCGGGTGGGACATGGCCGCAGGGGCGATGATCGGCATCGCCGGCATGGTCCTGGGTGTGGCGATGCGCCTGCGCGACGATCAGGCGGCCATCCACCGCGCCGAGCGCGACCCTTTCGCCGATCTATAGCGCGCCGCTTGCATGCCCTTCCGCCCGGCGGCAGGCTTGCGGGCAAGGCCGGATCAGCCAAGAATCAGGACCGTCATGCCCGAAAAATCCATCGATCTCGCCGGCGATGCCTTCGTCAGCGGCGCCTATGCACTGAAAGGCGCCGACGATGCCCAGTCGTTCTACCGCCTCTGGGCCGACGCGTATGAAGACCACATGGTCGGGGAGCTTGGATATGTTTCACCCCGCCTCACGGCTGAGCGTCTGACCCGTCATCTCAGCGATACCCAGGCGGAGATCCTCGACATCGGCTGCGGCACCGGCCTCACCTGCGACCATCTCCACGAACAGGGCTTCCGCCGCCTCGACGGCGTCGACCTGACGCCCGCCATGCTGGCGAAGTCGGCCGCGCGCGGCATCTACCGCCGCCTGATCCGCGCCGATCTCACCCAACCCATCGACCTGCCCGCGGCCAGCTACGACGCCATGGTCTCCTCGGGCACCTTCACATGCGGCCATGTCGGGCCCGAGCCCTTCGATGAGCTGGTCCGCCTGTTGCGGCCGGGTGGCATCATGGCGCTGTGCATCCACCGCGACATCTGGGAGCCGCAGGGCTTCAAGCAGCGGCTCGACGGCCTGGTGGATGCAGGCAAGCTGGCGCTGGTGGAGGAAAGCCTGGACGTCATCTTCGCGCCGTTGCCGCCCTCCGGCCTGTTCCTGGTCTATCGCCGTATCTGAACGCCGGCGTCAGGCGTCGATATCGCCGGGCCGGCGGTGGCGGGCCACCCATGGACGTGCCAGCAGAAGCAGGATGATGCCAAGGCCGCCGGGAAAGACCCAGGCGGGCCAGGTCAGCATCGGCAGCACGACATCGACCCACAGGTCAGGATCGACCTTGTTCTCGATCAGCGAACCCAGGCCGACCAGGCTGTTGGGGTTGATCGAGGCCCAGAGTTCGCCTGCCTGCTGGCTGTGGTTGCGCAGCAGCAGCACGGCCGCCGCGATCAGCAGAAGGGCGGCGATCCCCCCGAGAATTCTACGCATGCCCTGCACTCCATTGGTGTCTGGCCAGACTAGCAGATGGGATGGCGATGAGCGCAGGCAAAGCCGATCTGGCGCAACCGTGAACCGGCGCGAGCACGCCGGCTCAGTCCAGGGCAAAGGTCATGGTCACGGCAACGACGACCGCGCCGTCGCTGTCGCGCGTACAGGCCAGCGCAAGATCGGCGTAGCGTCGCCCGTCCTCCTCGCGCAGGGCCGCGACGTGGCCGTCATAGGTCAGGGCGTCGCCGACCCAGAAGACGTTGCGGAACCTCGCCCGGAAGCTGCGCACCCTGCTTTCGCCCAGCCAGCGCACCGCATAACTTGCTAGCGCGCTGGCCTGGTGCATGCCCAGGCCGAACATGCCGGGAAAACCCTCCGCCGCGGCATGGGCAAGATCGTAGTGCAGCGGGTTGTCCTCGCCGGCTGCGGCCTGGAAACGGACCATGTCATGCATGGTCAGAGGCCCGGTCGCGACCGGGCCCGGCCCGGCGCCGACAGCTAGGTCGTCCCAGCCCTGTCGCGCGATGGCGGCGAAGGGATCGGGCGGCTCCAGGCTGGTGTAGCGGGGTTCATAGGGTGGCGGTTCGCTGCCCCAGCCGCCACCGTTCTCGGGGGCATTGGCCGTGGTTACGGTCGTGGCCCGCGCTTCGGCGACCAGCCTGTCCGTGGTGTCGCGGAACTGCGTCAGCAGGACGAGGAAGGTGAGGTCGCCGCCGCGCCCGCCCTGTTTCTGCGTCACCGATTCCAGGCAGGCGCGCGCGATAAGCAGGTCACCGGCACGCGGCGGCTCGCCATGGAAGACATGGGCCTCCTCGGCGTGCAGGGGAATCGAAAGGTCATGGTCGATGCCGGCCAGGACGGTGCCGCGCGGCCGTTCCAGGCTGTAGCCCCACCAGACATTGGCGCAGACCAGGAAGGCCGGCGGGATCGGCGCGTGCCGGTCGTCCAGATAGGCCGGCCATGGGGCATGGGCGGCGCGGGCGAAGTTGCGCAACGCCCCGCGTTCCACGGGCACCTCGAAGTCCGGGCCGAAGCGCCCGATCAGGCCGGGATCGATCATGGTTCCTCCTTCTCATCGGTGCCCAGGACGACCAGGGCGTCGGCCGCGACGGCGCTGCCGTCGGCGCAAACCAGCACCGGGTTGACGTCGAGTTCGACCAGGCTGCCGCCATGGTCCAGGGCGAATGCCTCCACGGCGCGTGCGGCGCGGATCAGCGCCGGCATGCAGGCCGCCGGAAGCAAAAGGCGTGCGATGGCGCTTTCAAGCTCGCGTCCGCTGGCCGGCAGCAGGACCAGCGCGTAGTCGCGCAGTTGTTCGACCGCCACGCCGCCCCTGCCGATCACCAGGGCAAGGCCGAGCTGGGCATGGCGCTTGATGCCGATCAGGACCTCGGCGACCGGCGCTGCGACCATGCGTTCGACCAGTACGGTGGCGGCGCCGTAGCCGGGCGCATGGCGCTCGACGTCGCGCGCGATGGCGGCAACCGCATCGGCGACACCCTGGGCATCGCCGATGCCCAGGCGCACGCCGCCCACCCTGTTCTTGTGCAGCAGCGTCGTGCTCACCAGCTTGACCGCCACGGGATAACCCAGCGCCCCGGCCGCCGCCGCCGCATCCTCTGCCGCGCCGCACCAGCCGGCGGGAAAGGCCAGCCCGTAGGCGACGAGCATCTGCTTGCTTGTCCACTCGTCGCAGGCCCGGGCGCCCGAGGGTGCGCCGTGTTGGCCCGGCGGGCGCGGAGGGTCGTCGGCCAGGGCGCGCTGCCGCCCCGACCAGGCTGCGGCGTGGCCCAGGGCGTCCAGCGTCTCCGAAAAGCCCATGGTCGCGGCCACGCCAGCGCTCTGCAGGCGCCGCCGGTGATGGGCCTCGATGCCTTCGGGCAGCAGGCCGCTGGCGATCGTGGGCAGGCCGGTCATGGCCTTCAGCGCGATCAGGGCGTCAAAGGTCGCCAGCCAGGGTTCGTCGCCGCCGCTGCCGCGGCGGGGCACGTCGAACATGAAGACCAGGGCATCGGTGGTGCCGCGCGAGGCATCGGCCAGGCAGCGGGCGATCGAGGCGCCGTCGTCCATGGAAACGCCGCTGTCGGACTTCCAGGGCAGGTTGAGATCGAGCGGGTTGGAGATCGTGATGATCTCGGGCAGCGTCGGGCGGATCGCTGCGGCGTTGTCCGGCGCGACCGGCGTCAGCTCCAGGCCGCGCTCGGGCGCCTGTTCGGCCAGCAGCGTGCCTGCCGCGCCGGAGTAGGTGCCAACGAAGATGCGCGGGCCGGCCGGCGCGCCGGCCACCGCCAGCAGCTTGGTCGTCTCGATGAGCTGCTTGGGCGAGGCGACGCGGATCACGCCGTATCGCTCGATCAGGGCCTGCCAGAAGTCGTTGGGCAGGGCGAGGTTGCCGGTATGGGAAAGCGATCGTTCGGCCGCTGCCGGCGTGCCGCCGCCGCGCAGCAGCACCACGGGCACAGCCTGCGCCACGGCCCTGGCCAGCGCCCGCGCCAGCAGCGCGGTGTCGGGCAGGCCCTCGATGTAGAGACCGATGACCCTGACCCGCGGATCGTCGAGCGCGGCATCGATCAGGTCGGTGGTGTCGATCACCGCCTGGTTGCCCACACTGATGCCGTAGCCCATGGGATAGGCCTGCTCGACGGCGGCGATGCCGTAGAGGAAGGCCCCGCTTTGGGAGATCAGCGCCACGCCACCACCGTCCACGGTTTCCACGGGCGTGTATTCGCCCCACAGCGCCAGGCGGTCGAAGGCGTTGAAGAAGCCCATGCAGTTGGGGCCGATCACCGCCAGCGTACCGGCGGCCTGTGCCAGTGCATCCTGCGCCTGGCGGTGCTCGCCTCCGAGTTCGGCAAAACCCGCGACGTGGCAGACCGCGCCACCGGCCCCGGCAGCGGCCAGTTCGGCGATGGCGGCGATCGAACGCTCGCGCGAAAGTGCCACGAAGGCCGCATCGGGCGCCTGCGCCAGCGCGCCGATTGAGGGGGCGCAGGCGATGCCACCTAGATGCCCGCGCACAGGGTTGACGACATCGATGGCACCGTCGAAGCCCATGTCGCGGCAGGTCTGGATGCAGCGCTCCAGATGGCCGCCGCCGACAAAGGCGATGCGCCGTGGCCGCAGGCAGCGCGCCAGGTTGGCGCGGCGTGCCTGGCGCAGGGCGGCGCGGGACTCGGCGTTCTCTGTTTCGTTCATGCTCAGGGAGAATAGGGCATGGTTCGGTCCGCGGAAGGCCCTTCGTGTTGTCGCGCTGACGGGACTTTCGCGCGCCGCGCGGGCGCGCGATGATGGCGGCTCACCGGCCGGGGAAAGAGCTGCAATGACCGAGACCAATTCCGCAGAATCGCAGGCTCGCCGCGATCTTGCCGCGGCCCATCGCCTGGCGGTGCGCGACGGCCTCAACGAGGGCGCCTGGAACCACCTCTCGGTGATCTCGCCCGACGATCCCGAGGTCATGCTGATCACGCCGGGCTACACCCACTGGAAGATGGTGACCGCCAGCAACCTGGCCGCGGTCTACCTGGACGGCACGCCCGTCGCCGATGGCGGCGCGGTGCCTTCCACGGCGGGCTGGATCATCCATTTCCCGGTCCACAAGGCGATCCCGCAGGCCAAATGCCTGATGCATGTCCATTCACCCTACATCACGGCGCTGTCGATGCGCGAGGGCGTGCGCCTGGATACCCGCTCCTCGCAGCAGGCCGCGCAGTTCCACGACGATGTTGCCTACTACGACCTCTACGACGGGACGCTGACCGACGAGGTCGAGGGTTATCACATGGCCGAGGTCATGGGCGACAAGCGCATCCTGATGATGCGCAATCACGGTGCCATGGTTGCCGCGCCCTCGGTGGGGCGCGCCTATGTCGATCTCTACCAGCTCGAACGCGCCTGCATGTACCAGATCCTGGCCACCGGCGATGGTCACGCGCTGACCCAGATACCGACCGAGATCGCCGGGCAGATGCGCGCCAAAGCGACAGCCCAGCACCACGAACCCTACTTTGACGCCATGCGCGCCGTGCTCGACGCTCACGAGCCCGACTACGCGCATTAGGCAACGGTAAGGAGAGCTGTCTCAGTCTCCAGCAGCGATGGCCGAGGCCTCGAACGCAGCAAAGCGCTGGTCCAGTTCGGCGATCAGCGCGTCACGCTCGGCAGCGAAGGCATAAAGCAGGCTGTTGTAGGAGAGCGTCTTCACCTCGGCATAGGTCAGGTCGTAGGTCTCCACCGCGCGGGCGTATTCGTGGGTGAGATCGATGCGGCTAACGCCCTCGTCGTCGGTCGAGAGAAGCACCGGCACACCATGGGCGCGGTAGATCTCGAAGGGGTGATCGTCGCCGACGACGCCCAGGATGACGTCGTTGCTCGTCAGGTTGATCTCCACCGCGACGTTGCGCGCGGCCATCTCCGCCAGCAGCCCATAAGGGTCGTCCTCGTACATCAGGTCGACGCCGTGGCCGATGCGGTCGGCGCCTGCGACTTCCACCGCCTCGCGGATGTGAAAGCGCAGGTCCTCGGGCGGCACCAGCCCCATGGTCAGTTCGCCCGCGTGCAGGGCGATCGGCACATCGGGCATCTCGGCTGCGGCAAAACCCACCATGGCCATCTGCGCCGAATAGTCGCGCAGGGTGACGTGGTCGTCCTCGGGAGCGACGAAGTTGATGCCGACGAAACGCGGGTCGCCCTCTACCAGGCGGAAGCCGTAGAGCGTCTGTGCGAAGACCTGCTCGGACGGGAAGATGCGGATCACCTGGGCGATGTAGCGCACGGTGACGTCGCAGGCCGGCGGGTGGGTCCCCTCGCAGTCGAGGATCGTGCGCGCCCCCGCCTCCACCGTATCCATGTGGGCCGAGGTGCCCGCGACAATGACGTCCAGGTCTTCGTCCGGCAGGGCCGTGCGCAGCTCCGCCAGGCTCCCGATGCCGTTCCAGGCCAGCTTGCTTGCCAGGAAACGCGCCGACGACATGCCCGGTGAGGTCATCAGTTCCAGGTACAGGATGTTCTGGTCGGCCGCCCGGGCCATGACCTCGGCCAGCATGTCGGCCTCGCGCCCGTCGCCCGCGGCATCGAACATGGCGAAGGTGGCAAAGAACTGGTCGTGCCCGGAACGCGGGTAGATCGCGAAATTGCGCACCGAAAGCGCGTCGATCAGGCGGAACTGGAAGGTCTCGTCCGACAGGGTGGCGGCAACCGGCGGTACGCCGGCTGCCGTGTCGCAGGGCGGCGCCGACAGGAAGAAGGTCGTGTGGTTGACGCAGACGCCGTCCTCTGCCGCCCAGGCGATGTAG
>CALGGB010000049.1 GCA_937880925.1 uncultured Rhodospirillaceae bacterium | reverse complement strand
CGCTGCTGCAGAACCTGATCGATTACATGTACGAGCGCCGCAAGACCAAACCGCTCAACTGACTCACGTCTCCAGCATCATCGCGGCAGCCTTTTCGCCGATCATCATGGTCGGGATGTTGAGGTTGACCCCGATCATGGAGGGAAAGACCGAACCGTCGGCGATGCGCAGCCCGTCGATACCGCGCACACGCAACTGCGGATCGACCACGGCCATGGCGTCGTCGGCCCGTCCCATGCGGCAGGTTCCGGCGGGGTGGTAGGTCGTGTTGGTCGTGCGCCGGGCGAACTGCCAGAGCGACTCGTCGTCGGCCACCTCGGCACCCGGCAGCCATTCGCGGTCGATCAGGCGGGCGAGTGCCGGCTGGGCCGCGATATCGCGCATCAGCTTCAGCCCCGCGACCATGACCGTGCGATCATAGCCTTCTGCATCGGTGAAATAGCGCGGATCGACCTCCAGGGTGTCGGCCGGATCGGCCGAGCGCAGGCGGACCGTGCCTTCACTGCGGGCGTGGGCGACATTGGGGCATAACGAGATGCCGTGATCCACCGCCGGCATGCCAGCCGCCAGAGTCATGGCCTCAAAGGGCGGAATGCAGAAGTGCGCCATGATGTCAGGTGCGGGTGCAGCGGGATCGAGGCGGGCAAACACAGCCGCATCGGAATAGTTGGCGCGCAGGCGCGGCAGGTCATCGGCCTTCGTGCGCCAGGTGACGACACCCTCCACATGGTCGATCAGGTGTTCGCCCACACCCGGCAGATCGTGCAGCACCGGCACGCCGACCGCGCGCAGATGGTCTGCCGGGCCAACACCCGACAGCAGCAGCATCTGGGTGGAGCCAAATACGCCACCCGCCAGCACCACTTCGCGACCGGCATAAAGCGCGCCGGCCGCGGTCTCGATGCCGACGGCGCGCCCCTGCTCGATCAGCACGCGATGTACCGGCGTGTCGGTCAGAACCGTCAGGTTGGCGGGCAGTTCCGACAGGGGGTGCAGGTAGGCAACCGAGGTCGACTGGCGGATGCCGTTGCGGGCATTGAGCTGCAGCCAGCCGGCGCTGTCGACATGGCCGGGATTGGCCGCAAACGACATGGTGGGAAAGCCCGCCTGCGCGCACGCCTCCAGAAAGGCCTCGCTGTAGCGGTCGCCCGAAACATGGCGCTCGATGGGGACGCTTGCCTCGACCCGGTCGAACAGGGTCTCGACCTCCCTGGGTCCCCAACCCTCGGCGCCACGCGCGACCCAGTCTTCCAGATCGGCATCGGGCAGGCGGAAGGCGATCAGCGTGTTGTGGGAACTGGACCCACCCAGCATCCGGCCCCGGCTCTGTACGATGTTGCTGTTGCCCAGGGTCTGCGGCGCGACGCGATAGGCCCAGTCCAACGGCCCTTCCAGCAATTCGTCCCAGCGATCGGTGGCCAGAACCTGCGGCAGGTCCTCATCGGATGGCCCCGCTTCAACGAGGCAGACCGTGAAACCGGCATCGGCCAGCCTGCGCGCCACGATGCAACCCGCCGTACCGCCGCCGGCGACAACATAGTCGAAGGTGTTCTGAGCGTTGGTCATCATCACGAAAGAGTCCTCTTTTTCCGGGCCGGCGTTAGACTGGGCAGAGGCCGGCACCCCTGAAGGTGCGGCACCCCGGCCGAAAGATAATGCCCCAATGCAGGTCATCGCGCCGAAACCCTGGGACTTTCGACACTATCCCTGCGACAGCGAGGCTGCGGCATTCGACGTTTTTGCGCCCCTGGTGAGCCAGTGGCAGGCCATGGCGGGCGCCAGGGAGGTGCCCGATTGGCGCGATTTCGACATCGCCGCATTCGGTGCGGGCTGGCACGACATGATGGCCCTGGAGGAGGTGTTCCTGGAGCCCTTCGACACCCTGACCGTGATCTGGGGTTCGCGCCTGTCGGAAGTCTTTGGCTATCAGCCGCGCGGCAAGCGCCTGCGCGACACAGCCGTCATGCGCGGCCTGCTGGACGAGGACTTCGTCTTTTTCGAGAGGTGCTGCCGGGAACCCAGCATCGGAACCTCCGGCGGTCAGCTTGACTGGCGCGGCCGGGAGTATGTCACGATCAGGCGGCTTCACCTGCCCTGCGCGCCTGCCGGCGGGGCCGTGGACCATCTCGTATCGTTCTGCACGGTCACGGCACAGCCCCGTTGAACCCATTGCCCTGCCCCGGCGTTCAGGCCGCCGCGCGGCGGGTCAGTGTGGCGGGCATGACGTCGCGCGCGAAGCGCTCCATGGAGGCCAGGACGTCGCCGTGGCTGGCGCCAAAGCTCATGTTGAGCAGCAGATCCTGAACCCTGAGTTCCTCGTAGATGCCGAGCTTGTCGATGATCTCGTCGGCGGTACCGATCAGCAGAGCGTCGGCCACTTCCTCAAGGGTCTCGGGCACGTCGATCGGCACGATGGCGCCATCCTTCACCTGCCCCGCGGTATCGAAGACGTTGGAAAAGCGCCGGTGATTTTCGTAGGCGATGGCAATCTTCTCGCGCGCGTCCGCCCTGTCCCTTGCGACATAGAGCATCCGCAGCATCGAGAATTTCAGATGGTCGAGGCTGCCGCCGGCATCACGCACCGCATCGTTGAAGGCGCCGGCCTGCATGCGCACGGTCTCCATGCCGCCACGCAAGGGGGTGGTCTGGATGTGGTAGCCGCGTTTGGCCGAGTGGTAAATCGCCGGATAGGTCAACGCCGCAATCCACAACGGGATCGGCTGCTGCACGGGATGCGGCGTGATGGCAACCGGCTCGAAATCGTAGAACGGGCTTTTCCAGCCGGTTTCCTTGCCGCTCAACAACGCCTCCAGCAGTGCCAGTGAGTCATCGAAACGGTCGCGCGTTTCCTCCACCGGCACGTTGAAGCGGTCCATCTCGTAACGGAAGGCCCCGCGCCCCACACCGAGCTCAATGCGGCCGTCGGTCAGGCAATCGGCCTGGCAGATTTCGCCGGCCAACCGCCGGATGTCGTAGAGCGGCAGCACCAGCACCGAGGTGATGATGCGGATCGCGCGGGTCTTGCACGCAACCTTCACCGCCGTCAGCAGCGGCTGGGGATGGGTCAGGTAGTTGATGAAATGGTGTTCGGGGATGCACAGGCTGTCGAAGCCCAGGTCCTCGGCAAGCTGCCCCTGGGCAATCGCATCGTCGTACAAACGCGCCGCGGGATAGCTGAGATCGGGCCAGTAGCAGGGCAGATAGAAGCTGAAGCGCATGGTGATTTCTCCGCTGACGGCCTTCTCTGGCAGATCGCCAACAATCCGAAAAGCGAATATCTTCGGTAATCTTGATCGTAAAATCCAATTGATGCCGCTATGAACACCGAACAGGCCCGCACCTTTCTGGAGGTTGCCGCAACCGGCAACTTCAACCGCGCGGCGGCGCGGCTGAACGTCACCCAATCGACGGTCAGCGCTCGCATCCGCGCCCTGGAGGACAGTCTGGGCCAGCGCCTGTTCGAGCGCGACAAGGCCGGCGCCCGACTGACGGAAGCCGGCCGGCGTTTCCGCCGCCATGCCGAAGCATTGATGCGTACCTGGCAGCAGGCCCGCCAGGAGATCGCCCTGCCTTCCGGCTTCCGCGGCGTCATCTCCCTGGGCGCCGAACCCAACCTGTGGGACGGGCTGGGAGAAAACCTGCTTGGCTGGCTGCGCAGGCATGTCCCCGATCACGCGCTGCGCACCCAGACGGGGAGCGCCGACAACCTCCAGCGCAAGCTGCACGAGGGTTCCATCGACATTCTGCTGGCCTATGAGGCCAGTTCCCGCGCGGGGTTCGAAACCGTCCACGCCTTCGACGAAGAGCTGATCCTTGTTGCCCACGAGCCGCGTGGCCTGGTGCGCTGGCATCCGCTGTACATCTATGTGGACTGGGGCGAAGCCGTGCGCGAGGCCCATGACAAAGCCTATCCGGTTGACGAAACTCCGCTCCTGACCGTCGATCAGGCCGTTCTTGCCCTGGATTACATCCTGGCCTCCGGCGGCTCGGGTTACCTGCCAAGGCGGATCGCGGGGCCGCACATCGCGGCCGGCCGTCTTCACCGCGTGCCGGACGCACCAATCTTCGCGCGATCTGTTGACGCCGTCCTGCGGCCGGGGCTTGCCCAGACACCCTGGTTCCCGCTCTGGATCGACGAAATCCGCCGACTGGGATTTGCCTGACGACCCAACAGGTCGTTGTCGCCGTGCGACAAGCTGGCTAAAGTTCCTTCACGCGTGACACACCGTCGCGGCAACCTCTGGGAGGTCATACAGAGAACATGAGCAGAATCATGGACATCAAGGAATTCCGTTCACGCCTGTCGAACCGGGACATCACCCGTCGCGACATGCACAAGGTGCTGGCTTCGGTCGGCGTGGCCACCGCGGTGCTCGGCCCGGGCGCCAAGGCCTATGCGCAGAACGACGTCGATGACGGCCTCACCGTCTTCACCTGGTCGGGCTACGACATTCCCGAGCTGCACCCGGCCTACACGGAGAAGTACGGCACGAGCCCGCAGTACGCCCTGTTCGGCGAGGAGGAAGAAGCCTTCCAGAAGATGCGCCAGGGCTTTCCCGTCGATATCGCGGCCCCCTGCACCTACAGCCTGGGCCGCTGGTACGACGGCGGCCTGCTGAAGCCGATCGATACCTCGCGCCTGGAGCAGTGGGACAACATCTTCGACAGCCTGAAAGATCTCGAAGGCAGCCACCACGACGGCCAGAACTATTTCCTGCCGCTCGACTGGGGCAACAGCTCGGTCCTGTTCCGCACGGATCTGGCGCCCGAGTACATGGGCGAGAACAACTCCTGGGGCATCCTGTTCGATGAGAAGTATGCCAACCGCCTGGGCATCTTCGATTCCGTCGATGGTGTGTTCGGCGTTGTCGGCGCCTACATCGATGCCGAGAACCCCTTCGACATGACCGATGCCGAATTGGAAAAGGCCTCCGCCCTGCTGCGTCAGCAGCGCGAGCTGATGCGCTATTACTGGACCGACCAGTCGACGGTCGAGCAGGGCCTTGCATCGGGCGAACTGGTCGCTTCCTACGCCTGGAACAGCGCGATCAAGCCGCTCAAGGAGCAGGGCATTCCGGTCGAGTACATGAACCCCAAGGAAGGCATCTACACCTGGGTGTGCGGTCAGGTTCTGGTGACCACGGGCAACGGCGAGGAAGAGAAGGCCTACGACTATCTCAACGCCGCTCTGGCCCCCGAAGTGGGTGCCTGGATCATGGAGAACTACGGCTACGGCTATTCCAACAAGAAGTCGTTCGACCTCGTCTCGGACGAGACCAAGGCCGATCTGGGTTTCGCTGATCCGGAAGCCTTCATGGCCGATGCCCGCTACTTCCGCGAGATTAAGCCGGACGTGCGCGAGAAGTACATCGCGCTGTTCGACGAGATCAAGGCGGGCTTCTAAAGCCACGCTGCGACAGACCGGAGGGCCGGCGTTTCGACGCCGGCCCTTCTTTCTTTCCGGTGCAGCAGGAAGGCAGCAATGCCGCAGACCGACCCCAGGCATGACCAGTCCGTGGGCCGCGTGCTGTCCAAGCGGGTGGATGCGCACGGCGACGCACCGCTGCTCATCGCCGACGGCGGCACCCTCACCTATCGCGACGTCGACGAGGCCTCCAACCGGCTGGCCAACGGCGTCGAGGCGCTGGGCATCGGGGCAGGCGAAACCGTGCTGGCGATGATGCCGAACGTGCCGGAGTTCGTGGTGATCTGGGTCGGTCTGGGCAAGCTCGGCGCCATTCAGGTTCCGATCAACACCGCCTATCGCGGCAACCTGCTGGTCCACGTGATCAACGATTCCGCCGCGCGCACCATGATCGTCGATGCGCAGTACCTCGACCGGCTGGCCGATGTCGCCGACCGCCTGGAACATCTTGAGCGCCTTGTCGTTTTCGAGCGTGAAGCAGACACGGCAGACGTTCCCAACGCCCTTTCCACTCTGACCCGCCTGCCCTTCGGCACCCTGATGGATGCACAGGCGATGCCGCGGGACGAACTGCCGCCCTATCACGCGGTCAAGGCGATCATGTACACCTCCGGCACCACGGGGGCGTCCAAGGGCGTCATGGTGACCCAGGCCCATGCCTATACCTACGCCCACAGCGGCATCGACCTGATGGAGCTCAAGCCGGGCGACGTCTATTACGCGCCGTTGCCCCTGTTCCACATCGCGGGCCAATGGGCGATGGTCTATGCCGCCATGATAGGCGGCGCCGCCGCGGTGATCACCGAACGCTTCAGTGTCGAACGATTCTGGGACGACGCGCGCCGCTTCAACGCAACGGTGACGTTCTTCCTGGGCGCCATGGCGAACTTCCTGGCGCGCCAGCCCGAACAGCCCGATGACGCCACAACCCCGATCGACCGCGCGCTGGTGGTGCCGATGTTTCCCGATGTCTATGATTTCGGCCGCCGCTTCGGCATGCGCATCACCACGACCTATGGCTCCACCGAGGTCAACGCGCCTCTGCGCCTGGGATTCGACAATCCCGACTGGAAGACCTGCGGTCGCCTGGACGAGGAACGCTTCGAGGCCCGCATTGTCGATGAGAACGACGAGCAGGTCCCCGACGGCACGGTCGGCGAGTTCGTGATCCGCGCCAAGGAACCCTGGCTGCTGATGGCAGGCTACTGGCGTCACCCCGAGTGGACGGAAAAAGCCTGGTCAAACCTGTGGCTCCACTCGGGCGATGCCATGTGGCGCAGCAGCGAGGGTTACTTCTACTTCGCCGACCGCGTGAAGGACTCCATCCGCCGGCGCGGCGAGAACATCTCCTCGGTCGAGGTCGAGAACGAGATCAACAGCCATCCCGATGTCGTCGAATGCGCGGTCTTTCCCGTCGCCAGCGAACACACCGAGGACGATGTGATGGCCGCCGTCGTGGTCAAGCCGGGACGCAGCATCGACCCCGTCGAACTGATTGCCTTCCTGGAACCGCGCATGGCCTACTTCATGGTACCCCGCTACATCGACCTGGTGCCGAACCTGCCCAAGACCCCGACCGGAAAGATCCAGAAGTACGAACTTCGCGCGGCTGGCTGCACGTCCACGACCTGGGACCGCGAGGCAGCGGGCATCAAACTCAAACGCTGAAGGTGTTGGCCATGCAGACAGAACGCCCCCTCACCCCCGA
>CALGGB010000048.1 GCA_937880925.1 uncultured Rhodospirillaceae bacterium | reverse complement strand
TCGCTGATCAACCCGGATGTCCAGGTTACCTTCGGAAACGCAGTCACGCTCTTCGACAATGTCGCCATTCCCGCCGGGGCGGAAAACATCGAAGCTGCGACAGCATTCCTGCAATATACTGCAACCCATTCCACGCAGGTCGCTTTGGCCGAACGCTTTCCCTATGGTGTGGGGACTGTCGGACCGGCTCCGAACCTCAGCGAGGAGGCTATCAGCTTCTTCCCGGACACTTACACGGACCAGCTTCTTGTCCAGGATACCGACTGGTGGGGCGAGAATATTGCCGAAGTTCGCGAGCGTGTGAACGCGCTCTTCGCTCAGTGAGGCTGGAGTGACCCGGGCCACTGATATCGCAATCGGCCCTTCAGCTGGGGAAGCAGTTGGCGGCTCACGTCGCCAACTGCGGCCCTGGCGGCCGGGCACATCCGTCATGGTCGTGCCTGTCCTGATTTTACTGGGGGTGGTCTTTGTTTACCCAACGTCCATCTTCCTGCTTCGCGCTTTCACTCATTTCAACCCGCCGCAAGTCGCTGGGCTGGACAACCTTGTCTGGTTTCTTGGCGACGAGACCAATCGCATAATCCTCGTCAGAACTTTCACTGTCGCGTCCATGTGCGCCGTGCTCACGGCCATCGTCGCGTTTCCCTACGCATACTGCATGACGGTGATTGGGCCCCGCGGGCGCACAATCATGCTGGGCGTGCTCCTGCTATCAATGTTCCTGGGAATCCTATTGCGAAATTTCGCATGGGTTATCCTGCTTCAATATCAAGGTCCCTTGAACGACATCCTGGACGCCATCGGTCTCGATCGCATCCGGTTCCTTGGAACGGCTCCGGCTGTTGTGATGGGTATGATGCACATCCTGTTCCCATTCATGGTCTTGCCGCTTTATTCGGTGCTGAATGGCATCGACCGCAGGCTCGTTCTGGCAGCGCAAAGCATGGGCGCCACGCCGATGCGTGCGTTCCGGCAGGTTTATCTTCCACTGGCAATGCCGGGTATAATTGCCGGCGCGCTGTTGGTATTTGTCCTCGCGCTCGGGTTCTTCATTACGCCGGCGCTCCTCGGCTCGCCGCGCCAGGCACTGATGTCCCAGTTGATGTTCCTGCAATTTGACCTGCAAGCAGCTTTCGGGCGCGCGGGCGCGATGGCCATCGTATTGCTGATCATCGCGATGGTCTTTGTGATCCTTTCGAATATCGTTCAACGTCGCAGCCGCGCCTACGGGGATGCAAGCTGATGGACGAAGAGAAGCCAACATCTCTCTTTGCGCGGCGTCTTCTCGTAGTCACCGTCACGCTGACAGCGCTCTGGCTGATCCTGCCCCTGCTGGTGATCGTTCCAATCAGTTTCAGCGGCGAGAACAGCTTTGCTTTTCCGCCAAGGACCTGGACGCTGCAACGATACGTGGACCTCGCTCAGCCGATGTGGATCGGAGCCCTCATCAACAGCCTTGTTATCGCATCCCTCGTGGCGGTGGGCGCATCTTTCCTTGGCACGCTCACGTCATTCGCCATTACGAGGAGCACGTCGCGCCTGATCGTCATCGTGCGCGCTCTGGTGCTTGCACCTCAAGTGGTCCCGATCATCATCGTCGGCCTCGGGATCTATCTTGTTTTCC
This sequence comes from uncultured Rhodospirillaceae bacterium, assembly GCA_937880925.1. GTDB lineage: Bacteria > Pseudomonadota > Alphaproteobacteria > SP197 > SP197 > CALGGB01. The sequence goes on along the minus strand of CALGGB010000048.1, from coordinate 4,527 downwards.
TGCGCCTTGACCTCAACGGAAGCTATGTCGGCTTCGTTCTTGCCCATACCGTGCTTGCATTGCCGTTTGTGGTCATTCCGGTCGCCGCGACTCTTCAGACGTTCGATCGCGATCTGGAACGCGCGTCGGCCAGCCTTGGGGCCGGGCCGATCGCGACGTTCATACAAGTAACTTTTACGATCATTCGTCCCGCGCTCCTCAGCGGTACGTTCCTCGCCTTCCTGTCATCCTTCGATGAGCTTGTGTTGGCCCTATTCCTGCAATCCCCCTCCCTTGTGACGCTCCCGGTGCTGCTGTATCGCAGAATGACCGATACGATCGATCCCACCGTCGCTGCTGTAGCAACGATACAATTGCTCTTCGTAACCACCTGCATGATCATCGCTCTCTTTCTGCAGCGGCGGAAGGACAGCAACGATCAGGCACCGGCCGCCGAGACATGATCGCGTTCATTTCCGATCGAGGCTGCGAGTCTTTCCCGGACAATAAAAGCTCAAGAACATGATCCATATTCCTCCAGGCCCAACCACCCTTCCCCGCGTCGACGACGCCGAGCTTGCGGCTCGCTGCGACCGCGCTCTGGACGCAGCGCTTCGGGAGGGGTTTTCCGGGCTCATCGTCTGGGGACGCGGGTCGACCAACTCGGACGGCTCACAGGATCTCCTCTATCTCACCAACCACATGTCTGCTGTCAGCCACATTCCCGACAGCGAAGCCCATCGCGCGCGCGGACATGCTGGCCTGATCCTCTCGCCGGGACATGATCCGGTGCTTGTCACGGATTCCTACGATCTCGACCGCTCAGAGGTTTCCTTGCCGGACATCCGGCTTTCGACCTTTGTCGACCGTGACGTGGCCCGCGCTGCTTCCGAACTCGGCCTCAAGGGGGCACGGATTGGGCTGGCCGGGCGCGCGGGGCTTCTGCACGACGCCGCGCTGATGATGGCGTCAGAACTCGGCGAAAGCACGACGCTGGAACCCGCAGACCACATCCTGAAGTCCCTGCGGCTGATCAAGAGCCCGCATGAGGTGGCGCTGTTGCGGGAGGCCTCCCGCATCGGCTGCGACTGGATGAGTGTCTGCCTTGCCGCCACCGAACCCGGCCGCACCGAGGGCGAGATCGTGGGTGAAGGGCTGCGCTGGCTGGCCGCCTCGGGGGGCTTTGCCTATGACATCGCGGTCGCCAGCGGCCCCGTGGGCCACCGATATCGCCACCGCCAGGCACTTCCGACATGGGACAGTCATCGGCGACTTGAAGCGGGCGACATGATCCACTTCGACCTCTGGGGGCCGGTTGCACATGGGTACTATTGCGATCTGACGCGCTCGACCGTCGTGGGTTCTGCGCCCAGTTCCTCGCAAGCACGCGTGCTTGAAGATTCCATCTCGCTCGTTGAGAGCGTCATCGCCGAGATCGACCTGGGCCGCCCGCTTTCGGACCTGCATGAAGCTGGAACACATGCCATGCGCCAGCTTGGTGGCGGAGAGTCGGACTTCTCGGCAATGATCCCCTTTTTCGGTCATTCCCTTGGCCTTGATTGCGAGGCACCTTTCATCACCTCTTACGCAACCGAGATCATTCGCCCCGGCATGGTCCTCGCGGTGGAGTGTTTCCTCGGCGGGGGTCCCGGCGAAGGCGGCGGTTTCGAGCACGTCCTCCACGTCGGGGAGACAGAGGTCGAGATCCTGACCTCAAGCTCCCCTGCCCGCCCCTGGGCCTGATCTCCCCTCACGAAGAAAAGGACTTCAAGTGCCCCGATTTGCCGCCAACCTTTCCATGCTCTTCACTGAGGTTCCCCTGGCTGACCGTATCGACCACGCGGCCAGGGCCGGTTTCGACGCTGTCGAGGTGCAGTTCCCATATGAGCTGCCCGCTGCAACCCTACGTGCGCGGCTCGATGCCAATTCCATTCCCATGGTACTGCACAATCTTCCTGCGGGTGACTGGGCCGGGGGCGATCGTGGCATCGCCTGCGACCAGGCACGCCAGGAAGAATTCCGCGACGGCATTGCCCGCGCCATCGAGTATGCTCAAACCCTTGGCGTAAGACAGATCAACTGCCTGACTGGCAAGCCGGGCGCCGGGGTGCCGGACGCCATCACCCGCGCAACCCTCGTCGACAACCTGCGCCACGCCGCCGAACGTCTGGCTCAGGCCAACCTGCGCTTGCTCCTGGAGCCGGTGAACAGCCGCGATGTGCCGGGCTTCTGGCTCGACAGTGTCGACAAGGCCCTGTCGGTGGTCGACGAAGTCTCCGCTCCCAACCTGCTCCTGCAATTCGATATCTATCACGCGCAGCGTTCAGGCGGCGAAATCGCCGGGACGTTGGAGCGCCAGTTCGATCGCATCGGGCATATCCAGTTTGCCGACACCCCGGGCCGCAACGAACCTGGCACGGGTGAACTGAACTTTGGTTTCCTCTTCGATCGGATCGATCAGCTTGGCTACCAAGGCTGGGTCGGCGCCGAATACAATCCCACGACCACCACCGAAGCCGGTCTTTCCTGGCTTGCGACCTACGGAGACAAGGCATGAAAGTCGGTTTTATCGGACTGGGCATCATGGGCGCGCCGATGGCTGGCCACGTGATCGCTGGCGGCCATCAGGCATTCGTGCAGACCCGCAGCAAGGTGCCCGCTACCATTGCCGAAGCCGGTGCCACGGTCTGTGCCAACGCGGCGGAGGTTGCGGCTGCGGCTGAGGTCATCATCCTGATGGTGCCGGACACGCCTGATGTGGAAAAGGTGCTTTTCGGCGATGGGGGCGTCGCGTCGGGCCTGACGCCCGGCAAGACCGTGGTGGACATGTCCTCGATCTCGCCAATCGCTACCAAGGATTTCGCCGCACGGATCGAATCCCTGGGTTGCGATTACCTCGACGCCCCGGTCTCGGGCGGCGAGGTGGGCGCCAAGGCCGCCTCGCTGACCATCATGGTTGGTGGCAAGGCCGAGGTGTTCGACCGCATCCGGCCACTCTTCGCGCTGATGGGTAAGAACATAAGCAATGTGGGCGAGGTCGGTGCGGGGCAGATCACCAAGGTCGCAAACCAGATGATCGTTGCCCTGAACATCGCCGCCGTGGCCGAGGCGCTGGTCTTTGTCAGCAAGGCAGGCGCCGATCCCACCAAGGTTCGGCAAGCACTGATGGGTGGCTTTGCCGCCAGCCGGATCCTGGAGGTGCATGGCGAACGCATGACCAGGCGGACCTTCAATCCCGGTTTTCGCATCGCTCTGCATCAGAAGGACCTTGGCCTTGCCCTGCAGGGTGCCCGTGTCCTTGGCATGGCGATGCCACAGACCGCGGGCGCCGAACAACTCATGCAGGTCATGCAGGCGCAGGGCTGGGATCAGTTGGACCATTCGGCACTGGTCAAGGCGCTGGAACTGATGGCCGACCACGAAATAGCCGCGGAAGGCGCCTGAAGGTAACGCTCGAAGACCAACCGCGCGCGATCTTCGACATGGCAGTTCCGTGCGCGTTGCCACCCTGCCCCCTGGGCGGACCTTAGTCGTCAGCGCTGGCCTTGCCTTGGCCGCCATGGCCCCTTCCCTGCGCCGGGAACGGGACGGCGGCGCGGAGGGCCCTCAGATCCTCGGCGTCCGCGACACCCGGGAGAGGTTCCTACTCCTGCCCATCGGGGACGCCCATGTGGCGCTGCCACTCGGCCATCCGGGCCTTGGTCATGGGACCCCGGGGTTGTCCTTGTGCCCCGCGATGGGCGTGCCCCTGCCATTGGAGGGGTCCACGTCGTCCACGTCCTTCGTCCGGCCCGGAGAAAACGCTCTTCGCGGCGTGGGCCGGACCTCGCGGTCGATGGTTCAGACTGAAAGGATACTGCGATGAACTACACGATCAACCGCGCCTTCGAGGGGGTGTCCTTCGAGGATATCGACTCCAGAACGCGCGCCGCGCTGGCCGACAACGGCTTTGGCGTCCTGACCGAGATCGACGTGCAAGGGTGCTGCCAGACGAATGCGAACCAGTCTCTCCAAGGGCAGTATGGCTGTCCCTTATGCCGCGCAAAGACCGCGCCACTCGGCGAGAGCGGCGGCGCAGTTCAGCTTGAAAGTCGTTCGGGAAGTGAGGCTGCGCTCCGAGTTGAAATGGTTGCAGACCGAGGCATGGACGGCGGCGAATTTCTGCAAACTTCGCATCCGCCTGAAGCGCAGCATCGCCCGTTCTCGTCGTCGGAGTGGCAGGTGCGAGTTCTCGGCCCGATTGTTCAACCAGCGACCCGTTTCTTGGCGATGGCTGGCACCGATTTCCCTTAGAGCGGCACCGTAGGACCCGAGCCTGTCGGTTATGATCGCTTCCGGGCGACCATGCTTACGCATTGCTTTCCTTAGAAATTTCAGCGCGGCTTTCTTGTCCCGCTTCTTCGTGACGAAGCTCTCAAGGACTTCGCCCTCGTGATCCACAGCCCGCCAAAGGTAGTGGCGTTCGCCATTGATCTTCACGAACATCTCGTCGAGATGCCATTGCCAATTCGAATGAGCACTAAGTTGCTGAACCCGTTTTCTTCGGAT
>CALGGB010000047.1 GCA_937880925.1 uncultured Rhodospirillaceae bacterium | reverse complement strand
GGCGGCTATCCCCCGCCGCCCGGCGCCAGCGACATTCCCGGCCTGGAACTGGCCGGCGAGGTTGTCGCCAACGGCCCCGATTCCCATGGTCTGAAGATCGGCGACAGGGTGATGGCCCTGGTCACCGGCGGCGGCTATGCCGAGTACTGCGCCGTGCCGGTGCCCCAGGCGCTGCCCGTACCCGCCGGCTTCTCCATGGCCGAGGCCGCGGCAGTGCCCGAGACCTTCTTCACCGTATGGACCAACGTCTTCCAGCGTGGCGGCCTTCAGGGCGGTGAAAGCCTGCTCATCCACGGCGGCGCCAGCGGCATCGGCACCACCGCGATCCAGCTTGCCCATGCCCGGGGAGCGCGCGTCTTCGCCACAGCCGGCAACGACGAGCGCTGCCGGGCCTGCGAAGCCCTGGGCGCCGAACGGGCGATCAACTACCGCAGCGAGGATTTCGTCGAAGTCGTCAAGCAGGCAACCCAGGGACGCGGCGTCGATGTCATTCTCGACATGGTTGGCGGCGACTACATCGCCCGCGATCTCAAGGCCCTGGCCGTGGAAGGCCGCCTCGTCTTCATCGCCTTTTTGGGCGGATCGAAGACGCAGATCGACTTCCTGCCGGTAATGATGAAGCGCCTGACCGTGACCGGCTCGACCCTTCGCGCCCGCAGTGTCGAGCAGAAGGGCGCCATTGCCGCGGAACTGCGTGCCGAGGTGCTGCCCCTGCTCGAAAGCGGCCGCATCAAGCCGGTGATTCAGCGGATCTTTCCCATGGCAGAGGCGGCAAAGGCCCAGGAGATGATCGACGGCGACCATATCGGCAAGGTCGTGCTGACCATGGGCTGACGGGCTTCAGCCCTTCGCCATGTCCTCCAGCGCATCGCCGTCGAGGCCCATGGCCGCGACATCCTCACCCAGACCGATTGCACCGCAGGCCTGGTAGAATGCCAGGGCGCTGGTGTTGCCCTGCCAAAGTTCCCAGCGCAACACGGCGCCCCGCTCCAGGGCGATTCGCGCCATCGCCGCGAGCAGAGCACGGCCCGCGCCCGAGCCCCGCGCGGCCCCATCGACCGCCAGATCGCTGAGATAAACCGTAGGCAGATTCATGTGGAGGTCGACATGGGTGCCCCAGGCAGCCATGCCGATCACGGTCCCCTCGCGCGTGGCCACCAGATAGCGGGCCATGGCGCGGGGCCCGAAACCCAGGGCTACCACCCGTTCGGGCGATAGGCCGGGATCGGGATCCTCGACATGACGGGCAAGTTCTCCGGCCAGCCGGGCAATGGCCGCTGCGTCGGTTCTGCGGGCCGGTCGCACCCTTACTGGCGTGTCAACCATCGTTAATTGAGCCAATTCCATACGATACAATTTTTTGTCGAGTCATCAGGATCGGTTGTCATGGCCCGCCGCCTCTATTAAGTAATCCCTGACATGACGGGGCGCATTCAGATGCGTGGCCCGAACCCAAGGAGTCATTATGGCACAGTTGCTGATGCCCCAGGCGACCGCCGTCTGGCTGGTCGATAACAGCGGGCTGACCTTCGCGCAGATTTCCGATTTCTGCGGCCTGCATCCGCTCGAGGTCCAGGCGATCGCCGACGGCGAGGTCGCGACCAACATCGTCGGCCAGGACCCGATTCTTTCCGGCCAGGTGACGGCCGAGGAAATCAGGCGCTGCGAAGCCGATCCCACGGCCAAGGTGGAAATGCGCAAGCGCATCGACCTGCCCAAGGCCAAGCCGACCAAGGCGCGCTACACGCCGGTGGCCAAGCGTCAGGACAAGCCCGACGCCATCGCCTACCTGCTGAAGCGCTTCCCGCAGCTCACCGATGCCCAGATCGTGCGCCTGATCGGCACGACCAAGCAGACGATTTCCCAGGTCCGCGACGGTACCCACCGCAATTCCGAGGAAATCACGCCGAAGGATCCGGTGCAGCTTGGCCTGTGCAACCTGAAGGATCTCAACGTCGAGATCGAGAAGTCGAACACCAAGGTGCGCAACAAGGAAAAGGCGATGGCCAATGCCCGCGCCGAACTCGCCCAGCGCGAGGTTGAGGAGACTTCCAATCCCGGCGGCTTCTAACTGTCCAGGGTGATTTCCAAACATCAGCGGGGACATCGGCAACAGCCGGCGTCCCCGCTTTCGATTCAGGCCACGGGTTTGAATAGATCCTTGCGCAGGCTTTGAATGGCGTCGCAGTCCACCTTGACGTGGATCACCGCCGGTCGGCGTTCTGCAAGCGCCTGGGCCAGCGCCTGGCCGGTGTCACCCGGCGCATCGACGGCATAGCCGGTCGCGCCAAACAGGGCCGCAACCTCGCCGAAGGGCGGGTTGACGAGATCGGCACCCAGGAACCGTCCGCCGAAGAAATCCCTCTGGTACGCCTTCTCGGCACCCCAGGCGCCGTTGTCGAGGACCACGGCAATCACGGGCAGATCGTGCTGCACGGCGCTTGCCAGTTCGATCATGGTCATGCCGAAGCCGCCGTCGCCCATGACCGCGACGACCGGACGATCGGCTGCAGCGGCTTGCGCGCCAAGCGCTGCCGCATAACCAAAGCCGACCAGCCCGAAATCGAGCGGCGTGATGAGGGAGGGCGCACAACCATGGCGCAGCCGGTCCGCGGCCTGCAGGCACATTGCGCCGGTATCCAGGGTGATGATGGCGTTGTCGGGCAGGTTCTCCCGGATCTCGGCCAGTACCCTCAAGGGCGACAACGGGGTGGTGTTGATCCGGCCTTCCGCGTCCCGCTCCCGCCGATGACGCGCATGCGCGGCGCGAAACCCATCAGACCAGGAAGACCATGCGGTGCCGTCGAGACCTGCCCTGCCGACCGCCTCGGCCAGGGCCGATGCAGTCTGGCGCGCATCGGCAACAATACCCAGGGCGACGGGAAAGTAGCGTCCAATGGCGGCTGCCTCGATATCGATCTGGACGATCCTGCCCGAGTCCGTGACGTAGTCATGGCTGTGAAAGGTCGAATTGAAGCCCAGGCGCGTGCCCAGGGCAATCAGAAGGTCGGCATCGCGTGTCAGGGCGCTGGCGACCGCATTGCCGCGCGGCCCGGCCTGGCCGGCATGCAAGGGATGATCGGTTGCCAGCACATCGGCATGACCGGTGGCGGCAACCACGGGAATCTCAAGTGCTTCGGCCAGAACAGCCAGTTCGGCGCTGCCCCGGCTCCACTTGATGCCACCGCCTGCGACGATGACCGGGCGCCTGGCCTCCCGCAACATCGCCAGGATCGCATCGATTTGCCCGCCTGAGGGCCCGCCGGCGGTGACGTTTGCGCCGAGGTTGGCGATCGGACCCACCGCGATCTCGGCGACAAAGACATCGCGCGGGACATGGAGCACCACCGGACCGCGACGGCCCGCATTGGCAACCCGCAATGCCTCGCCCAGCATCTCCGGCAACCGTTCGGGCGTGGGCACCATGATCGAGCGCTTGGCAATCGGCGCGAACAATGCCTGCTGATTGATCTCCTGGAAGGTGTCACGTCCCAAATGCGCCCGCGTGATGGCGCCTGCAATCACGACCATGGGTGAATAGGCCAGATAGGCTTCGGCAACTGCGGTCACGAGGTTGGAAACGCCCGGCCCAGACTGTGCTCCCAGCACGATGCCAGGCTTGCCGGAAACACGCGCCCAGGCATCGGCCATGTGGCCGGCGGCGCATTCATGGCGGGCGCCGATATAGGTGATATCGGGCGCTGCGGCGATGGCGTCGTAAAGCTCCAGCATGGAGCCCCCGAGCAGACCAAAGACACGGTTGATGCCCGCCTGGCGCAACACCGCGACCGCGGCCGCGCCGGCCTGCATGTGTTCGGACATGTTCAGATCTCCCAACCGGCCAAGAGGCCTTCGTAAACCGCTTCCTCGGCACTGCGCGCAACGATGCAGTCACCGATCCCGCGCACCTCGCCGTCGTAGCCGGCAAGCGCATGCAGCAAATCGTCATCGCCGACGTGGCCGAGCGCAGTGACGACGGTATCGACCTCATCGATGACCACGGCGTCGCCGGTCAACGTGTCCTGGAAGAAAGCGCTGTCGGCATCGGCACCGAACAGGCGCAGGTGGGTGCGGACCGGTACGCCCAGCTTGTGCAGCCGTCCCAGGTAGTGGTTGCGCACATAGAGCTGCAAGGTCTCGCCGGCCATGGCGCCGTTGAGGCAGAGGATGACGCGGCTGCCGGCGCTGGCGAGCATCTCTGCAAGGCCGATGCCGATCCAGTCGCATCGCCAGTCGGCGATGACCACCGAGGCGCCGACATTCACGCGGCCGGCGAGCACGTCCCAAGCCTCCACCATATGGGCCTCATCGCGGCCCTCCAGTTCGGGCGCAAACGGTCGGGCACCGGTCGCCACGACCACAGTCTCGGGCGCAAGATTGCGTACCATGGCCGCGTCGACCCCGGTGCCGGTACGGATGATCGCGCCTGCCTTGCGCGCCTCGTGCTCCAGGTTCTGCACGATGCCGCCGAATTCCTCGCGCCCGGGTAGCTTCTGGGCAAGCAGGGTCTGGCCGCCCAGGTGGGGCGCCTTCTCCATCAGGGTGACGTCATGGCCCCGCGCGGCTGCCACGGCGGCTGCCTTGAGGCCGGCCGGCCCGCCGCCGACCACCAGTACGCTGCGCGGACGAGTCGCCGGCACCAGCGCGCCATACTGCTGCTCGCGCCCGGATTCGGGATACTGGATGCAGGAGATCGGCACACCCTTGTGGCTGTGGCCAATGCAGGCCTGATTGCAGCCGATGCAGGCGCGGATGTCGTCGAGCCTGCCCTGTGCCGCCTTCCGCGGCATCTCCGGATCGCAGATCATCGCACGGGTCATACCGCAGAGGTCGGCATCTCCCGCCGCCAGCATAGCCTCGGCAATCTGGGGCTGGTTGATCCTTCCGGTGGCGATCACCGGCAGGCCGGTCGCCTCGCGCACGCGGCGGGCATAGGGCGCGATGTAACCTGCTGCGATGCCCATGGGCGGCACCACATGGACCGAACTGCCAAGCGTCGAGGACATGCCCGCGACGACGCTGACATAGTCGAGACCGGGTGCAAGCCCAGCGCAGATGGCCGCAACCTCGTCGGCATCGAGTCCCTGTGCGGGGTCGATCTCGTCGCCCGAGATGCGCATGCCCAGCGTGCGGTCGCCAATGGCCTTGCGCGCCGCGGCGATGGCCTCCTTCAGGAAGCGCAACCGGTTCTCGAAACTGCCGCCCCAGCGGTCGGTGCGCTGGTTGAGCCGCGGATTGAGGAACTGGGCAGGGAGATAGCTATGGCTGGCCACGATCTCGACGCCATCCAGTCCGGCTTCGGCGAGATAGCCCGCACCCCGGCCGAAACCCGCGATGACCTCCTCGATCATGGACTCCGGCATGGGCCGTGGCATGATGTGGAAGCGCTCGTTGGGTACCGCCGATGGCGCATAGGCCACCGCCATCATGCCGTCGGCGGTGCTCTGGATTTCGCGTCCGGGATGGAAGAGCTGGCCGAACACCCTGGCGCCATGGGGCCGGCAGGCGGCCACGACCTTGGCGTAGCCGGGGATGCAATCGGGCGCGGTGACCTGCAGCAGGTTGGCCGAGAACTGGGCGCTCTCGTGCACCGCGGCGACCTCGATCACGATCAGCCCGGCGCCGCCGCGCGCGCGCGCCTCCTGATAGGCGACCAGGCGGTCGCTGGGGGCGCCATGGGCATGATGGGTGTGATGGCCGGTCGAGACGATGCGGTTCTTGAGTACCGTGCTGCCCAGAGCGATCTCGCTGAAGAGGTAGGGGAAGCGGCTCATGGTCAGGCCGGGTGCATCAGGCCGCGCGGCAGGCGGATCGGGAAACGCTCGCGGATCGCCGCGTCGCTCGCCCCATCGATATGGCGCGGGAAATGGCTCCCCAGGATTTCCTGCGCGCGCTCCCGGGCCCTCTCGCGGATATCGCGGCCGCCCTGTTCCTCCCAGGTCGCGGGCGGCTGGCGGTCGGCGATCTCGGGATAGACGTAGTCGCGCGTCATCACCTCCAGCGTCTGGGCGTTGCCCAGATAGTGCCCCTCGCCCAGCACGACCTCCCGGATCGTCTCGACCGACAGGCTGTCGTCGCTGATCTCGATGCCGCGCACGCTGCGCGCAATCGCGCCCAGCATGTCGTTGTCGATGATGTAGCCCTCCTTGGTCAGGCCCAGCAAACTGGCCTGCATGCCACAGGTCTGCGTGATCATGTTGCAGCCGGCATGGGCCGCAAGCGTGATCGTGTAGGATTTCTCGTAGCCCGACTGGGCGTCGGGGATCTTGGAATCCGAGATGCCGGCCATGACGCTGCAGGGCAGGTCGTAGTAGCGCGCCATCTGCACGGTCGCGGCGGCCACGATCGCCTGCTCGCCGCTGCCGCCCGACATCGCACCCGTGCGCAGGTCCGAGACGATCGGCTTGGGGCCGCAGATCACCGTCGCCCCGGGATCGATCAGGTTGCAATAGACCAGCCCGGCCAGCGTCTCGGCCATGGCCTGGACCACCGTCCCGGCGAGTTTGGCCGGCGCCGTCGCACCGGCCTGTCCGGCCGAGACGATCATCACCGGCATGCCCGCCGGCAGCGCCTTCTCGAGCACCCAGAGCGCCTCCTCGGCAAAACGCATGGGCGGCACGACATGGCAGGACAGCAGCATGGCGAAGGGCCGGTTGCGGTAGCGCCCCTCACCGCCGGCGATGGCGTCGAGCAGGGCAAGGACCGGCTCGACGTTCTCGGCCGTCGTGATCGAGCTGCCGACATGCTTGGCCGTGCCCGAGGCGATGGCGTAGAGCGTGTTCAGATCGAACTCGAGCACGTTCTCGATGTCGCGTGCGACCAGCGAGCGGTTGAAGAAATGGACATTGTCCATCAGGTCGCAGATGCGCGCGGCATCGTAGAGATCGGCCAGCGTCGCTCCGCGATAGAGCCCGGTATCGAGATCGACGATGTTGGGCGAGGCCCCGCCCGAACCGAAGTGCACCCGCCGGCCGCCGATTTCCAGGTCGTGCTCGGGGCGCTGGCCATGGGCGGTGAAGGTCTTCCTGCAGGAACGCAGCACGTCCTCGACCAGGGCACGGGGAAAGCGCAGACGGCCATGTTCGTCCATCCGCCCGCCGCGCGCGCAGACCCGCTCGACCATCGGCGGAATGGCGTTGCCGAAGCCGACATCCTCCATCAGGTAGAGCGTGGCCTCATGAATCCTGGCGACCTGGGCGTCGGTGAGCGGGCGGAACCGCCCGCCCTCGACGCCGGGCCAGACCGGCCGTGCGTCAAGCGCCAGGGGCGCGGCCCTCTGCGCATGGCGTTGTTCGCGACCGCGGCGGCGGGGTGCGTGCACGGCGGCATCGGTCATGGCGTGGAGCTCCCGTAGAGCATCTTGAGGCGGGTACGGCGGGCGTTGTCGATGTGGCTGCGCGCGGCAGCCTCGGCGCCCTCGCCATCGCGGGCGGCGATCGCATGAATGATGGCGCGATGTTCGCCAAGCCCTTCAGCAGGGCGGCCGGGAACCGAGAAGGTCGTGCCCTTCAGCAGGGCCAGCGCATTGCGCAGCGCATTGAGCGTGGAGAGCAGATAGCGGTTGCGCGCGGCGGTGTAGATCGCCTCGTGCAGGTCGCGGTTGATCTGTGCGGTCAGGGCGTCATCGTCGCCGGCGGCGGCTTCCCGCTCCAGCAGGTCGTGCATCAGGACGATCTCGGCGGCATCGGCGTGCTGGGCGGCAAAGCGCGCCGCGGTGCCCTCGAGCACCTCGCGCATCGCATAGAGTTCGAGCACCTGGGCGCGGTCGAGTTCGGCGACGACGACGCCACGCCAGGGCAGCGAGACCAGCAGTCCCTCCGACTCCAGCCTGCGCAACGCCTCGCGCACCGGCGTGCGGCTGACGCCCAGCCGCTCGGCGACCTCCAATTCGGTGACCCGGTCGCCGGGCGCGTAGCGTCCATCCTGGATGTCGTCGCGCAGGGCCTCGCTCACCCACAGGCCGCGCGAGGCGCGTGCCGCCTCGTCGCGGGGTTTCCGCACCGGCAGCTTCACGACCCTGGGCCCCTCGCCTGCGGCCATCGCCCTACTCCGCCGCCTGGGCTGCTGCCAGGGCGCTGGCCCCGGCGGTGTCGCCCGCCAGGCGGCCGAACACGGAGCCGGCCATCAGCCCGGTGCCGCCGGGATAGTTGAAATAGAAGAGGCCTCCGACCAGTTCGCCGGCGGCATGAAGACCGGGGATTGTTTCCAGGTCCTTGTCGAGCACGTGGCCCTGGCGGTCGATGCGCAGGCCGCCGAAGGTGAAGGTGATGCCGCAGGTGACGGCATAGGCCTCGAAGGGCGGCGTATCGATGGTGTTGGCCCAGTGCGACTTGCGCACCGCCAGCCCCTGCGTGCCCCGCCCGTCCTTGACGTTGGGATCGAAGGGCACGTCGGTGCGGACGGCATCGTTGTAGGCGGTGATGGTCTCCAGGGCACGGGCGGCATCAACGTCGTCGAGCCGCGCACAGAGTTCCTCCAGCGTGTCGGCGGTGACCTTCGTGATCTCCCTGATGCGGTATTCCGGGCGCAACAGGTGGCTGACCTTGGCGTCGAAGACCTGCCAGGCGAACTGGCCCGGCTGCTCCAGAATGACGCGACCGTACTTGGCATAAGTGTAGTTGCGGAAATCGGCGCCCTCGTCGACGAAACGCTCGCCGCGGGCATTGAGCATGATGCCCCAGGGATAGCTGTGCTTCTGGAAGTGGTCACCCACGGCAAGGTCGCCGAATTCGGGCGCATTGCGCTCCCAGCCCACGGCATGACAGCCCGACCAGTTGCCGCAGGGCGCAGCGCCGATTTCCAGCGCCATGCGGATGCCCTCTCCCGTGTTGAAGCGGCTGCCGCGCACCTTGGCCAGATCCCAGCCCGGCCCCAGGTAGCGCGTGCGCCATTCCGGATTGGCCTCGAACCCGCCGCAGGCCAGGACCACAGCACGAGCCCGCAGCGGATCCGTGCGTCCGCCGTGACGGACCTGCCCGCCAACCACCGCGCCGTCCTCGACGATCAGGCTTTCGGCGCGTGCGCCATAGACGATGGTTATGCCTTCCCGCGAAGCCGCGGCGTTCCAGGCCTCCAGCAGGCCGGGGCCGCCGCCGGATGCCTCCACCGTCAGGCCGCCCCAGAACCTGAAGTGGCCATCGACCTTGAAAGCCTGACGGCCCCAGATCGGCACGAAACGAATGCCCTTGGACTTCATCCACATCAGGGTTTGGCGGCTGCGGCCCACCAGCAGTTCGCACATGTCGGGATCGGTCCGGTATTCGGTGATCCGGCCCATGTCGTCGAAGAAGGCCTCCTCGGGATAGCTGCCGAAATCGGTAACCGCCAGTTCCTTCTCGGTGAGATCGGGCATCAGGGCGACGAGGTCATCTACACCGCGATAGGCAAAGCGGATCGCACCGGCGGTGAAACGGGTGTTGCCGCCGGCCTCCTCCTCGGGCGCACGCTCCAGCATGACGACCCGGCAGCCGTGTTCGCGGGCGGCATGGGCGGCGGCAAAGGCCGCATTGCCTGCGCCGATCACCAGCACGTCGGTTTCCGAAGGGAGCATCGCCGTCATCCGTCAACTGATTTTGGATGCTACTGTATACAATCTGGATCGCGACACAAGAGCTCATCGCCAAGGCCTCTGCACAAGGCCGCGGCAGCGCAGGTTCAGGCGTCGTCGCCCTCTTGGGCAGCGGCCTGGTGGCGGGAAATCAGCGGCATCTGGGCAAGGGTGAAAGCCACTGTCAGCGCCACGAGGCCGAAGACCTTGAAGCTGACCCAGAAGCTCTCCGACTGGGTCCGCCAGACCACCTCGTTGAGGGCCGCCATGGCGACAAAGAACAGGGCGTAGCGCAGCGACAACTTGCGCCAGCCGTCATCGTCCATGTCCAGCGCCTTGCCCATCACGGCCTTCAGCGGCGTGCGGCCCAGGGCAAGGCCGGCCAGCAGGACGGCGGCGAAGATGAGCTGAACGATGGTCGGCTTCATCTTGATGAAGGTTTCGTCCTGCAGGGCAAGTGTCAGGCCGCCGAAGACGCCGACGATCACCGCCGTCACCACCGCCATCACCGGCACCCGCCGCGCGATACCATAGCTGATCGCCAGGGCGACCACGGTGGCGGCCATCAGGGCGGCGGTCGCCGTCATCAGGTCGGTCAGCAGATAGGTGGCAAAGAAGACCGCAAGCGGCCCGTAGTCGGTCAGCGATGCGAGCCAGCGGGGAGCGGGCTTCTTCATGGTCATCGGTCCATTGTCATGGCGGTGTTGCCACCAATATGGTGCCGAAAGCGCCGTGACAACCATGACCGGGTCGCCGCCATGAGCCTCCAAGCCGATCTTGCCGCCATCGACAGCAGGTTTCCGCCCCAGACGCAGGCCGCCATCAACGCGCAGGTGGCGCGCCTGTTTGCCACGGGTACAGGCGGCAGCGCACTGGCGGTGGGCGCGCAGGTTCCCAACTTCATCCTGCCCGACGCCCACGGCAACGCCGTCGCCCTGCGCGCCCTGCTGATGCAGGGGCCGGCGATCCTGGTGTTTTACCGCGGAAGCTGGTGCCCCTACTGCAACGCCGAGCTCGCGGCCTACCACCTTGCCCTGCCCGAGATTGCCGCGCGCGGCGCCCGCCTGGTCGCTATCTCTCCCGAGGTGCCCGATGCCTCCCTCACGCCCGAGGAAATTGACCGCCTGGGCTTCGAGGTACTGAGCGATGCCGGCAACCGGGTCGCACGCAGCTTCGGGCTGGTCTATGCGCTTGATGAGGAAAGCCGCGCCCTTCTGGGCGAGCACGGCATCGACCTTTCCCGCTACAATGCGGATGAATCCTGGGAACTTCCGGTGCCGGCCGTCTATGTCGTCGGCCCCGACCGCAGGATCGCCTTCGCCTCGGTCGATCCCGACTATCGCCGCCGCGCCGATCCCGCCGATGTCGTGGCTGCGCTCGATGCCCTCAGGGGCGCCGCGGAATGAACCGCTCCTTCGAGCAACGCTTCGCCAACCTGCGTGACCGGCTTGCCGAATTCTTCCGCGATCGGGCCGCACACGGCGGCGCCCCCGCCCCGATGCTGGCCGAGGTTGCCGGTACCTTGGCGCAGATCGCCGCGCCCGCCGAGCGCCCCGCTCCGTTCCGCCTGCCCGGTTGTCGCCATTACGCCGGTGCGCTGGCCGCCGCGCGTTGCGGTCCGGTCGCCGGGATCGCCGAAGCCTTCGACGCCCTGGAGCCGGACATGGCCTGGACCCAGACAGCGCATTACCGCGCCGCCCTGGGCGATGCCTACATGGACAACTACGCCTACACCCAGCTTGTCGGCGGCTGGGACTCGATGGTGGCGCACGACAAGATCGCCTGCGGCCTGTTCATCATCGGTCCGGGACGCCACTACCCCGAGCACCACCACGAAGCCGAGGAGATCTATTTCCCGCTGTCGGGCGACACGCTCTGGAGCCTGGACGGCGCGCCCGCGACGCCGCGCGAGCCCGGCGCAACGATCCACAACCCGCCCTGGCAGCGCCACGCCATGACGACGCGCGAAACCCCGCTGTTTGCCTTCTACTGCTGGCGCGGCCCGGTGACCGACCAGGCCCAGCTCATCGCTTGAGGCCCCGAACCCGGAACGATTTGCCACGCGGGTCGTTGACCCAACATGTCCGACAAGGTTCACCAACGCGAAGAAGGCCGCGGCACCTCGCTCTCCGACTACTGGCCATTGATGGCCCTGGTGCTCGTCGCTGCGGCGGCAGCCTTCGCCATTGCCGCCGGCATGGCGAGCATCGCCATGCGGCCGGTGATGCACGCATACATGGGTATCTTCCTCACCGTCTTTGCCCTGTTGAAGCTCTTCGACCTGCAGGGTTTTGCCGACGGATTTGCCATGTACGACCTGATCGCCCGCAAGGTGCGCTCCTGGGGTCTCGTCTATCCCTTCGTCGAGCTTGCCCTAGGCCTTGCCTTTTTCGCCTTCGCGGCGCCGTTCGTGACCTATGTGCTCACCATCGGAGTATTCCTGTTCGGTGCGGCGGGCGTCGTGCTGGCCCTGCGCCGGGGCCTCGACATCGATTGTCCCTGCATGGGCAACATCCTCTCGGTGCCGCTTTCCACCGTCACCCTGACCGAGGACCTCGGCATGGTGGCCATGGCGGCAATTCTGATGCTCACCCTCTAGAAGCCGCCTGACAGCGCGCCCTCCGGCGGGCTAGCCTGCGCCGCCATTGCCGGAGGACGCCATGCAGCACGCGACCCTGGAGACCGATGCGGTCTCGCTCCACTACGTCACCCAGGGCGAAGGCCCCGACATCGTCTGGTGCCCGGGCGGCGACCAGATCGGCGAGGAATGGGGCGAACAGTTCGACCTGCTGCCCGACTTCCGCCATGTCAGCTTCGATCCGCGTGGCGCAGGCAAGACGGTCAGCCACCGGCCGCCGCCCTGGCCGATCCCGACCTATGCCGACGATCTTGCCGCGCTCATCCGGGAAGTCTGCAAGCCGCCGGTGGTCATCGTCGGCCTCTCCATGGGCGCACTGATCGTGCAGGAGATGCTGCTGTCCCATCCCGATCTCTGCCGCCTGGGCATCGCCATGGGCACCTCGGGAAAGAAGGGCGGCTTCCTGCATGACTGGGAGGATGCGGAGGTGAAGTTCCGCGAGGCCGGCGGCACGCTGCCTTCCGACTTTGCGCTCGCCCACTACGCCCTGCTCATGTACCCGTCGGAGGTCCTGGGCGACGATGCCCTGTGGGAGAAGTGCAAGCCCGTCGTGGCCGCCGCCTACGGCGAGCGCGACGGCGACATGCTGGCCGCGCAGTGGGATGCCTGCCTGAAGTATTCAGCCATGGACCGGTTGCCACAGTGCACCCGCCCGCTCCACGTCATCGGCTTCGAGCAGGACATGCAGACCCCACCGGCGCGCGGCAAGCTGGTTGCAGAGGCTGCCAGGGACGGCCACTTTCACCTGCTGAAGGGCATGGGCCACTGCTCCCTCTTCCGCCACAAGCCCGAGGCGGTTGCAAACAAGATCAGGGAGATCGTCGCCGCGAACGCCTGAAGCCGCTCAGGCCGTCGCCTTGCGGCCTCTGGCGCGCAGGCGGCGGGCGGCGGCCTGCGCCTTGCGCCGCAGCAGCCACATGGTGATACCCGTGATGGCAAAGAGCAGCGGCAGGAAACCCGAAACGAAGACCAGAGCCTTCCACACCGGACCCCAGCCCAGGCCCTGGTGCAACGGGCGTTGCCAGGCGGCGAAGGTCTCCGCAGCGCTTGCCTGCCGTGGATCGGAGACCTCCAGTACCGCGCCGCTCACCGGCTCAATCGCAACCGTCAGCGCGGGCGCGCCCTCGGCGTAGCCGGGCACCCGGAAGCGTGCCTGCGAAGGGCGGCCCGGCCCGAACGAAAGCATGGCCATGGCGAGTTCGGCGTCGGGCGCAGCAGCCATCGCGCGGCCGATCACCTCCGGAAGCGGCAGAACCGGCCCCTCCCCCGAAGCACCGGGCGGTGGCGCCTGCTCGACCGCTTCTTCGCCCGCCACCCAGCGTGCGGCCGACTGGATGGTCTGAGGGAAGACGATGTAGACACCGGTGAAGCTCACGACGACGAAGACGATGAGCGACCAGAAGCCGAACGCACCGTGCAGATCGTGGTGCAGCCGGTAGCCATGGGCGCCGCGTCGCACCCACAGCGCTTCCTTCCACCTGCCGGCTTTGGGCCACCAGATGACGAGGCCGCTGATGCCGAGCGCCAGCATCGCGACACCCACCCAGCCGACGATGGTGCGCCCCTCGCCGCGCACCATGAAGTGGCCGTGCAGGTCGTGCATGATGCGGGTCAGCCCGCCCATGCCGCCGCGCTCCTCGCCCAGGATGGCGAGCGTCACCGGATCGACCAGAATCTGCACCGCCGCGGGATCGCGGAAGCTGCTGCCTACCGGTGCGACGCGCACCGTGGCGGGTTCGCCCGCCCGCGACGGCATGGCGAGCATGACGGCCTGGAATCCCTCGGGCGCGGCGGCTTGTCCGGCGGCGGCGATGGCATCGGGCGCGCGCATGGCGCCTTGCGAGGCCGTCACGGATTCCTCGCCTCCCAGCAGGGCATCGAAGGTGTCGTGATAAACCAGATAGCTGCCTGAGATTCCCAGCACCACAAAGGGAATACACAGTCCCACACCGATCCAGAGATGGGCGATGCGCAGGGTTTCCCGGATGCGTTTTCCCGCAGACATGCGGCGAGCCGAACCAGCCATGCTCAGACCTCCGCCCAGCGACGAACGAGATTGTGATAGACGGCCGTGAGGCGATCGACCGAGCTGTGCCCGGGGTGGTCCTGGGCCAGCCGCTGGATCGCCTGATCGAGCTGATAGAGCTGGGTGCGCTCGCCGTCGTCGGCGATCAGGCTCTGGATCCAGAAGAACGACGACATGCGCTCACCGCGCGTGACCGGGCGGACATGGTGCAGCGAACTGGCGGGATAGAGGACCATGTCGCCCGCCGGCAGCTTGACCGCATGGCTGCCGAAGGTGTCTTCGGCGACAAGTTCGCCGCCGTCGTAGTCTTCCGGGGATGTCAGGAAGAGGGTTGCCGAAAGGTCGGTGCGGATGTGCAGGCCGCCCCGGCTCTGGCGGATGGCGTTGTCGACATGGTTGCCGAAGGCGTGGCCCGGCCCGTAGCGGTTGAAGAGCGGCGGGAAGACCCGCAGCGGCAGGGCGGCCGAGATGAACAGGTTGTTCGCATTGAGCGCGTCGAGGATCGTCTCGCCCACCTTGCGCCCGTTGGCATCGGCTTCGGGCACCTGGAGGTTGTTCTTCACGCGGGCCGACTGATGGCCGGCGGTGACGCGGCCGTCGACCCATTCGGCCGACAGGAGCAGACGCCGGCAGGCTTCCACCTGCCGGGCATCGAGCACACCGGGGATGCGCAGCATCATCGCGGGCATCCCCGGCGGGCGAGAGTCGTGGCTGGGTGCAACCTGGCTCTCCCCTGGTCAGAACGTGAAGTTCGTCGTCAACATCACGGAGCGGCCCGGCGCCACCGTCGCGAAGTGGGTGACATAGGGCTTCTCGTAATAGGTCGCGTCGAAGACGTTGTTGACGTTGAGCTGGAAGGCCAGGTCGTCCATCGGCCGGTATTCGACCAGGGCGTCGAACTTCCAGAACTCCGGCACGCTGCGCGTGTTGGCCGTGTTGCCGTAGCGGCGTGACATGTAGAGAGCGCCGCCGCCGATCGTCCATTCCGGAAAGACGTCGTAGGTCGTCCACATGGTGAAGCTGTTGGTCGGCACATTGGGCAGGCGGTTGCCGTCGTCGGTGCCCGCGCCGTCGTCGACGATCTCGCTGTCGAGATAGGTGTAGCCGCCGAACACCGCCCACTGCTCGGTGATGTTGCCCGAGGCTCCGATGGAGAAGCCGTCAACGACCTGCTCGCCGCCCAGTACCGTGGTGCCGCTGCCCAGGGGATCGCTGACCCGCGAGTTGGTCTTTTCGGTGCGGAAGACCGCAACATCGAGCGCCATGCCGTAATCGAACAGGTCCCACTTGGTTCCCAGTTCGTAAGCCACCGACTCCTCGGGGTCGAGGTCCTCGGTGTTGGCGTTGAGGTTGTCGCGGCCATCGCCCACGCTGGTGCCCGAGGGATCCGAGGAGGTGCCGATGGAGGCGTAGATGCTGCCGTTGGGCAGCGGCTTGTAGACGAGCCCACCCTGGTAGTTCCAGAAGCTGGAGTCGTTGCTGCCGCTGAACGGACCGCCGCGGCCGCCGCTGCTCTCGGCCTGCGTCGAGTAGTCGTCGTAGCGCAGGCCCAGGTTGACCAGCCACTGCGGCGTGATCTCGATGGTGTCGAAACCGTAGAATGCCATGGTGTCGACCGTCGTCTCGCTGGAGCCTTCGGACGGACCGATGGCGCCGGTCCATGGGTCGTTGGGATCGGGAGAATAGAGGCTCGTGCAATTGAAGCCGCTGGCCGCTCCGATGGTCGGACAGTTCCGCGCACCCGTGGCCACCGTGTAGTTGCGGTTGGCCGATTGCTCGTGTGAGATCTCGAAGCCGACATCGAAGCTGTGGGTGAACATGCCGGTCTCGAAGCCGCCGTAGAGATCGAGCTGGTTGACCAGGTTCGAGGTGTCGGAGTTGCGGCTCTTGACGTTGCGCCATACCGCGCCGTTGGCGACGTTGCCGGCGCTGTCGTCGGGGTTGGTGACGATGTAGTCGTTCTCCGACCAGCTGTAGCGCGTGGTGTTGCGCACGGTCAGGTTCTCGGTGAGGTCGTGTTTGATCTCGATGGTCGCGGTGTCGACCTGCGTCTTCTGGAAATCGCGCACCGTCAGGCCGTAGAAGTTGTCGCGGTCGACGTCGGCGGGTTCGCCGGTGGCGGTGTCGTAGGGGTGGCCGAAGTCCGGCATGTCGTCGGTCTGGAAGTGGTAGAACGAGAAGGTGGCGCGGGTGTCGGTACCCATGCCCAGAGCGAACGAGGGCGCGATGCCCCAACTGCTGGTCGTCACCTCGTCGCGCCCGGCGACCTCGCCGTCTTCCCACATCAGGTTGAGGCGCGCGCCGGCCTGATCGGTGAGCATGTAGTTGGCATCAAGCGTCGTGCGGCCCGAGAGCGGCGCGCCGATGGTGCCGCTGACATCCACAAAGTCGTCGAACTGGGGAGTCTTGGTCACCAGGTTGATCATGCCGCCGGTGGAACCGCGCCCGCCGTAGGCCGAGCCCGGGCCCATGACCACCTCGATGGCCTCCAGGTTGAAGGTGTCGCGGGTCTGGGAACCGTTGTCGCGCAGGCCGTCGACGTAGATGTTGGACTCCGAGGCAAAGCCGCGGATGTTGGGCAGGTCTGCGTTGGGCGTGCCGCCCTCGCCCGCGCCCATGGTGATGCCCGGCACCGACTGCAGCGCCTCGGCAAGGCTGGTGGCATTGCGCTCCTCGATCAGTTCCTCGGGCACCACCGTCACGGTCTTGGGCGTGTCGAGCAGCGGCGCGGTGAACTTCTGCTGGGCCGACCGTTCGGAACGGAAGCTGCCCTCGGGCGAGGCGAAGACAGAGATGGGCGCCATCTCATGGATTTCCGAGTCCTCCTCGGTCTCCGCCGACTGGGCGAACGCGGAGGCTCCACTTCCGCACACCAGCACGGCGCAGAGCGCGGTGCTCGACAGCAATCTGCGGGTGAGCTGAGACGGGCGTGCAGGCACGCGGGCGGCAAGCGCAAGGGACATCTTGGCAACTCCGAAAGGCCAGGGTGAAGACGGGTTCCTGGCTGGCTTTCGGACGCGCGAGACGTCGCAATGCTGGCTTGAACGGAAGGCGGCGGACCGATCCGCCGGGTCGCCGACACGGCCATCATTGGCGCCGGCAACGGAGATATGACCGATTCGTAATGCGATTGCAAATCATAATCATTCTTAATTAACACTGATATCAGTGTGGTCTTGCCTGGCCCTCACCTCCCTGAAACTGTTGCTGCCATGCCTGAAACGAAAACACCCCCGGCACGCGACGTCGCGCTGATTCCGGCAGCGCGCAGCGACATGGCGCTGGTGGCCGCACTTTCGCGCTTCTACGTCTATGACATCGCGCGCGCCGTGGCGCCCGCCCTCGATTGGCACCTGACCCGCGACTGGCTTTTCGATCCCGGCGACTGGTCCTTCTACTGGGACGCGGGCAATCATCCCTTCCTGATCGAAGCCGATGGCCAGATTGCCGGCTTCTGCCTGATCGACCACCGCGCCGTCGCGGAGACCTTCGACTGGAACATGGGGCAGTTCTACGTGCTCGGCACGCTGGCCCGCCGTGGCATCGGCGCCCGCGCCGCACGTCTCGCCTTCGAGCGCTTTCCCGGTATCTGGCAGGTGACCCAGGTCCCCGAAAACCTGCCCGCCATCGCCTTCTGGCGCGCCGTCATCGGCGCCCACACCGGCGGACGTTTCGACGAGACGGTCCTGCCGGATCCCCAGGAGGAAGGCGAGCCGCGCAATGTGATGCTGTTCACCAGCCCCGCTTGACAGCACGACGCGCCGGGCGCGGGATGCGGCGTCTTATCGGACCGCACCCCTTGTCCACCGCCGCCCTCGCCCGCCTGCTCAACGTCACGGGGATTCCGCACGCCTTCTCCCTGGCGCTGCTGAACGGCTGCCACGTCTTCGGCTTCTCGCTTCCGCTCACCGTGATACCCCTGCTCGCGCTCGAGCTGCTCGGCGATGCCCAGCAGGTGAGCCAGGTGCTGCTGGCGGTCGGCGGTTGCGGCCTGCTTGGCGCGCTTACCGTGCCCATGATCGCCGAAGTGCTCGGCCGCCGCCGCGCCGGCATTCTTGGTACCGTCTGCATCGTCGCCGCTGCCGTACTGATGACCCAGGGCTCCGTCCTCACCCTGATCGCCGGCGCCGGGCTCTACAGCTTCGGCTACTTCGCCGTCGACGTCTCGATCGCGGTCGC
>CALGGB010000046.1 GCA_937880925.1 uncultured Rhodospirillaceae bacterium | reverse complement strand
GTGAAACGGATGCGCTCGCCACTGTCACTGATGGCAAAGCCTGCAGCGGTCAGCAGGCCGGCCGGCCCCTGTCCGTCCACTTGCATATCGCCTTGCGCAGTGCCGGAAGCAAGGTCGATCTCGGCTTCCTGCGTGTGCAGTTCGTAACCGGCATCACTATAGAGGTTGACGTTGGCCTCCAGTATCAGGACCTGCTCGACCTGGTCGAAGACGCCGCGATCTGCCGAAAGCGTCATCCAGGCGCCCGATTGCAGCAGGATATCTCCCTCGAGCACGTCCATGAACACGATGTCTTCTGCGCCCTGTTCCTGCCATGCCAGGTCGGCGGTGATGGTATAGGGCTGGCCGCTGTCGTCTGTTGCCAGGAACCGGGCATTGGTCATGGTCGGGCGCCCATCCTTGATCTCGATGCCGGTGGCGGGCAGGTCGAACTGGGTCGGGGTCGCGTTGCGGCCGCTGAAATAGGGCCAGCTCACCACGGTGGCGGCCAGCGCAACAGCGCCGAAGACCAGCAGCCAGCGCATCAGACCGACAAAACGGGTGTGGAAGACACCAGCGCTGCGCCGCGCACTGGGCGGGCTCAGCAGGCTGTCGCCGCGGCTTTGGGCGATCGGGGGTGACGGGGGCGCTGTGTCTTCGTTCACGATGGGGCGATTTTCGCCCGACACTGTGTCGCGATCAAGGCCGGTGCACTGGAGACGAATCGTTTTTGATCGGGACAATCAACAACGCGCGTCCGGCTCCCTCGGGTGTGCGAAGGGTCCGGTTCACGGGCTGCGTCGTCCCGCAGCAAGGCCGTCGGGTTCTAGTGAGCGAAGATGTCAGGCTCGTCCCAGCCCAGCAGGTCGAGCCTGGCGCGATAGGGCAGGAATGCGAAACAGGCCGCGGCCAGCTCGCTGCGGCCTTCGCGCTCAAGCATCACGTCCAGCGCCTCGCGCAGGCGGTGCAGGTGCAGCACATCGGAGGCCGCGTACTTGAGCTGCTCGTTGGAAAGCTCCGCCGCGCCCCAGTCGCTCGACTGCTGCTGCTTGGAGATATCGACGTCCAGCAGTTCCTTGCAGAGGTCCTTGAGGCCATGGCGGTCGGTGAAGGTGCGCACCATCTTCGAGGCGATCTTGGTGCAATAGACCGGCGCACAGGTGACGCCCAGGTAACGCTCGATCATGCCCAGGTCGAAGCGGGCGAAGTGGAAGAGCTTCAGCACGGCACCGTGGGAGAGCAGGGCCTTCAGGCGGGTCGCCTCCGCCTGGCCCGGCACGATCTGCACGATATGGGCGTTGCCGTCGCCCGAGGAGAGCTGGACCAGGCACAGCCGGTCACGCGCCGGGCGCAGGCCCATGGTCTCGGTATCGACGGCAACCACCGGTCCGAGATCGAGATCGGCGGGCAGATCGCCCTGATAGAGAAGATGCGCCATGGTCGGTTCCTGCCACGAAATGGGGCGCCGAACCTAGGCGCGCGGATCACGGCGCGCAACCCGCGCCGGTTCCCGGCGCGGCCGGTCGATCAGCCGAAAAAAGGAAATGGTGCCCAGGAGAAGACTCGAACTTCCAAGGGGTTTCCCCCACAGGTACCTGAAACCTGCGCGTCTACCAATTTCGCCACCTGGGCACGGGCGGTGTCCTAGAGTTGGCGCGCGCGCCTGTCAAGCGGCTCAAGGGGTGTGAGAGACCCCGCGATGCGGCGCTGCGGGTCCGCGGGGCAGGGCGGGGAGCATCCGTGCCCGGGGCGCGGGTCGCTGCGGTACGATTTGCGCGCCGAAGTCTTTCGATCCGCGGCGATTTTACACTAGGATGCCGCCCTCAGCGGGAGACAAGGCATGGCGCGTCGCGACATCGTGGTGTTCGGCGGATCGGGGTTCATCGGCCGTTACCTGGTTCGTCATCTGGCCGAACGCGGGTGGCGAATCGTCGTGGCCGTGCGCGATCCCCTGGATGCCCGCCTGCTGCAGCCGCTGGGCGATGTCGGCCAGATCGTGCCTGTTGCCTGCGATGTCGGCGACCCTGAGCAGGTCGCCGCGGTGCTGGCGCGGGCCGATGCCGTCGTCAACCTGGTTGGCCTGCTCTATGAGCGGGGCAAGCAGAACTTCCGCCGTATCCATGTCGATGCCGCGCGCAACATCGGCGAGGCGGCCGCCGCCGCGGGAATCACCCGTGTGGTCCAGATTTCGGCCATCGGTGCCGCGGCGCACTCGCCTTCGAACTATGCCCGTTCCAAGGCCGCGGCCGAGGAAGCCCTGCGCCAGGCGGTGCCCCAGGCGGTGATCCTGCGGCCCTCCATTGTCTTCGGGCCCGAGGACGGGTTCTTCAATCTGTTTGCGCGCATCGCGATGCTGTCGCCGGTGCTGCCGCTGTTTGGCGGTGGCATGACGCGTTTCCAGCCGGTGTATGTCGATGACGTGGCCCGGGCCATCGTCGCTGCACTGGACCTCCCGGAGGCGGCGGGCCGGACCTATGAGCTGGGCGGACCGCGCATCTACAGCTTCCGCCAGCTCATGGAGATCGTGCGGCGCGAGACGCGGCGCCACCCGATGCTGGTGCCCGTGCCCTTCGCGCTGGCCCAGTTGAAGGCGACGTTCCTGCAGTTGTTGCCGGTGCCGCCGCTGACCACCGATCAGGTGCGCCTGCTCAAAATTGACAATGTGGTTGCGCCCGGCGCCCACACCATTGCCGAACTCGGCATCACGCCGACCACGGTCGATATCATCGTGCCGACCTATCTCGCCCGCTACCGGCGCCACGCTCCGGAGCAGCGCTGAGGCCTCAGGCGTAGAGCCAGGCCAGCAGGCCGGCGCCCAGCAGCAGGCGGTAGATCACGAAGGGCGTGAAGCTGGCACGGCGCAGCCAGGCCATCATCGCGGCCAGGGCGATCAGCGCCGTGACAAAGGCGATTGCTGCCACCAGCAGGGCCGAACCGGTAAGTGCGGCATCGCCGGCATCGCGTATCTTCATCGCACCCAGCAGCACGGCGGCGCTGATCAGCGGTATCGCCATCAACAGCGAGAAACGTGCTGCCGCTTCGCGCTCGAAGCCCATGACACGTGCGGCCGACATGGTGATGCCGGAACGGCTGGTACCCGGGATCAGGGCAAGCACCTGGGCCAGGCCCATGACGATGGCGCTGCCCCAGGTCATGTGTTCGACGCGGCGCACGGTCATGCCGAAACGGTCGGCCAGCCACAGGACGATGCCGAAAACGATGGTGGTGGTCGCTATGACCCAGGTATGGCGCAACGCCTCCTGGCCGATCGTGCTGTCCAGCGCCAGCCCCGCCAGACCCGCCGGAATGGTCGCCACGATCAGCATGCCGACCAGCGGCCGCGTGCTCTGGCTGCCGCGTTCGCCCAGGCCTGCCAGCAGGGCGATCAGGTCGCGCCAGAAAAAGACGATGACCGCGGCCAGCGTGCCGGCGTTGGTTGCCAGATCGATCGCCAGACCCTGATCGGGCCAGCCCAGCACCTGGGAGGTGACGATCAGGTGACCCTCGGAACTGATGGGCAGAAACTCGGTGATGCCCTGGACCACGGCCAGGACAACAAGCTGCAGCGTGGTCACGACAATACACTCCGAACCCCGAAGGCGGCGATCCTAGCATTCCCGGCCCGCCCAGAAGGCAGATAAACTAGGTCAGTACTTGCGTCCTAATTTTCTCTGGGCAATACACGGCAATCCGCCTTTCGTCTGAGGCGTTTGCCCCCCTTGCGCAGATAGGTAACTGATGTTGTCTTATAATTGCAAAACTGCTCGCCATCACCAGGCAAATCCACTAGAAGGTGCGCCCCGCATGCTGCGGGACCTTGGGGATTGTGCCGATGTCTGCAGATCTGCTGAAGTTCGTTGAACTGGCCCAGCGCCGTCCGCCGCAGCGGCCGGCCGAGACACGCCGCCGCGACTTTGCCGAAATCTATGACGAATTCGCGCCCGAACGCGCCGCCGAGCAGGCCTCGCGCTGCTCCCAGTGCGGCATACCGTTCTGCCAGGTCCATTGTCCGCTGCACAACAACATTCCCGACTGGCTGAAACTCACGGCAGAAGGGCGCCTGGAGGAGGCTTATGAGCTTTCCTCGGCGACCAACACCTTCCCCGAGATCTGCGGCCGCATCTGCCCCCAGGACCGCCTCTGCGAGGGCAATTGCGTCATCGAGAAGGGCTTCGAGGCGGTCACCATCGGCGCGGTCGAGCGCTACATCACCGAAACCGCCTTCGAGAACGGCTGGGTCACCGGACCCCGCCCGCCGCGCGAGCGCGAGCAGTCGGTGGGGATCGTCGGCGCCGGACCTGCGGGCCTGGCCGCGGCCGATCTGCTGCGCCGCCACGGCTACAGAATTGAGGTCTATGACCGCCACGACCGGGTTGGTGGCCTGCTGACCTACGGCATTCCCAACTTCAAGCTCGACAAGGAACTGGTCCAGCGCCGCGCCGATCTTCTGGCCGACAGCGGCGTCACCTTCCGTCTGGAAACCGAGATCGGCCGCGATATCACCTTTGCCGATCTGCGCAGCCGTCACGACGCCGTGCTGATTGCCACCGGCGTTTACAAGGCGCGCGCCATGAAGGCGCCGGGCATCGGCCTTCCGGGCATCGTGCCGGCGCTCGATTTCCTGGTCACCAGCAACCGCAAGGGCATGGGCGATGCTGTGCCCGCCTTCGACGATGGCCTGCTCGATGCCCGCGACAAGCATGTCGTGGTCATCGGCGGCGGCGATACCGGCATGGATTGTGTGCGCACCG
This sequence comes from uncultured Rhodospirillaceae bacterium, assembly GCA_937880925.1. Lineage (GTDB taxonomy): Bacteria > Pseudomonadota > Alphaproteobacteria > SP197 > SP197 > CALGGB01. The sequence goes on along the minus strand of CALGGB010000046.1, from coordinate 13,670 downwards.
CAGTGCGCCAGGGCGCGCGCCAGGTCACCTGCCTCTACCGGCGCGACCGGGCGAACATGCCCGGAAGCCAGCGTGAGGTCGGCTATGCCATGGACGAGGGTGTCGTCTTCGAGTTCCTCAGCGCACCCGAAGCCTTCCTGGGCGCCGACAAGGTGGAGGCGGTGCGCGCCATCCGCATGCGCCTTGGCGCGCCCGACGCCAGCGGCCGCCTGACGCCGCAGGTGATCGAGGGCTCGGACTTCCGCCTCGAAGCCGATCTGGTGCTCATGGCGCTGGGCTTCGATCCCGAGCCGATCACGGAACGTTTTGCCGAACCCACGCTGGAAACCACCCGCTGGGGCACGTTGAAGACCGCGTTCCTCACCGGCGCCACCAGCATGCCGGGCGTCTGGGCCGCGGGCGACATCGTGCGCGGCGCTTCCTTGGTCGTCTGGGCGATCCGCGACGGCCGCGATGCCGCCATGGACATCCATCATCAGCTCGAGGCTGCCGCCTCGGGTGTTCTCGCCGCGGAGTAAGGGCGATGTCGGACATGAACGCCTACGTTGCCCGCCAGGCCGCCGAGGCGCTGCGCCTCGCAAAGGTCGGCATGTACGACCCCGCCGACGAGCACGATGCCTGCGGCGTCGGTTTCGTTGCCGCACTCGACGGCAAGCCGCGCCGCGATGTCGTGCAGGCCGGTGTCGATGCGCTCAAGGCCGTGTGGCACCGCGGCGCCGTCGATGCCGACGGCAAGACGGGCGACGGTGCGGGCATCCAGGTGCAGATCCCCCAGGCCTTCTTTAAGGAACATGTCGCGCGCACCGGCCATGATGCCGCGCGCGGGCGTCTGGCGGTCGGCATGGTCTTCCTGCCCAAGACGGACCTGGGTGCCGCCGAGACCTGCCGGACCATCGTCGAATCGGAAATCCTCAACTTCGGCTACCGCATCTACGGCTGGCGCCAGGTGCCGATCAACAGCGCGATCATCGGCGAAAAGGCCAATGCCACCCGTCCCGAGATCGAGCAGATCATGATCGCCAACGAGGACGGCTTCGACGAGGACCGCTTCGAGCGCGATCTCTACATCATCCGCCGCAAGATCGAACGCCGGGCCCGTGAGGCCCAGGTGCCCGACCTCTACATCTGCTCGCTGTCGTGCCGCTCCATCGTTTACAAGGGCATGTTCCTGGCCGAGCAGCTTTCGTCGTTCTATCCCGACCTGCTGGACGAGCGTTTCGTCTCCAGCTTCGCGATCTTCCACCAGCGCTACTCGACGAACACCTTCCCCACCTGGCGCCTGGCCCAGCCGTTCCGCATGCTCGCCCACAACGGCGAGATCAACACGCTGCGCGGCAACGTCAACTGGATGAAAAGCCACGAGGCGCGCATCGGTCACGAGGCCTTTGCCGATCACCTCGATGTGCTGAAGCCCGTCATCCAGTCGGGCGGGTCGGATTCCGCGGCGCTGGATTCGGTGTTCGAGTTGCTGGTCCATGCCGGGCGCTCCGTGCCGCTGGCCAAGACCATGCTGATTCCGGAGGCCTGGGCCGACCGCAGCGATCTCTCCGACGAGGTCCGCGCGCTTTACCTCTACTGCAACTGCGTCATGGAGCCCTGGGACGGGCCGGCCGCCATCGCGGCCTCGGACGGCCGCTGGGTCATCGCGGGCATGGATCGCAACGGCCTGCGCCCGCTGCGCTTTTCTGAAACCACCGACGGGTTGCTGTTCGTGGGCTCGGAGACCGGCATGGTGCCGATCCCGGAGCGCAACCTGGTTCATTGCGGGCGCATCGGTCCGGGCCAGATGATCGCGCTCGACCTGGCCAACGGCCGGCTCTACCGAGACGGCGAGATCAAGGAAACGCTGGCGGCCGAAAACCCCTATCGTTCGTGGGTCGGCCACATCACCCATCTCGACAGCCTGATCCAGGCGGGCGATGGCGCGACACGCCTCTACGACAAGGGCGAACTGAAGACCCGTCAGCGCGCCGCCAGCTATACGATCGAGGACCTGGAACTGATCCTCCAGCCCATGGTGGAAGGCGCCAAGGAGGCAGTCGGCTCGATGGGCGACGATACGCCGCTTGCCGTGCTCTCGGGCAAGTACCGCGGCCTGCATCACTTCTTCCGCCAGAACTTCAGCCAGGTCACGAACCCGCCGATCGACTCCCTGCGCGAGCGCAGGGTGATGACGCTCGACACGCGTCTTGGCAACCTCTCCAACATCCTCGATCAGGACGAAAGCCAGACGCGCATCCTGCAGCTTGAATCGCCGGTCCTCTCCAATGGCGAGTTCGCCGCCATGCGCCGCTACATGGGTGCCACGGCGACCGTGATCGACTGCACCTTCGCGGCCAACCACGGCGACCCCCAGGCCCTGGCGCACGCCATCGCACGTGTCCGGCAGGAGGCCGAGGATGCGGTGCGCGGCGGTTGCGAGCACGTCATCCTGACCGACGAAAATTCAGGGGCCGACCGCGCGGCGATGCCGATGATCCTGGCCGTAGGCGCGGTCCACAGCCATCTGGTGCGCCAGTCCCTGCGTACCTTCACCTCGCTCAACGTGCGCTCCAGCGAGTGCATGGACGTGCATTACTTCGCGGTGCTGATCGGCGTCGGCGCGACCACGGTCAACGCCTACCTGGCCGAGGAATCCATCGCCGAGCGTCACCGCCGCAACCTCTTCCCCGGCTTCACGCTGGAGGAATGCGTCGCGCGCTTCACCAAGGCGATCGACGACGGCCTGCTGAAGATCATGTCGAAGATGGGCATCTCGGTGCTCTCGTCCTATCGCGGCGGCTACAACTTCGAGACCATCGGCCTGTCACGCACCCTGGTTGCAGAGTTCTTCCCCGGCATGCCCTCGCGCATCTCCGGCATCGGCCTCAACGGTATCCAGCGCCGCTCGCTGAAACTGCACGACGACGCCTACGGCGCCGAGGTCGTCTCCCTGCCCATCGGCGGCATCTATCGCTTCCGCCAGGGCGGCGAGGCCCACGACTGGGAAGCCGGCATCATCCATACGCTGCAGACCGCCGTCGCGACCGACAGCTACCAGGTCTACAAGCGCTACGCGCAGGCGATCGACCATCGCGCACCCTTCGATCTGCGCGACCTCTTGAATTTCCGCAGCGCGGCCGAGCCGGTTGCCATCGACGACGTGGAGTCCATCACGGAAATCCGCAAGCGTTTCATCACGCCCGGCATGTCTCTGGGCGCGCTCTCCCCGGAAGCCCACGAGACCCTGACCATCGCCATGAACAGGATCGGCGCGAAATCCGATTCCGGTGAGGGTGGCGAGGACCCCGAACGCTTCCACCCGCGCGAGAACGGCGACAACCCGAACTCGCCGATCAAGCAGGTCGCCTCGGGCCGCTTCGGCGTTACCGCGCAATACCTGGTCAATTGCCGCGAGCTGGAGATCAAGATCGCTCAGGGCGCCAAGCCCGGCGAGGGCGGCCAGCTTCCCGGCTTCAAGGTAACCGAGATGATCGCCAGGCTGCGTCACGCCACGCCCGGCGTGATGCTGATATCACCGCCGCCCCATCACGATATCTATTCGATTGAGGATCTGGCCCAGCTCATCTACGACCTCAAGCAGATCAACCCGGACGCCAAGGTCTGCGTGAAGCTCGTCAGCCAGGCCGGCGTCGGCACGGTCGCGGCCGGCGTCGCCAAGGCCAAGGCCGACGTGATCCTGATCTCTGGCCATGTCGGCGGCACGGCCGCAAGCCCCCAGACCAGCATCAAGTACGCCGGTGCGCCCTGGGAGATGGGCCTGACGGAAGCCAACCAGGTGCTCACGCTCAACCGCCTGCGCCACAAGGTGACCCTGCGCGTCGATGGCGGAATCCGCACCGGGCGCGATGTCGTCATCGGCGCCATGATGGGTGCCGAGGAGTTTGGCGTCGGCACGGCCTCGCTCGTCGCCATGGGCTGCATCATGGTGCGCCAGTGCCATTCCAACACCTGCCCCGTGGGCGTGTGTACCCAGAAGGAATCGCTGCGCGCCAAGTTCGAGGGCAATCCCGAAAAGGTCGTGAACCTGTTCTCCTTCATCGCCGAGGAGGTTCGCGAAATCCTGGCATCGCTGGGCATGCGCTCGCTCAACGAGGTGATCGGGCGCACCGACCTCTTGAAGCAGGTCAGCCGTGGCAGCTCCGATCTCGATGATCTCGATCTCAACCCGCTGCTTGCCCAGGCCGACCCCGGGGAGCACGCCCGTTACAACACGCTGGTCGGGCGCAACGAGGTGCCCGACACGCTTGATGCCCAGATGCTGCGCGATGCCCAGGCAGCCCTTGATGACCGCGAGAAGATGCAGCTTGCCTACAATGTGCGGAACACCCAGCGCGCGGTGGGCACGAGGCTCTCCTCGGCGCTGACGCGCCGCTTCGGCATGGCGGGCCTGCCTGCCGGTCACATCACCGTGCGCCTGCGTGGCTCGGCCGGTCAATCGCTGGGCGCCTTTGCCGTGCAGGGCCTCAAGCTGGAGGTCTTCGGCGACGCCAACGATTATGTCGGCAAGGGGCTGTCGGGCGGCACCATCGTGGTGCGTCCGCCGGCATCCAGCGAGCGGCCCAGCCAGTCCAACACCATCATCGGCAACACGGTGCTCTATGGCGCCACGGCCGGGCGCCTGTTCGCGGCCGGTCAGGCCGGTGAACGCTTCGCCGTGCGCAACTCCGGCGCCGATACGGTGATCGAGGGCTGCGGCACCAACGGCTGTGAGTACATGACCGGCGGTACCGCCGTGATCCTGGGACCTGTAGGCGCCAACTTCGGCGCCGGCATGACCGGCGGCATGGCCTTTGTCTATGACCGCGACGGCACCTTCGAGGCCATGGTCAACCCAGAGACCCTTGTGGTGCAGCGGCTGGCAAGCGCCCATTGGGAGCAGCGCCTGCGCGATCTGGTTGCCGACCATGCCCGCGAGACCCAGTCGGGCTACGCTGCCCAGATCCTGCGCGAATGGGACCTCCAGATCGGCCGCTTCTGGCAGGTCTGTCCTCGCGAGATGGTTGAGCGTCTGGAGCAGCCACTCAACGACGGGCAGTACAAGCAGACAGCATAGGCCTTGATTCATCTCCATTGCGCCGCGCAAGTGCCGGTTGTCACTTGTCCGTGATCGGCTTGCTGACGAAATTACAGGTTCGAAGCGCTGTCTGGGTGGGCCGATCTGGGGGTCGGCTGCACCATTGTTTCCTGGGGGATCGCGCGCCTTGCCCGTACATGCCGAAATGACCCGGTCGGGGTCCAGTCTCTCCGATATGCATCTTGGCCGCCTGTTGCAGGAACGCGGCTACATCAACGAACATCAACTGGTCGACGCCTTGCGCGCCCAGGCCGCATCCGGCGGTCGCCTGGGCACCATCCTGATCAAGCGCGGCTGCCTCTCCGATGCCCAGCTCTATGCCGCCCTGCGCACGCAGGATGACCTGCGCCGTGCCGGTGTGGTGTTCGACCTCGCTCTGGTGGCGGGCAACCCCGCCCATGGCGCCGATCTCGCCCTTGCCGTGACGGTACCCCATGCGGGCAGCCAGGGTGGTTTGCCGCACCACGGCATTGTCGCACACCAGCACGTTCTGGTGCCTGGATCCTGGCTTCCAGGCATGGTCAGCGCCGAAAACATCAGTGGCCCTGACTGCTTTGTCCTCAAGGCGGCCGATGGCCGCATGCTCGACTACGTTGTCGGCATCGAGCTGGGTACCAACGATGATGCCCTTGCCCTGGGCCACAACACGCCCGCCCCGGTTCAGGCAGGCGAGCCGCGCGAGGACGGCTTCGAGGAGCTCAGCCTGCGCGTCACGGTTTCTGCAGACAGCCTGCGGGATGGCGGCGCAGGTCGCTTTTCCGGCCGCCTGGGTCTGCGCTTTGGCTCTGCTGCATGACGTGCCCCGGGCGGGAGCCGCCGACCTTATCCCGGGGCAGGCAGAAAAGGCGCATCGGATGGATTCATTCCGCGCCCAACATGCTCTAGCTTGGCGCCATGCGAGTGCTCTACCACGTCCCCCTGTCGCCGTTTTCCCGCAAGGTCCGCATGGCCCTGAAGGAGAAGGGCCTGCCCTTCGATCTGCGCCTGGAGAACGTCTGGGAGCGCCGCGTCGAGTTCCTGAAGATCAACCCGGCAGGCAAGGTGCCGGTTCTGGTCGAGGCCGACGGCACCGTCATTGCCGACAGCGTGGCGATCACCGAATACCTTCAGGAAGTTCAGCCGCAGCCGGACCTGCTGGGCGGCACACCGGCCCAGCGCGCCGAAACGCGCCGGCTGGTCGCCTGGTTCGACGGCAAGATGCACGAGGAGGCCACGGTCAACCTGGTCGGCGAAAAGGTCATGCGCCGCTTCCTGGGCCGGGGCGAGCCCGATTCGGCAACCGTGCGAGCGGGCCTCGCCAATATCCGCATGCACCTCGACTACGTCGCCTTCCTTGTCGAGCGACGCACCTGGCTGGCCGGCGACAAGTTCTCTCTGGCCGATATCGCCGCAGCCGCGCAGTTCTCCTGCATCGATTACATCGGTGATGTCCCCTGGGGCCATCAGGAAGCCGCGCGCGAATGGTACGCCCGCGTCAAGTCACGCCCCAGCTTCCGCCCCATCCTGGACGACCGTGTCCCCGGCCTGAAACCGGCCGGACACTACGACGATCTCGATTTCTGAACGTCCTCAGGGCAGGCGATCGTCCTTGGGTGGGCCGGCGGGGCAACGTTCCTCCCTGCGTCCGTGTCCTTTAGGGTTGATGGGCAACCAAAGCCTGGATTCATGACCAGAAACGACGACCATGCTGGAGAGCAGGACATCGCCCGGGTCGTGCGCGAGCGCGCTCTGGCCCTGGGCTTCGACGCCGTGGGGATTGCCGCCGCGGCTGCGGAGGCAGAGCAGGGCGAGCGCCTGCGCGCCTTCATCGGTGGCGGGTGCCACGGCGACATGGACTGGATGGCCGGACGCTCCGAACAGCGCGCCGACCCTGTCGGGCTGTGGCCCCAGGCGCGTTCGGTGGTGGTCCTTGGGCTCTCCTATGCCCCCGCGCACGACCCGCTCGATGATCTCGCGCGCGGGGATCGTGGCACGATCTCGGTTTATGCCCGCGGTGCACGCGACTACCACGACATCGTGAAATCGCGTCTGAAGGCGCTGGCCCGCTGGATGGTCGAGACCCAGGGCGGCGAGGTAAAGGTCTTCGTCGACACCGCGCCGGTGATGGAAAAGCCTCTGGCCCAGCGCGCGGGCCTGGGCTGGCAGGGCAAGCACACCAATCTCGTTTCGCGCGAACTCGGCTCCTGGTTTTTCCTGGGCGAAGTCTTCACGACCCTGGAGCTCGCCACCGATATCCCCGAGGACGACCATTGCGGCTCCTGCCGCGCCTGCCAGGATGTCTGTCCCACGGCGGCCTTTCCGCGCCCCTACCAACTTGATGCGCGGCGCTGCATCTCCTACCTCACCATCGAGCACAAGGGCCACATCGCGCCCGAGTTCCGCGCCGCCATGGGCAACCGCATCTACGGTTGCGATGATTGCCTGGCGGTGTGCCCGTGGAACAAGTTCGCCGCGCGCACCGGCGATCTCGCCTTCCTGCCGCGCGCCGAACTGACTGCGCCGCGCCTTGCCGATCTTGCCGATCTCGACGATGCCGCGTTTCGCGAGTTCTTCCGCGGCAGCCCGATCAAGCGCACCGGGCGCGACCGCTTCGTGCGCAACGTGACGATCGCGCTTGGCAATGCCGGCGGGCCCACCGCGCACGCCGCGGTCGAGCGGCGGCTCGACGATGGCTCCCCGCTGGTTCGCGCCATGGCGGTGTGGGCCTTCTCGCAGCTGGCGACGGCCGCCGAATTTGCCTCTGCGCGCCGCCTCCGTTACCAGTCCGAGAACGATGAAGCGGTGCGTGCCGAATGGGATGCGCCGGGTCGGTTGGAGGACGCATGAACAAGCTGCTTGGGTTCGGTCTGGGATTTTCGGCGCTGGCCTTTGCACGGTCGCTGGCCGGGCAGGGCTTTGCCGTCGCCGGCACGGCGCGTTCGCAGGAAAAGGCCGACACCCTGCGCGCTGAAGGTTTTGCCATGACGCTGTTCGATGCCAACGGCCCGGTCGAGGACGAAACGATCTTTGAGGGCGCGACCCATCTCTTGGATTCGATTCCCCCGTCCGAGGCTTCCGTCTGCCCGCCCCTCGACTGGCACAGCGCCGATATCGCCCGCCTGGAGGACATTGCCTGGATCGGCTATCTCTCGACCACCGGCGTCTATGGCGATCACGACGGCGACTGGGTCGACGAGACAACCGTGCCGATCCCCGACCTGGAGCGCAGCGCGCGCCGCCTGGAGGCCGAGCAGAACTGGCTGGTGATGCACGAGCGCTACGGCCTGCCGGTGCATATCTTCCGCCTGGCTGGCATCTACGGTTCCGGGCGCGGCGTGCTCCAGCAGATCCGCAGCGGGCGGGCCAAGCGCATCGTCAAGCCGGGCCAGGTCTTCAGTCGCACCCATGTCGCCGACATTGTTCAGGTGCTTCAGGCCTCCATGGCCCGGCCCAACCCCGGCGCCATCTACAACGTCTGCGACGACGAACCCGAAGCGCCCGACCGCGTGGTCGAATACGGCTGTGAGCTGCTCGGCGTCACGCCGCCCGAACCTGTCGCCTTCGAGGACGCCAGCCTTTCCGACATGGCGCGCAGCTTCTATGCCGACAACAAGCGCGTGCGGAACGACCGCATCAAGGACGAGCTGGGCGTCACGCTGAAGTACCCGAGCTACCGCGAGGGCATGGCCGCCGACCTCGCCGCCATGAGGCGCTGAAAGCACGACGCGGCACAATTCGCACACCCGGGCAACAGCCCGGTCAACGCGCCGTTGTGCAGGAGACAACCTGCCTCCAGCGCGAAAGCGATCGCCCCATGCACGCCACCCACCCGCCTTTCCACCTGGCTGCCTGCTGATGGCCCGACACATGACGACAGTCACGCCCTGGGGCCTGGCCTGGCAGGCCTGGGCACTCGGCATGGAAGCCGGCTGGGTGATCGCCATGCGCAGCATGAAGATTGCCGCCGGCGGTCCCCAGGCCATGCTGGAGACTCAGCGCATGGTCGCCGAGAAGACAGCCTCCGCACTGACTCTGCAAAGCATGGCGGTCAGCGGCGCCCTGGGTCGCAGCGGCCCTGCCGTCGCCTCCCGCGCCATGAAGCACTATAGCGGCAAGGTTCGCGCCAACCGCCGCCGCCTGAGCAAGGGTTAGTCCGGGCCGCAGCCCAGGGCCTCTGCGCGGTCCGACGGGGTTGCTCTGCGTCGCTACCGGACATGTATCGGGGCGATCAGATTACCCCATCGCATGACCGCCACGCCCGGATGCGCCCTTGGTCGTTTTTCTTCTTTGTTTTCTCCGCGATCTCCGCGTGCAGATACGTTGCTTTGGCACGCGCAGACGCGGAGATCGCGGAGCAAGGTTGAGGCGGGGCGCCGCGAAGCCGAGAGCCGATACGCACGTGCCAGCGCAGGACTGATAACTCGTTACGGCTCCGGCCTTGTCAGGGAGCACGGGGGAACGGCGGGCCTCAGCCTTCCACGACCGCCAGCAGTTCCTCGAGCGTCGCCCCTAGCCGGGCGAGGTCCTGGTCGCGCGACAGGCGGTGGTCGCCATCCTTGATCAGCGTCACCACGACATCCTCGGCTGCAAGTCGGTCGGCGATGGCCTGGGCGGTGGGCCAGGGCACGGCGGTGTCCTGCATGCCCTGAAGCAGGCGCACGGGCACATCGATCTTCATCGGCGCGCGCATCACCAGATGGCGGCGGCCGTCCTCGATGAAGGCGTGGGTGACGGTAAAGGCGCCGTGGCCCTCGTCGAGCATGGCCTTGCCCTGGGCGACCATGGCGTCCTGCTGCTCTGCGCTCATGCCCCACCAGATGTCCTGGCTGAAGTCCGGCGCGGCGGCGATGCCGACGAGGCCGGCCACCCGCTCCGGGCGCGCCAGTGCCGCCAGCAGCATGATCCAGCCGCCCATGCTGGAGCCGACCAGAATCTGGGGGCCCTGCGTCAGCGCGTCGATGGCGGCCAGGGCGTCATCGGCCCAGCGCCCCAGCGTGCCCTCCTCGAAGGTGCCGGTGGACTGGCCGTGGCCGAGATAATCGAGCCGAAGATAGGCCCGCCCTGCCTTTTGGCACCAGGAATCGAGATACATTGCCTTGGTGCCGGTCATGTCCGAGGCGTAGCCGCCCAGGAAGACCACACCCGGCCCTTTGCCGGGACGGGCATGGTAGGCAACACGGTTGCCGTCGGGGCGTTCGAGCCATTGCGGTATCGTATCGGGGGCCGACATGGGATAGGACGTGCGCTCCGCTGCAGGGAACAGGCAATCTAGCATCATGGATTCAGGCGACGAAAGGCGACGTCCGGTCATTCTCCAGATCGTGCCCCGGCTCGACATCGGCGGGGCCGAGCGTGGCACGGTGGATATCGCGCGTGCGGTCGTGCAGGCCGGGGGCACCGCCATCGTCGTTTCCGAAGGCGGCGCGCTGGAGACCGAGCTGCTGCGCGCCAAGGCGCGCCACATCGTGCTGCCCGTCGCCTCGAAGTCGCCGTTCACCATCCAGCGCAACATCGGCCGCCTGGTCGATCTGATCCGAGCGGAAGATGTCGATCTCGTCCATGTCCGCTCGCGCGCGCCGGCCTGGTCGGCGCTGCCGGCGGCGCGGCGCACGGGGCGTCCCTTCGTCACCACCTTTCATGCACCCTACAACGCCGGCGGCAGCCTGAAGCGGCGCTATAACGGCATCATGGCCAGGGGCGACCGGGTTATCGCCATCTCGGACTTCATCGCCCGTCATGTCCGCGAGACCTATGGGGTGGGCGAGGATCGCCTGCGCCGCATCCACCGCGGCGTCGATATCGTCGGGCTCGATCCTTCCGCGGTGTCCTCGGAGCGTGTGGCAAGCCTTGCCGCGCGCTGGAACCTGCCCGATGGCGTGCCGGTGGTCATGCTGCCGGGGCGTCTGGCCCGCTGGAAGGGGCAATTCGTCATGGTCGAGGCGATGGCCCAGCTCCCCCGCCAGGACGTTGTCTGCCTGCTGGTGGGTGTCGGCGCCGGACATGACGGACTGCGCCGCGAGCTCGAGCAGGCGATCGCCTCGCGCGGCCTCCAGGGCCGTGTCGTGCCGATCGACGGCTGCCAGGACATGGCGGCGGCCTATCGGCTGGCCGATGTCGTGGTCTCGGCCTCGACCGATCCCGAGGGATTTGGCCGTGTTGCCGTGGAAGCCCAGGCGATGGGCGTGCCCGTGGTGGCGACCAACCATGGTGCCGCGCTGGAAACCGTCGAACCCGGCCAGACCGGCTGGCTGGTGCCGCCGGGCGATGCCCTGGCGCTGTCCCAGGCCGTTGGAGCCGCGCTCGATCTCGATGAGGAGGCGAGGGTGCGCCTGGCGGCCATTGCCCGCGCCCGCGTCGTTGAGAACTTCTCGCGCGCACGGATGTGTGCGGCCACGCTCGCGGTCTATCGCGAGCTGCTGCCCGAGAAATGAGCGGCGAGGCGATCCTCGTCATCCGCCTCGGGGCGCTGGGCGACTTCGTGCTCTCCAGCGGTCCGTTCCAGGCGATCCGCGCCTTTCATCCCGACGCCCATATCGTCCTGCTCACCACGGCGCCCTATGAGGAGCTTGCCCGGGCCGGCGGCTGGTTCGACGAAATCTGGCTCGACGAGCGCCCCGCCTGGTGGCAGCTTGCCGCCATGCGCAACCTTCGCACGCGCCTGCGCGGTGGCGGCTTCTCGCGTGTTTACGATCTGCAGACCTCGGACCGATCCTCGGGCTACTTCCGTCTGTTCGGGCGGCCCCGTCCGGAGTGGTCGGGCATTGCGCGCGGCTGTTCCCACCCTCACGCCAACCCGGCACGCGACCGGCTGCACACCGTGGAGCGCCAGGCCGATCAGCTCCACATGGCCGGCATAGCGGATGTGCCCGCTCCTGATCTGTCGGGAATCGCCGCCGACCTCTCCGAATTCTCTCTGCCGGAGGCGTACAGTCTGCTGGTACCCGGCAGCGCGCCGCACCGGCCCGAAAAGCGCTGGTCTGCGACGCGTTACGGCGAACTGGCCGGGCGCCTTCGTGCGAGGGGACACACGCCTGTGCTGGTCGGCGGTCCTGCCGAGCAGGCCGAACTGGCGAAGGTGGCTGCGGCACAGCGTGGCACGATCAACCTTTGCGGCCGCACCAGCTTTGCCCAGATTGCTGCCCTTGGCCGTGGCGCGCGCCTGGCCGTGGGCAACGACACAGGGCCGATGCATCTGATCGCCACGGCAGGCTGCCCCAGCCTGGTGCTGTTCTCAGGCGCTTCCGATCCGGCGCTCACGGCGCCGCGTGGCGCCCTGGTGCAGGTGCTCCAGCGCCATGACCTGGCCGATCTTTCGGTTGACGAGGTGGCGCACGCCGCCCAACGCCTTCTGCCGCATTGAACCCTGCGCCCGACAAGGCCTTGGCTTGACACGCCATCGCCGATCCCTAGTTTGCGCCAGCCCCGACTCGGGGTGCGCAATGATAAGGAGAAACCGTCCATGAGCGCCCAGGCTCAACCCGCCCAGGTGGCGATCACCCTGCCCGATGGATCCGTGCGTCACTACGACACGCCGACCACCGGTACCATGGTGGCTGCCTCGATCGGCGCCGGGCTGGCCAAGGCTGCGCTGGCGGTGAAGGTCGACGGCGAACTGCGCGATCTCAAGCGCGAGATCGAGCATGACGCGCGCCTCGAGATCGTCACGATGAAATCGCCCGAGGCGATGGAGCTGGTGCGCCACGACGCCGCCCATGTCCTGGCCCAGGCCGCCAAGGAACTCTGGCCCGATATCCAGGTCACGATCGGCCCGGTGATCGAGAACGGCTTCTATTACGACTTCTCGCGCAAGGAGCCGTTCACGCCCGAGGATCTGGAGGCCATGGAACAGCGCATGGCCGAGATCATCGACCGCGACGAGCCGCTGGAGCGGGAAGTCTGGGATCGTGACGAGGCCGCGCATTTCTTCGAGACCGTCGGCGAGAAGTACAAGGCAGAGATCATCCGCGACCTGCCCCATGGCGAGGTCGTGACGCTCTATCGCCAGGGCGACTGGGTCGACCTCTGCCGCGGCCCCCATCTGCCGTCGACGGGCAGAATGCCCAAGGCGTTCAAGCTGATGAAGCTGGCGGGCGCCTACTGGCGCGGCGACCACCGCAACGAGATGCTCCAGCGCGTCTACGGCACGGCATGGCTCAACAAGGACGAGCTGCAGGCCCATCTGACGCGCCTTGAGGAAGCCGAAAAGCGCGATCATCGCCGCCTGGGCAGGGAAATGGATCTGTTCCATTTCCAGGAGGAGGCCGTGGGCAGCGCTTTCTGGCATCCCAAGGGCTGGCGCCTCTATCGCAACGTGCGCAACTACGTGCGCCGCCGCCTGGACGCCGAGGGCTACAACGAGGTCAACACGCCCCAGATGGTCGACCGCAGCCTGTGGGAGGACTCCGGCCACTGGGAGAAGTTCCGCGAGCACATGTTCACGGCCCAGACCGAGGACGACCGCATCTGGGCGATGAAGCCCATGAACTGCCCCTGCCACGTCCAGATCTTCCGCCAGGGCATCAAGAGCTACCGCGATCTGCCCTACCGCATGGCCGAGTTCGGTTCCTGCCTGCGCTACGAGCCCTCGGGCGCGCTGCACGGCCTGATGCGCGTG
>CALGGB010000045.1 GCA_937880925.1 uncultured Rhodospirillaceae bacterium | reverse complement strand
GTTTGATTCGACCACGGCCGTGTTTGATGGCGCGCTGCGCCTCAACGATGTGCCGTTCGAGGTCGCCTACCGCCAGTCCTTCCGCCAGGAGGAGGCTGTCCGCCGTACGGTGGAAATGCGCGCCACGCTGGAGGACGGCCAGCGGGAAGCGCTTGGCATACCGGATTTCATCGCCATGACCGGGCCGGTGGGGATCGTGCTGGACCTGGCTCAGACCGATGCCGGCTCCATGATCTGGTCGGCGGTTGCCGACCTGACCGCCACGGCGATCGACTATCCGCTTCTGGCCATCGACAAGGCCGTTGGGACGCCGGGGCGTGCCGCCCTGCGCCTGGTGGACGACCTGGGACCTGTACTGCATCTGGAATCCATCAGCATCGCGGTGGGTACCACCGAACTTACCGCCAGTGGCGCGCTGCGGGCGGCCGATCTCGCTCCGATCCGCCTGGATCTCCAGCAGTTGGCCTTTGGACGCAACGCCGTTGCCGGTGCCTTGTCGGTCCGGGAGGACGGCGTCTTCGACGTTACGCTTTCAGGCGGCACTGCGGATCTCGAGCCTATGCTGGAGGACATGACGGCCTCGACCGGCCCGACGCTGCCGGCCTTTCACATCGAAGGTGCGCTCGACACGGTCTGGCTGACCGACAATGACACGGTGAGCGATGTGCGCATCGATGGCACCTACTCGGGTGACCACTGGGAGGCGCTGGCTGTAACCGGCTTGCTGGGCGAAGGCGAACCCACCTCGCTGAACATCTGGCGCTTCAGTCCCCAGGAGCGCCGTTTTGAATACAGCGCCGGCAGTGCCGGCGGCGCGATCCGCGCGGTCGGCCTGTTCGACCACGCCGAGGGCGGCACGCTGGATATCCGCGCAAGGATCGACGACAGCAACGACGAGCGCCGCGCTTCGGGCGCCATGCGCGCGACCGACTTCACGCTGACCCAGGCGCCGATCCTGGCTCAGTTGCTTTCGGTTGCTTCCATGGGTGGTCTGGCAAACGCCCTGACCGGCGACGGTCTGGAATTCGAAAACGCGCTGATCCCCTTCGAGAAGGTCGGGGACAAGGTCACGATCAGCGATGGGCGCGCTTATGGCCCGGGTCTGGGCATCACGATCTTCGGCACGGTCAACCTGGAATCGAACGCTCTTGATCTGCAGGGCACCATCGTGCCGATCTATTCCCTCAATGCTGCGCTGGGTGAAATTCCGCTGATCGGCGACATCCTGACCGGCTTCGAGGAAGGCGGTGGCCTGTTCGGATTCACCTATGAGGTCACGGGCCCGCGCGAGGATCCCCAGGTCAGCGTCGATCCGCTGTCGCTTCTGACACCGGGCATCCTGCGCCGCCTGTTCAGCGCGCCCACGGACGACGAAGTGAAGGACCTGACCTTCGAGAGCTCCCGCCAGGAAGGCGGGCGCTGAGCAGTCTTAACTCTGCGATCAGACCGCGCGCAGCAGGGCGTGGCGCTTCTTGCCGGCGGAAAGCTTCACCGTCCCGTCGGCCCCCAGGTCGGCCTGCGTCACCTTGTGGCCCTCGTCGCCGATCGCCGTATCGTTGACGCGGGCGCCGCCGCCCTTGATCAGGCGGCGGGCTTCGCCGTTGGAGGCCGAGAGGCCGGCTTCGCGCATAGCCTCGTAGAGCAGAACACCTTCGGCAAGACGGGCCGTGGCGATCTCGGTCACCGGCAGGGCATCGCCCGTGGTGCCTTCCTCGAATGTCTTGCGCGCGGTCTCGGCGGCTTCCTCGGCAGCGGCATGGCCGTGGCACAGCGCCGTTGCTTCGTTGGCCAGGATCTTCTTGGCCTCGTTGATCTCCGCGCCTTCAAGTCTTTCCAGGCGCGCGATCTCGTCGAGCGGCAGATCGGTGAACAGGCGCAGGAAGCGGCCGACATCGGCATCCTCGGTGTTGCGCCAGAACTGCCAGTAATCCCAGGTGGAGCGCATGTCGGCATTGAGCCACACCGCACCCGCCGCGGTCTTGCCCATCTTGGCGCCCGAGGCGGTGGTGATGAGCGGCGTCGTCAGGCCGAAGAGCTGGGCATCGGCGACGCGGCGGCCCAGATCGACGCCGTTGACGATGTTGCCCCACTGGTCCGAGCCGCCCATCTGCAGGGTGCAGCCGTAGCGCTTGAAAAGCTCCACGAAGTCGTAGGCCTGGAGGATCATGTAGTTGAACTCCAGGAACGACAGCGGCTGCTCGCGCTCCAGGCGCAGCTTCACCGAATCCATCGAGAGCATGCGGTTGACCGAGAAGTGGCGGCCATAATCGCGCAGGAAGGGCACGTACATCAGCTGCGAGAGCCACTCGTCGTTGTCGACCATGGTGGCGTCGCTCGTTCCTTCGCCGAAGGTCAGGAAGTTCTCGAAGACGCGGAAGATGCCGGCCTTGTTCTCGCCGATGCGCGCATCGTCCAGCAGGGGGCGCGCCTCGTCTCGGAAGGAGGGGTCGCCGATCTTCGTGGTGCCCCCGCCCATCAGCACGATGGGCTTGAGGCCGGCCTGCTGCATGCGACGCAGCAGCATGATCTGGACCATCGAACCGACATGCAGGCTGGGTGCGGTGCAGTCGAAGCCGATATAGCCGATCGTTCCGCCCGCAACGATCTGTGCATCCAGCGCATCGAGATCGGTGCACTGGTGCATGAAGCCGCGCGCGAGGATGTCGCGCAGGAATTCGGACTTGGGCTCGGACATGATCGGGCTCGATTGGCGGTGTTGCCCCGTCGCGCGGGGGCGCGTCCTGTAGCATAGTCGCCCCATCGCGACAACGCGGGGAGACCATGGCGGACGGGCTGAAAACGGCCATCGGACTGATGAGCGGCACCTCGCTGGACGGTGTCGACGCGGCCCTGCTGCGCACCGACGGCGTGGTTGTCGAGCGCACCGGCGTGGCGCTGGAACTGCCCTACGACGGCGCCACTCGCGCCCTGCTGCGCAGCGTGCTCGGCGGCCGGGGCGACGTGCCGGCGGCGGCCCGCGCGCTGACCCTGCGCCATGCCGAGGCGGTCGCCGCGCTGCTCGACCGCGCGGGCCTCATCGCGGGCGAAGTCGATGTCGTCGGCTTCCACGGCCAGACCATCGCCCACCGGCCCGACGAACACATGACCTGGCAGATCGGCGACGGCGCGCTGCTCGCCGAGTTGACCGGCATCGATGTGGTCGATGACTTCCGCAGCCGTGACGTCGCCGCGGGCGGGCAGGGGGCGCCGCTGGTACCGCTCTACCACGCCGCGCTTGCGGCCATGGCCGATGCCGCCGCGCCGGTCGCCGTGCTCAATGTCGGCGGTGTGGCCAACGTCACCTGGATCGATGGCGGGCACATCGTGGCGTTCGATACCGGCCCGGGGGGCGCCCTGCTCGACGACTGGGTGCTGGCGGCAACCGGCGCTCCCTTCGACCGGAACGGCGAGCTCGCGCGTGTCGGCACGCCCGACATGGCGCGTGTCGATGTCGCGCTCGCCCATCCCTATTTCGCCCGGTCCGCGCCCAAGTCGCTCGACCGGGATGCCTTCGCCATCGATCTCGACGGTTTGTCGCCGGAAGACGGTGCGGCGACGCTGATTGCCTTCACGGCAGCCGCCGTGGCGCGCGGCGTGGAACATCTGCCCGGGCCGCCGACACGCTGGATCGTCACCGGCGGGGGACGCCACAACAGAGCGTTGCTGGCTGCCCTGGG
>CALGGB010000044.1 GCA_937880925.1 uncultured Rhodospirillaceae bacterium | reverse complement strand
GCAACCAGACTTTCTGGCCGCTTCACTGAGGGATTTTGTCTCCGGCGCTTACACCTGTGCGTAGCGGTTCGCCCAGCATGACGTCGCGCGACCTTGCCCCGATCGCCGTGGTGCGCACCGAACCACTGCGCAACAGCTCTCTTCACATCCGGAGAGCCCTCCAGTCCAAAGCCGCGATACCCCGGAGAGGACATGACCTCTTCGAGTTCCTCACGAGACCAACTTTCCGGTGATCTCAAAAGCAGGCTGTCTGCACTCCCATCAACCTCTTGCAGGTCGTGCATGAGGTTGATCAGTTCGCGTGCGCGACGTGGAGAACGCTCCTCTGTCGCATCCTTCAGGTGAGGCACGACATGTGGCGAGCCGTCAGACTCTGCCACGGTACGAATGGGGACCGGCAATGCCGATTCCTCCTCGTCATTTTCCCGCAGTTCCTCAATCTTGCCGCGGTACCGATCGATGAAGCGATCGAGATCGTCGTTTGGATCGGCCGGGTCGAATGTCTCGTTGCTTCCACCATATCGATACCCGCCTTCGCTGGTATATGCGTCGGGCAGATAGCCGCCGATCCAATCGATCCGGCCACGATTGGGGTTTGTATACCAGTTGGTCTCATCTGTCGGGAGCCGATCCTCTCCGCCTTCACGGACCGGATTGTTGCTCCAACGCTCTGAATCCAGCCACATAGGCGCAGACTCGTCCGAACCTGCGTGATGGGGTTTCCGGCGAGCATAGTCTCCGCTTCCGTCCTGCGATGCCGCCGACATCATCAGACGAGCACGTGCGACCACGCCTGCCCAGTCGCGTGCTTCCCGGCCTATCGCAATGCCCAATTCATTATTGTAGCGGTCCATCGCGATCTCGTCAGCCCGGTCACCCTTGAGCTCTCCCATTTCTTCGTGGAGTTCAAGCAGCTCTCTGGCCTTGGCTTCTCCGAATCTCCGGGTCAACTCTGCCGCCCAGAGCAGATGCCGATAGGCATCCGCTGGACCATTGGTCCTGCCAGGAAGCTGGGACGAGACCGCTTCGGAAATGGCCCGGATAATCCGTTCCATTGCCCCAGAGTGCGTCCCAAAAGGCATCTAGGTCGTTGTAGTCGCGCCGATCACCCATACTACGCGTCTCCCTTGTTGGTGTTGAGCTGGCGAACCAGCCACAAGCTGGCCAGAACGATCGCGATCGTCGCCATGACGGCGAGGTAGGCGAGTGAGAGGGCGAAGAGAGCGCCGTCAAGGAAACCAAGCGTATCGCTCAGCCAGCGCAAGCCGGCGGGCGCGTGGCTTTCGCATCCGGCGTAGAAGAGCCGCGGGAGGTCCGCGGCGCCGGTTGCAGCCCCTACGCACAAGGCGCCCACCAGGGCGAGACCCAAGGCAAGCAGACAGCCGCCGATGCCTCGCGCGAGGGCCGCGTCGATCCACCGTGGCAAACGCCAGAGAAAAACGCAGGCCACGAGAAGATAGACGCCGCTCCACTCGGCGAGATAGCCCGGCTCGATCACACTCACCGGCCCCGGAAGGTCAATCACGTCCGGTGATGTGCTGACGCAGGAAAAGGCGTCCCAGACGATCCAGCCGCCGACGACATCGAGTCCGACACCCGCGGACAAGACAATCGACATCGCCGGAACGACGACGCGCCGTAGTCTGTGCATCACGCATTCTCCCTCCCGATGAGGATCGATTAGCGCATGATATTAGAACAAATCAAGAACAAAATACGCACCATGCGCTTACATCCGCCAAACCCCATCAGGAACGTAGGAAGGGATCATGGTGAAACGACGACGGCTGCTTATGCGGCCCAGTCGATCCAGCGGCCGTGCGCTTCGGCCGTGGCGAGCCTGCGTGGCGCTCTGGCCTTGCCACCCGCGAATGCCGTCAGGAGAAGCTCGGGCGCATCCCTTTCGCCCCACTCGTAGGCCAGGCGAAAGACCGGCCGCCGGTGGCTGGCCTGGGCGAGGGCGGCGACGAAACGGTCGGCGAGCGGCGCCGGAATCTGGTTGAAGGTGAAGGCGTGGAACGCACAGGCCGCCTCGCCATGCGGCAGGCCGTCGAGAACGGCGGGCAGATCGGCGATGGCGTCGCCACGCAGCGCGGCGATGCCCGCCTGCCTCGCCGCCGCGATGGCGCCTTCCAGGCGCGCCCCGCGCTCGCGATGTTCGGGCCAGACCAGGGCCAGCAGCCAGCGCCGGTCGGCCTCCGATTCGAGATCCATGGGATCGAGATCCAAGCCGACAAGACTGGCGATGCGGGCGGCCTCGATCCGCAGCGGCGGCGGAGTGCCGCGACTGGCGCAGGCAAGCCTCAACGGTCCATCGGCGGGGCCGGCGAGCAGGCCGGCGCCATAATCCACCGCCACGCGATGCCACAGCAGCAGCAGACCGGCGCTGGCGCCTGCTTCCACGACATGGAGCGGGCCGCTGCTGCACGCCAGGACCTCGGCCATGCCGGCACGGATGACGGCGCAGCGGGCGACCTCGTTGGTGCCCACGGAACGGCTCTCCAGCAGGGCGGCGATCGCCTCCCGGTGTTGCAGGCAGAAGGCGCGGAAGACGGGCGCTGCGCCATCGGGCGGCAGCGGACCATCGCAAAGGCTGGCGTAGTGGCCGGCGAGTTCCGGCCCCTCCCCGCCCAGCAGCAGGGCGTGGACGGCGGCAAACAGCATGTTGGGGCGCGGTTGGCCGGGACGGGCGCGCGCGGCCAGCGCCAGCAACGCCTCGTCGTCGGCGATGGCATCGGCGAGTGTGGCGTAGAGCGGCGAGGTCGGCAGCGCCTCGCGCCGGGCGAAGTCGCGGAAGGTTTCGGCGAGCCCTGCGCTCACGCCGTGAAGACCACCGCCACGCCGCAGGCATCCTCCGGCGCGATGGTGACGGCGCGGGGTTCGCGGCGGAAGGGTACCTTCACCGCCGCAAGGTGGCGCGCGGTTGCCTCGACGTCGGCGACGCGCAGGGTGACGACGCCGGGCGGCGTCTCGCCCTCCTCATGCAGGTCGGGGAACAGGCTGTCGTAGTCCTCCGGGCGCACCAGCAGCACGCTGGTGCCGCCGATGCGCAGGGTGAGCGTCTCGTCGGTGCGGGTGACCGCGCCGGGGCCCAGCAGGCGCTGGTAGGCTTCCGTCATCGATCCGGGATCGGCCGCAGGAATGGCCACGCTGACGAGGGCGGTGGCGCCGTTGTCATGGGCGAGCCAGGCGGGGCGGCGGACCATCTCCGGGCTCAGGTGGCGGCAAAGGAACATGGGGATCGCCGGGCTGGCGTCCTCGGGCAGGTGCAGGATGTGGAAGCGCGGCTCCTGCGTGCCCTCCTCGGCCTCCAGCAGGCGGGAGAGGTCCTTGGGGCCGTCGGCGGCGATGCCGTTTTCGGCGAGCGCCTCCTTGGCGGCCTGGGCATCGGCGGTGGCAAGGGCGATGGCGGTGAGGCCGGTCGCCGTGCGGCGGCGGCCTCGGCGCGCCTCGTTCTCGGCATAGACCTTCGGGTCGGCAACGCCGATCAGCTCCAGGTAGCTGTCGGGGAACATCATGCAGTAGTTGCCCGTGCCCCACTGGGGATGACGGCCGCGTGGCGTCATGGTGAAGCCCAGGCGGTGCCAGGTGGCCCGCGCACGCTCCAGGTCGTCGACGTCGATCAGCAGGTGGTCGATGCCGGTGATGGCCACCACCTCAGGCCCCCTCGTAGGCGATCAGACTGTGGACCGGGATGTCCAGCGCGGCGAGCTTGCGCGCACCGCCGAGATCCGGCAGGTCGATGACGAAGGAACAGCCCAGGATCTCAGCCCCCGCCTGGCGCAGCAGTCGGATCGCGGCGATGGCGGTGCCGCCGGTGGCGATCAGGTCGTCGACCACCAGGATGCGCGCACCCTGCTCCACCGCATCGACGTGGATCTCGACCCGGTCCGTGCCGTATTCGAGTTCGTAATCCATGCCGATGGTTTGCCAGGGCAGCTTGCCCTTCTTGCGCACCGGCACGAAGCCGACTGAAAGCTGGTGGGCAATGGCTCCGCCCAGGATGAAGCCGCGCGCCTCGATGCCGGCGACCGCATCGATCTTGGCGCCGGCCCAGGGCTGGACCATTTCGTCGACGGCCCGGCGGAAGCCGCGGGCATCGGCAAAGAGTGTGGTGATGTCGCGAAAGACGATGCCCTTGTGGGGGAAATCGGGGATCGCGCGGATCAGATCGGCGATCTCCATCTCAGGCGCCCAGCACGCGGCCGGCGACCGCATCGAGCTTTGCGATCAAGCCGGGATCGCGCTTGTGGGGGTGGGTGATGAGCGCATGGTCGAGCGCGCGATCGCAGCCCTTCGGACAGGCCTCGGGCCGCTGGCCAAGACGGCGCGCCAGGGTGCCGACGAGCTGGCGTGCGTTCTCGGCATTGGCGGTCAGCACGGCGATGATGGCGTCGACCGTGACGTCGTCATGGTCGTCGTGCCAGCAATCGTAGTCGGTGACCATGGAAACGGCGGCGTAACACATCTCCGCCTCGCGGGCCAAACGGCACTCGGCCATGGCGGTCATGCCGATCACCGAGCAGCCCCAGGAACGGTAAAGCAGCGATTCGGCATAGGTCGAGAACTGGGGGCCCTCCATCACCAGATAGGTGCCGCCGCGGGTATGGGGGATCGCGGTTTCGCCGAGCGCCGCCGCGACATGGTCGCCCAGGCGGTCGCAGGTCGGGCGCGCCAGCGAGATATGGGCGACGAGGCCGTTGCCAAAGAAGCTCTTGGGCCGGTCGTGGGTGCGGTCGATGTACT
>CALGGB010000043.1 GCA_937880925.1 uncultured Rhodospirillaceae bacterium | reverse complement strand
AGCCACGACCTCTCGGTGGTGCGCTTCATCTCCGACGAGATCGTCGTCATGTATCTCGGCCAGATCATGGAGCAGGGGCCATCGGACAGGATTTTCGAGCCGCCCTACCATCCCTATACGGAAGCCCTGCTTTCGGCGGTTCCGATCCCCGATCCCGACATCGAGCAGAAGCGTATCCGTCTTGAGGGCGAGATGCCCTCGGTCATCAACCCGCCCTCGGGCTGCCGCTTCTCGACCCGCTGTCCGCGCTACATCGGCAAGATTTGCAATGAAAAGGAACCGCCCAACCAGACGTTCGAAGGCGGGCACATGATCAAGTGCCACATCCCGCTGGCCGAGCTGATGGAGGTCGAGCCGATCTTCCACCGCAAGGACGCGGCGGAGTAGGTCGTCTGGTTCCCATGCCAGGCAGTGTCGTATGACCAGCGCCGGGATGAAGCCGCCGAGCGGAGGGCGAAGCTTTGCCGGGGTCCCGGTCGTGACGGATCTCGCCCTGCTGGAGGCCGAAGTCGCAATCCTCGGCATCCCCTATGGTACGACCTACGACACGGAGAACCCGGTCAACGAAAGTGCAGGTTCGCCCACGGCGATCCGCGCTCGCTCGGCACCCTCGCACCTCTACCATTACGATTTCGACATCGGGGCGCCGGTGTTCTCAGGGACGCCGGCCGATCCCCGCATCGTTGACTGCGGCGACGTGCCTGGCAGCCCCCTGCCTGCCGAAGGAAAGGCCAACCGCGCCATGGCGACCGCAGCGGTGCGGGCGATCCTGAAGGCGGGCGCCGTGCCGATCGTGCTGGGCGGCGACGACAGTGTGCCGATACCCTTCTTTGCCGCCTTTGAGGGGCGTGGTCCGTTCACCGTGGTGCAGGTCGATGCCCACCTCGACTGGCGCGATGAACTGCATGGCTCCCGATTCGGCTACTCCAGTCCCATGCGGCGGGCTTCTGAAATGGACTGGATCACCGGCATGGTCCAGGTCGGCCTGCGCGGAACCGGCAGCGCCCGCGCGTCGGACGTTGCCGATGCACAGGCCTGGGGTTCCCGGCTCGTGACGGCGCGTGAGGTTCGTCAGCGCGGCATCGCCGCGGCGCTCGAGCATCTGCCCGAGGGTGGCGAGTTCCTCGTCACCATCGATTGCGACGGCATTGATCCCGCGGACTTCCCCGGCGTCAGCGCACTGGCGCCCGGCGGTCTTGCCTACCACGATGTCCTCGACCTGATCGGCGGCATCGCGGCGAAGGGCCGGATCGCCGGTCTAGACATCGTCGAGTTCGGCTGCGACTACGATCCGCCCAGCGGTCTGGGGGCGACAGTCTGCTCCCGGCTGGTGTTGACCGCGATCGGTGCCATGATCCGCTCGGGCCAGTTGCGCGGGACCTGACGGCTGCACAGGACCCATTGCGGCAGGCAATGTCGCCTGTGGGCCATTTGACGCCCGGGTCACTCGATAGCTTGCGCTGCCTTTCGCTCTGTGATCGAAAACGCAATTGCATGCGTATGCGGGACCACCATGGCCAAGATGAAATACTCCATCTTCAGTCTGCTCCGGCAGGCCCGCGACTATCATCGGGGCTGGCCGAAGGCGTGGCGTAGCCCCGACCCCAAGCCTTCCTATGATGTCATCATCATCGGTGGCGGCGGCCACGGACTTGCGACGGCCTATTACCTGGCCAAGGAACACGGCATCACCAATGTCGCGGTGCTGGAGAAGGGCTGGCTGGGCGGCGGCAATACCGGCCGCAACACCACCATCGTGCGCTCCAACTACCTGTGGGACGAAAGCGCCCATCTCTACGAGCATTCGCTGAAGCTGTTCGAGGGCCTCAGCCAGGACCTCAACTACAACATCATGTTCAGCCAGCGCGGCGTCATCAATCTGGCGCACAATGAGCATGACCTGAAGGAACTGACCCGCCGCGGCCACGCCTGCCGCCTCAACGGCATCGACTACGAGATGATCTCGGCCGAGCAGATCAAGCAGATCGCACCGATCATCAACATCTCGAAGAACATCCGCTATCCCGTCCTGGGCGGGTCGATCCAGCGCCGTGCCGGCAACGCCCGCCACGATGCCGTGGCCTGGGGTTATGCCCGGCGCGCCGACGAATACGGCATCGACATCATCCAGAACTGCGAAGTCACCGGTATCGACATCGAAAACGGTCGCGTCACC
This sequence comes from uncultured Rhodospirillaceae bacterium, assembly GCA_937880925.1. Classification (GTDB taxonomy): domain Bacteria; phylum Pseudomonadota; class Alphaproteobacteria; order SP197; family SP197; genus CALGGB01. The sequence goes on along the minus strand of CALGGB010000043.1, from coordinate 19,656 downwards.
GGCGTCCAGACCACCCGCGGCCCGATCAAGGCAAGGAAGGTCGGCGCCGTGCCTGCGGGCCATGCATCGGTCGTCGGCCGCATGGCGGGCCTGACGCTGCCGGTGGAAAGCCACCCGCTGCAGGCCATGGTCAGCGAGCCGATCAAGCCGGTGCTCGACACGGTCATCATGTCGAACACCGTCCACGTCTACATCAGCCAGTCCGACAAGGGCGAACTGGTGCTGGGCGCGGGCATCGACCCCTATCTTTCCTATGCCCAGCGCGGCTCGCTCGACGTCATCGAGCACCAACTCGAGGCGCTCTGCGACCTCTATCCCATCGTCAAGCGCCTGCGCATCATGCGCACCTGGGGCGGCATCGTGGACACCTGCCCGGATGCCAGCCCGATCATCTCGAAGACCCCGATCGAGGGCCTCTACATGAATTGCGGCTGGGGCACCGGCGGCTTCAAGGCGACACCCGGCTCCGGTTGGGTCTTTGCCCACACCATCGCCCAGGACCGCCCGCACCGGCTCAACGAAGCCTTCGACCTTAAGCGCTTCGAGAGCGGCTTCCTGATCGACGAACACGGCGCCGCCGCCGTGGCGCACTAGGGGGAGGGAGACATGCTTCTGATCGAATGCCCCCACTGCGGGCCGCGTGAGCAGACCGAATTCACCTGCGGCGGCGAGGGCCACATCGTGCGCCCTGATCCCGACACCGCGACCGACGCGGAATGGGGCCATTACCTGTTCATGCGCAAGAACCCCAAGGGCCTGCATTTCGAGCGCTGGTTCCATGCCCACGGCTGCCGCCAGTGGTTCCATGCCGCGCGCTCGACCGTGACCCACGAGATCTTCGCGATCTACGGCATCGACGAGCCGCCCCCCGCGATCGACCCCAGCAAGGCGGGCAGCCAATGAGCCAGGCATTCCGCAACGGCGACGGCGGCCGTATCGACCGCGGCAAGCGCGTCGGCTTCACCTTCGACGGCCAGACCTATGAGGGCTACGCCGGCGACACGCTGGCTTCCGCGCTGCTTGCCAATGGCGTGCGGCTGGTCGGGCGCAGCTTCAAGTACCACCGTCCGCGCGGCATCGTCGGCTCGGGCGCCGAGGAGCCCAACGCGCTGATCCAGCTTGGTGTCGGCGCCCATACCGAGCCCAATACCCGCGCCACCCAGATCGCCCTTTTCGAGGGCCTGATCGCCGAAAGCCAGAACGCCTGGCCCGGTGTCGGCTTCGACGTCGGCGCGATCAACAACCTGGTCTCCAAGGTCATTCCCTCGGGCTTCTACTACAAGACCTTCATGTGGCCGGCCGCCGCGTGGATGTTCTACGAGAAGTTCATTCGCTCCGCAGCGGGCCTGGGCAAGGCGCCGACCGAGCCCGACCCCGAGACCTATGAGAAGCGCTCGGTCTGGTGCGACGTGCTGGTGGTCGGCGGTGGCCCCGCCGGGCTTGCGGCGGCGCGCGCGGCCGGGGCGAGCGGCGCCCGCGTGATCCTGGCCGATGAAGGTTCGGAGTTCGGAGGCAGCCTGCTGTCCTCGCGCGACCGGATCGAGGGCAGGGAAGGCGCCGACTGGGCTGGCGACGTCATCGACGATCTCGCCGGCATGGCCGAGGTTCGCGTCCTGGCCCGTACCACGGTGGCGAGCTACCACGACCACAACTATCTCGTCGCCGTCGAGCGGCTCAACGATCACCTGCCGCTGGGTGAACGTCAGGGACCGCGTCAGCGCCTCTGGAAGATCCGCGCCAGGCAGGTGGTGCTGGCGACCGGCGCGATCGAGCGCCCGCTTGTGTTCGCAGAGAACGACCGTCCCGGCGTGATGCTCGCCGGTGCGGTGCGCACCTACGTCAATCGTTATGGCGCACGTCCGGGCAACCGGGCCGTGGTCTTCACCAACAACGACAGCGCCTATCGCGCCGCGGTCGATGCTTCTGACGGCGGCATCGCCGTCGCCGCCATTGTCGATTGCCGGCCCAATCCGGAAGGCGCGCTGATCCGCCTGGCCCGCGAGCGGGGCATCGAGATCGTCTCCGGAAGTGTGATCTCGGGCGTGCGCGGAGCCAAGCAGGTCTCCGAGGTCGAAGTCGCCGCGCTCAACGAGGCCGGTGACGATGTCGTCGGCGCGCGCCGCTCCTTCGACTGCGATCTGGTGATGATGTCGGGCGGCTGGAACCCCACGGTCCATCTCTACTCCCAGTCGGGCGGCAAGCTCGCCTGGAACGCGGAACTGGCGACCTTCGTGCCCGCCACGGCAGCACAGAAGTCGCGCGAAGCCGGTGCGGTGAACGGCAGCTTCAGCCTGGCCGATGCGCTGGCCGAGGGCACGCGCGCCGGTGCGGCGGCCGCCCGCGATGCCGGTTTCGAGGTCGAAGGCGAGGAGGTTCCCGCCTGCGAAGCAGCCCCGGGCGATGGCGTGCTTGCCCTCATGCCGCTCTGGGATGCTCCCAGCGGGCGCAAGGGGGCCAAGCGTTTCCTCGATTTCCAGAACGATGTCACCGCATCCGACGTGGCGCTCGCCCACCGCGAGAACTACAGCTCCGTCGAGCACTTCAAGCGCTACACGACGACGGGCATGGGCACCGATCAGGGCAAGACATCGAACGTCAACGGCCTTGCCATCATGGCCGGCCTGCGCGGTGTCGACGTGCCGGAGGTCGGTCACACCACCTTCCGTCCGTTCTATACGGCGGTCACGGTCGGGGCGCTGGCGGGCATCAACAGCGGGCCGGAGCTGCTTGACCCCGTGCGCAAGACGCCGATGCACAACTGGCACGAAACCCACGGCGCCCGGTTCGAGGACGTCGGCCAATGGAAGCGGCCCTATTGCTACCTGCGCCCCGGCGAGACCGTGAAGCAGGCCGTCGACCGCGAGGTGCTGGCCGCGCGCACCTCGGTTGCGATCCTCGATGCCTCGACGCTGGGCAAGATCGACATCCAGGGACCGGACGCCCTGGAACTCATCAACCGCGTCTACACCAACAACTTCGCCACCCTGAAGGTCGGCCAGTGCCGCTACGGCCTGATGCTGAAGGATGACGGCATGGTCTTCGACGATGGCGTCACCGCGCGCATCGGCGAGAACCGCTACCTCATGTCCACCACCACGGGCGGCGCGCCCAACGTGCTGAACTGGCTGGAGGAATGGCTCCAGTGCGAGTGGCGCGATCTCCAGGCCTATTGCACATCGGTGACGACCCACTGGGCTGCCATCGCGATTGCCGGCCCCAACAGCCGCCGTCTGCTCGCCGAACTGACGCCGGTCGACCTCTCCAACGACGCTTTCCCGTTCATGTCCTGGCAGGACGGCGAGATCGCTGGAATTCCCGGTCGCATCTTCCGCATCAGCTTCTCGGGCGAGACGGGCTTCGAGGTGCAGGTGCCGGCAAGCTACGCGCTGGCGTTGTGGCGCGCCCTGATGACCGCGGGCGAGAAGTACTCCATCACGCCCTACGGCACCGAGGCGATGCATGTCCTGCGCGCCGAAAAGGGTTTCATCATCGCCGGCCAGGATACGGACGGGACGACGACACCGTTCGACCTTGGCATGGGCTGGATCGTTTCGAAGAAGAAGGGCGATTTCCTCGGCAAGCGCGGCCTGGAGCGCCCCGACACCCTGCGCGACGACCGCAAGCAGCTCGTCGGCCTGCTGACCGAGGATCCCAACGAGGTGATCCCGGAGGGTGCCCATATCTCGCCTTCGCCGCACAGCGCCAAGCCGGTGCCGATGGAAGGCTGGGTGACCTCCAGCTACTACAGCCCCAACTGCGGCCGCTCGATCGCCATGGCGCTGCTGCGCCGGGGCAACGAGCGGATCGGCGAAACCGTCGCCCTGCCGCTGGAGGACAAGGTGGTGAGGGCCAAGATCACCAAGCCGGTGTTCTTCGATGAAGAAGGGGAGCGTCTGCGTGGCTGAGAGCTATCTGCGGCAGAGCCCGCTTGCCCAGCGCGCGCTCGATACGCGCGTTGCGGACGATACGTCGGCGGCCGGACTGGTGCTTTCCGAGCGCCGGTTCCTGGCCCAGATCAACCTGTGCGGCAGGATCGATTCCGCGGCCGTGAAGGCGGCCGTCGGCGTCGAACTGCCGACCAAGCCCAACACCGTGACCGAGGGCAACAACATCGCCGCCCTCTGGCTTGGTCCGGCCGAATGGCTTCTGGTCGGCCCCAGCGATGCCGAGAAGGCGATCTACGATGCACTGGTCGAGGGGCTTGACGGCAAAAGCGCCGGCATCGTCGATGTCACGGAAGGCCGTACCGTGATCCGCGTTGCCGGCCCCATGGCGCGCGATGTGCTCTCCATGGGCTGTCCGCTGGACCTGCATCCCCGCGTCTTCGGTGCGGGCCGCTGCGCCCAGAGCTTCATCGTGCGTTCCACCGTGATCCTGCATCAGGTCGACGATGCGCCGGTCTATGACATCTATGTCGAGCGCAGCCAGTCGGACTATCTGTTCCATTGGTTCGAAACCTCCGGCGCGCCCTATGGTGTTGCAATCGCCGAGGAGCCTGCGACCAACGCCTGGCGCCGCCCGCCCCGGCGCAAGAAGGACGACGAGGCGTGAGGCCGCCGCCGACCCATGTCGTCTTCGACCTGGGCGGCGTGCTGATCGACTGGAACCCCCGTCACCTCTACCGCGACCTCATCCCCGACGATGCCGAACGCGAACACTTTCTGAGCGAGGTCTGCGGCCCCGACTGGAATGTGCTGCAGGATGCCGGCCGCACGATTGCCGAGGCCAATGCCGACGCCATCGCCCGCCATCCCGACAAGCGCGACCTGATCGAGGCCTACTACGACCGCTTCGATGCCATGATGAAGGATGCCATCCACGGCACCGTGGCCGTCCTGGAAGAACTCCATGCGGGCGGTGTACCGCTTTATGCGCTGACCAACTGGTCGGCCGAGACCTTTCACCACGGCGAGCGTCGCTTTGCCTTTCTGGAATGCTTCGATGGCATCCTGGTGTCCGGTCGGGAAGGACTGAGAAAGCCCGATCCGGCGATCTTTCACCTGTTGTGCGCCCGTTACGCCCTGGAGCCCGCCGCCTGCGTCTTTATCGACGATAGCGCTGCCAATGCAGAGAGCGCCGCTGCCCTGGGCTTTCATGCTCACCACTTTACCGAGCCCGAGAAGCTCCGCGCCGAACTGTTGGGTTACCGCCTGTTGCCGGGCTGACGCCGCTCAGGATCGCAAGGCCGAGGCTTCGGGCGACAGACGGGCCGCGACCTGCATGACGATCACGCGCAGAGGCTGGTCTTCCAGCAGGTCCTCGGGATCAATCGTGACATTGAACTCCCGCTCGATGGCCAGCGCCGTTTCGAGTGCGGCAAGGGAATCGCCGCCACTGGCGATGAAGCTCCCGTCAGGATCGGTTTCGATCAGCCGCCCTGCTTCCGCGATGGTCGCCAGCAGAGCCTGGTGCAGGTCGTCAGCCTCACTCCTGGCGTCCGTTTCTGTCGCCAGGCGCTCCCGCGGCAGCTCCCGCCGGTTGATCTTCCCGCTCTGGGTCAGGGGCATGACCTCCAGCCGGACGTAGGCATTGGGGATCTTGTGTGCGGGCAGGACCCGCGTCAGTCCGGTACGCAGTTCCGCTGGCCCGACTCCATCCCTGGCGACATAGAAGCATGCGAAGCGTTCGTCGGTGACGTTACCGCTGAAGGTCGTCACCGCGCTCTGCAGGACGCCGGGCAGGCTGTTTAGCGCAGCCTCGATCTAGCTGCTGAAGAACAGGCGGCCACGAATCTTGATCTGGTCGTCCTTGCGTCCGACGATCTGCATGAAGCCGGTTGCGTCCTGACGGTCCATATCGCCGGTCAGGTAGAGAAGATGGTCTTCGCCGGGCGCCCTGACCCAGGTGGCGGCCGTGCGTTCGGGATCGCGCCAGTAGCCCAGGCTGGGAAAGGCACTGGCGACGACGATTTCGCCAATCTCGCCTTCCGGTACAGGGCGCAGTGCCTCATCGACCAGCGAGACGGTGATATCCTGCGCGGCGCGTCCCACTGGCAGGACCGCGTCGGGGGCCAGCCGTGCGGAGGGATCGATCACCAGGCTCGTCATGCGCGCCTGCTCGCTGCTGGTGTAGGAGGCGATCAGGGTGCAGTGCGGCGCGAACGCGCGGCGGAAGAGGGCAAGATCCTCACCTCCCACCGGCTCGCCTGTCAGTTCCACGGCGCGCATTGCGGGAAAGCGGGCACCGTCCTCCAGGGTACGCAAGAACTGGAGGAAACCCGTGGCCATGCCACCGTAGTAGGTGATCGCTTCTTCCCGCAGCAGGCGGCCGAGATCGCTGAAGTTGCCATGGCGCAGGTCGAACAGGACCAGGGTCGCACCGGCGATCAATGCGGCAAACACATGGGTGAACCAGAGATTCTGGAGCTGGGCGACAACGTCCTCGGGGCCCAGGCCGGCCATGTTGTGCATGGCGCGAATGCACAACATCTCGTGGCCCAGGTTGCGGGCCACCGCCTTGGGGCTTCCCGTGGAGCCGGAGGTGTAGCTGATGCTCGAAAGCGTCCGGGGCGTTGTCGCAATGCCGGGGTTGCCGCGGTCCGCCGTGGCCAGAAGGGCTTCAATGGGTAGCACCATGCAGCCTGGGGACACGAGGCGTGCGACGCGGCCGTGATGGGCGCGATCGACCACAACCAGCCGCGCCCCGCTGTGATCGAGCAACTCCCCGAGATCGTCATCACCCAGCGCACTGTTGAGCATGGCATAGGCCATACCCGCCTTGAGCGCTCCGCTCATGGCGATGATCTTTTCCGGGTTGTGCTCCATCACCAGGGCGACCAGAGCAGGATCGCCGTGGGGCAGCGCCAGAAGACCGTGTGCGACGGCGTTGGCCTGTTGGTTGAAACGGCCGTAGGTGATGACCCTGCCGTCCTGCTTCAGTGCGATGTGATCAGGACGGCGCGCGGCCTGAGCCTCGATCAGGGCGACGGCAGAGAGGTTTGCCGGCGATCCCGTCAGGGGCACAAAGCCATCGCCAGGTGTGACATGCCCCTCAATGGATGCGGTCGGCTGTGTGTCGTCGTGAATGGTATCCCCCATCTACCATGCGACGGTTTCGAATGCGCTCGCCCGTCACGTTCCAGATAAGATGAACGGCGGGCGATGGGAAGCGGACTTGCCCTTGTTCGATCGCGCCTCACCCCGTTAGGCTCTGGCCAGGAAAGAACCAAGGTGGCCGCGCATGGCATCGTCCCAACTCCAGTCTCTCATCGCGATGTTCGAGACCATGAAGGCCTCCTCGGCTGGGCAGGAGCCACAGGACACGGCGGAACTGGTTGCGGCGTATCGTGCCCATACGGATGATTCCCTGGTGCTTGACGGTGTGGCGCCCTCGCTGAAGGCATCAACCGTGGTGACACCGTTCCTGGTTGCCGGCGTGCCCTGCGAGTGGACCCTGGCGGCGGGCGCCGACACGCAGCGCCGCCTGCTGTGGATTCATGGCGGCGGCTGGATCGCGGGTACGCTCGCGGGATACCGCCATCAGGTCGAGGCGCTGAGCGAGGAAACCGGCATGGCGGTGCTGGCGGTCGACTATCGGCTCGCGCCCGAGCACCCCTATCCCGCGGGGCTCGACGATTGCGTCACCGCCTGGATGTGGATGCTGGAGAACGGCCCGATGGGTGCGGGGGCGCCCAGTGCTGCCTTGCTCGCAGGAGATTCCGCGGGCGGCAATCTCACCTTCGCCCTCATGCTGCGCCTGCGCGACGAGGGCAAACCTCTCCCCCGGGCCGCTGCGGCCTTCGCGCCGGCGACCGACTTCATGGGCAGGAGTCCTTCGCGCAGGGAGCGCGCCCACCTCGATCCCATGATCGATCCAGACAGCATCAGCGTGATCCGCGACCTCTACATCCAGGATGGCACGCCGGCCGATCATCCCTATGTCTCGCCGGTCTATGGCGACCTCTCCGGCCTGCCGCCCTTCCTGGTCCATGCCGGCGAGCGCGAGGTGCTGCACGACGACGGCCTGCGCATTGTCGAAGCGGCAAAGGCGGCGGGCATCGATGCCCGCTTCAAGACCCTGCCGGGCCTGATCCACACCACAGAATACTGGTGCCATGCGGTGCCGGAAGGACGGGCCTCGCTGAACGAGGTCGCTGCTTATCTGAGGAGCCATGGCTGACATCCCCGCACCGGCGCGCTTCATCGATCTGGAGCGTTATCCCGTCCACCGACTCGATGACCCGCGGACCCAGGCGCTGCTTGAGCGCTGCCGCACCGATCTCGAGACCCAGGCCTTCACCGTGCTCGAGGACTTTCTCACCCCCGATGCCGTGCAGCTTTTCTGGGACGAATCCATGGCGCTCCACGATCGCACGGTCAGGCGCGAGGCCGTGCGGAGCGCCTATCTCGATACGCCCGATCAGGAGGATACGTCGTTTCCCGAAGATCATCCCCGGCGCCGGTTCTTTCGCACCTGGTGGGGTGTCGTCGCCGACGACCTGATCCCGGACGATCACGGCCTGCGCCAGCTCTACGCGTGGGATGGCCTCACGGCCTTTTTCTCCGAAGCGCTGCAGGTGCGGCCGCTCTACCGCCATGCCGACCGCTTCCAGGCGCTCAACATCAACGTGCTCAATCCGGGCGATGAGCAGGCCTGGCATTTCGACGACATGGATTTCGTCGTGCTGCTCTACCTGACGACGCCGGAGGCCGGCGGCGAACTCGAATGCGCGAGCCTGGTGCGCACGGACGACGATCCCAACTACGCCACCGTCGCCCGTGCGTTCGACGGCACCTACGAGGGCTTGCGTCGCCGGAAGTCGGTCGCCGGCACACTCACCATCATGCGTGGCCATCACAGCGTCCATCGCGTGCTGCCGGTGGAGGGCACCATCCCCCGCCTGACCGCGGTGCTGGCCTACGACCGCACGCCGGACAAGCGAGAGAACGACGCCATCAACATCCAGATCTTCGGCGAGCGCGTGCGCGAGAAGGTCGAGAAGGGCTTCAACAGGGGGTGAGGCGCCACCATCGTCGCGCCATCCCGGTGTTGAGCTTGGCCCAGCGACCGGGATGACGGATGATGAGGCTCAGGCGAAGCTGTCGGGCAGGGCGGCCTTCTTCTGGTCGATGAACGCGTTCAGCGCCTCGTCAATGCCGGGATCGATGGCGGGTGCCTCGTAGTCGGCGAGCATCGCCTTCCACAGCTTGTTGGCGCGCACCTGGGCGTCGTCGCTGCCTTCGGCTTCCCACTGCTCGAAGCTGTTGTTGTCGGCGATGGTCGAGCGATAGAAGGCGTTCTCGAAATTGGCCTGGGTATGCGCGCAGCCGAGGAAATGGCTGCCCGGGCCCACCTCGCGGATGGCGTCCATGGCCTGGCCGTTCTCGGAAAGGTCGATGCCGCCGGCCAGCACCTGCATCATGCCGATCTGGTCGGCGTCCATGACGAACTTCTCGTAGCCCGACGCCAGGCCGCCTTCGAGCCAGCCTGCGGCATGGAGCACGAAGTTGACGCCGCCCATCAGCGTCGGCAGCAGGGTGTTGGCGCTTTCGTAGGCCGCCTGGGCATCGGCGATCTTGGAGCCGCAGAGCGAGCCGCCCGAACGGAAGGGCACGCCGATGCGGCGTGCGAGCTGCGCGGAAGCCAGCAGCACCAGCGTCGGCTCCGGCGTGCCGAAGGTCGGCGCGCCAGACTGCATCGAGATCGAGCTGCCGAAGGTGCCGAAGACCACCGGGGCACCCTTGCGCACCAGCTGCGTCGTGGCCATGCCGACCAGGGCCTCGGCAAAGAGCTGGGCCACGGTGCCGGCCACCGTCACCGGGCTCATCGCGCCCGAGAGGATGAAGGGCGAGACGACGCAGGCCTGGTTGTGTGCGGCATAGACCTTCAGGGCGCCCAGCATGGTGCCGTCGAAGGTCATCGGCGAGTTGGCGTTGATCAGGTTGATGATGCAGCAGTTGTTCTCGACGAAATCGTCGCCCAGCACCAGCTTGGCCATCGAGATCGTGTCCTCGGCGCGCTCGGGCGCGGTGACCGAGCCCATGAACGGCTTGTCGCTGTAGCGGATGTGCGAATAGACCATGTCGAGGTGACGTTTGGAGACCGGGATGTCGACCGGCTCGCACACCGTGCCGCCAGAGTGGTGCATAGCGGGTGTGAGATAGGCCAGTTTCACGAAATTGCGGAAGTCCTCGATCGTGGCGTAGCGGCGGCCTTCGTCGAGGTTGCGGATGAAGGGCGGGCCATAGACCGGTGCGAACACCGTGCTGCCGTCGCCGATCTTGACGTTGCGCTCGGGATTGCGCGCGTGCTGGGTGAAGGAACTGGGCGCGGTCTTCAGGAGCTCGCGGGCCAGGCCGCGCGGTACGCGCACGCGCTCGCCGTCGCTGCCGATCTCGGCGCCGGCCTCCTTCCACATCGCCACGACCTCGGGGTCGTCCTTGATGGCGATGCCGACCTCTTCCATGATCGTTTCGGCGTTGTTTTCGATGATCTCCATGCCCTCTTCGGAGAGCACGTCGAAGGTCGCGATCCTGCGCTGGATATAGGGCAGGGGCACTGTCGAGAAGCGCGTGGTACGCGTGGCGCGGCGTGCGCCGCTGCCGCCACGCTCGCCGCGTCCGCGACGCGCTCCGCGGCCAGCCTGCTCTGCTTCGTCGGTCATGGTCGTGCTCCCGAAAGGGCCTGAATTCGTCCGCTTATGACACGCAGCTTGGGGGCGAAACGGTCAGAATTCGTCGTGGCTGTGCTCCTGCGGGTCGCCTGCGGACCGATTTAGGCTTCCACTCCCTTGCCGAGGGCATGGCCTTGGACCAAGCTGCCCGCGACCAAGCACTGGAGTTCAAGATGGCTGACTCGATCTTTGCCGATGGCTGGAAGGCGAACCCCTACTGGTGGGAGCTGGCGCCGCGACCTGAATGGCCCGTGATCGACGTGCCCAAGAAGGTCGATGTGGCCATCGTGGGTTCGGGCTATGCCGGCATGTCGGCGGCCCTGCACCTGACTCGCGCAGGCCGCGATGTCGTGCTGCTGGAGGCCAAGGAACCCGGCCACGGCGCGTCTTCGCGCAGCGGCGGCATGGCCGGTTCCGGGCTCAAGATTGGCTACAGCGACCTCAAGGCAAAGTACGGTCAGCAGCGTGCCGTCGACATGGTGACCGAAAGCGAGCGCAGCCTGGAATTCTTCGAGGAGTTTCTGGCCGGCGAGCAGATCCAGTGTCACTACCAGAAGGTCGGCCGTTTCATCGGTGCCCATGCACCATCGGATTACGAGGCCATGGCCCGCGGTATCGAGCTGGTGAAAAAGGAGGCCGGTCTGGAGACCGGCTACATGATTCCGCGCTCCGAACAGCACACCGAGGTCAAGACCGACGCCTACCACGGCGGCAAGGCAACGCTCTCGGGGGGCGGTCTGCACCCGGCGATCTACCATCAGCAGGTGCTCGATCGCGTGAAGCAGGCGGGCATCAAGGTTTGCGCCCACACGCCGGTCACCGCCATCGCACGCTCGGGCAAGGGCTTCGAGGTGACGACGGCGCGCGGCAAGGTGCTGGCCGACAATGTCTGCGTCATGACCAACGGCTACACGCCGCCCGCCGCCCAGGACTTGCGGCGCCGCCTGGTGCCGGTCGGCAGCTACATCATCGCGACCGAGGAGATCGGTGAGGATCGCATCACCGATCTTTTCCCGCATCACCGCATGATCGCCGACACCAAGCACATCCTCTACTACTACCGCCCGTCGCCGGATCGAAAGCGCGTGATCTTCGGCGGTCGCGCCAAGACGCGCGACATCGAGACCAGGGAGAGCGGCGAGATTCTGCATAAGTTCATGTGCGGCATCTTCCCCGAGTTGAAGGACGTCAAGGTGACCCATAGCTGGACCGGAAACGTCGCCTTTGCCTTCGACAAGCTTCCCCATATCGGCGTGCGCGACGGCATCCATTACGCCCTGGCCTGCAACGGCTCAGGCGTCGTGAAGCAGACATACTTCGGCTACAAGACGGCGATGAAGATCCTGGGAAAACCCGAGGGCAAGACGGCCTTCGACGAGCTGGAATTCACCACCATCCCCTTCTACGACGGCAATCCCTGGTTCCTGCCGATCGTCCAGCGCTGGTACCAGTTTCTGGACGCTCGGGCGAACTAGGAAACGTCCTTGTCCTTCGAAACGGCGCTCTTGCTGGTCGGCGGCTGGGACCTGTTGATGATCGGGGCCACGCTGGTCGCGATGCTCGTTGCGGCACGCACCGTACCGCTGCGGTCCGGGCCGCGCTGGGCGGCCTTTGTCGTGGTCGATGGTGTGCCGTTGTTTTTTGTTGTGGTCGCCATCGCGGCGCTGGTCGTCTGGCCGGTAGAACTGGGCCTGTCGGGCGTTGATACCGGTGTGCTGCTGGCTCTGGCCATCGCGCCTTACGGCCTGCTCGCTCCTGTCATCCTTCTGGGCCTCGTCATCCTGCCCTTGCGCGCAGCGGGACAGCGGTGTGTCGGCGGGAAGCCTTCCGCCACCGTTCGCCGCTGACGCGATGGCTTTCACTTGTCATGGCCGGATGTCGGGTTCAGGCTTCCCATGATGATCGAATCTGCCGTTCCTATTGGGCTGACGTGGGCGGCGTTCATGGGGGGAACGACCATCGGGCTCATGGTTTTGATGCGTACGCGAGCAATCCGCACGCCGCTGAGGCGCTGGGCAGCGTTTGGCTTTCTCGCTCTTGTCGCAAGTCTGTTCCTCGGTGCCGTGATCTTCGGCGTCTATGTCTGGCCGGGGTTCGAACCCTTCCTGTTCCACACGGTGGCTGCGGTCAGCTTTGTGGGCTTTGTCTATGTGATGGTCCTCATCGTTCTCTTCGTTGGTCTGATCGTGCTGCCCATGAAGCGCGAGCGAAGCCCGCGGCGTGGAGGCTTCGTCAAACCGCAGCAAGGCCCGTGAAACCCGGCCTGTAACCGACCGAGGTGGCGTGATGTACCAACTGTTCTGGGCCGAAGGTTCCGCTGCATGTGGACCGCGGGTCGTGCTGGAGGAAATCGGCGCGCCCTACACGCTGGTTGCCACCGAGATCGGCGCGGGCAAGCCGCGTGACCCCGAGCTTCTCGCGCACAACCCCAACGGCTGGGTGCCTGTGCTGCTTGACGGCGACATGGCGATGCACGAGGCCTCGGCGATTTCGATCTTCCTGGCCGACCGCCATCCTGGGGCAGGGCTCGCGCCCGGGCCGGACGAGGCTGCGCGCGGGCCCTATCTGCAGTGGATGGTCTATCTTTCCAACACGCTTCAGATCGCCTACCAGCTTACCTATCACTGGGCCCGCTACTGCAGCGGCGAGGATGCCCGCCCAAGTGTGCAGCAGCGCTCCTGCGAGCGCCTGCGCGAGGTCTGGGGATTCATCGACGATGCGATCGGCGAGCGGACATGGTTCGTGGGCGATCATTTTTCGGCCGTGGACATCCACCTCCACATGCTCTCGACCTGGCTGTCGCCCGAGATGGGGCATCCCGAACTTTCCGACTTTCCCAATGCTGCGCGTATTGCCGCCAGGGTCGCCGAGCGCTCCTCGGTGCGACTGGTCCACCAGCTCGGCTAGATCGGCTTCGACTGCGCCTTGCGCGCGGCCTTCCAGCGCGCATCCGTCATGGCGTCGTCGGGCTCCATCGGACAGGTTTCAAAATCGAAGGGTGCCAGATCGGGTTCGACCCAGACCCTGCGGGCCTCAACCGACTGCAGCACGTCGCGCTCATAATAGCGTAGCGGAAAACCGACCTGTCCGAAGGCGCTGTTGACCAGCCGGGTCACGATCGTGCCGGGGCCGGCCTCGTCCTCCAGCCTCGCCAGGAACACACGCACGGCCATCAGATAGAACCGCGTGATGGTCTCGTGATAACCGCGGCTCTCATTGTTGGGTGTACCCACGGCTATATTGTAGCGCCAGATGATGCGGGGCAGGTGGCGATCCAGGTCGATCTCGGGACGGTCACGCAGCAGGTGGACCAGGGCAGCGAAATGCGCCTGGTGGGTCCACTCGGGTTCGGGAAGCGTGCGCGAGAGAACACCCTCGCCGACTTGGGCGACTTCTTCATCGTTCCAGTTCAGGCCCGCCATGGCGGTTGATCCTTATGCGCCGGGAGCTGCGTTCCGGCCCGCAATCCTGGCGCAACGGCGCAGACCGGCTTGATGGGAATGGTGGTCAGGTCTGTTGCTGCCGCCTGGCGGCCTGCAGCGCGCGCCACACCGCCTGGGGTGTGGCAGGCATGTCGATGGCGGTGACGCCGGCGGGTGCCAGCGCATCGAGCAGGGCGGACATGACGGTCGGCGTGGCGCCCACCGTGCCCAGTTCGCCCGCGCCCTTCACGCCCAGCACGTTGCTGCCGCTGGGCATCGGCCGGTCGACGCGGCGGATCGGCGGCATGTCGTCGGCGCGCGGCATCGCGTAGTCGAGGAAACTGGCTGCCAGCGGCTGTGCCGTCTCGGGATCATAGACACAATGTTCCAGGCGGGCCTGGCCCAGGCCCTGGGCGATGCCCCCATGCATCTGGCCATCCAGCAGAAGCGGATTGATCACCGTGCCGACGTCATCGACCCCGGCATAGTCCAGCACATGCCAGACGCCGGTTTCGGGATCGACCTCAACCTCGGCGATATGGCACCCGCTGGGGAAGGTGCCGCCTTCGGGATGGTAGAAGGCGCGCTCCTCCAGGCCGGGCTCCAGCTCGTGATGCGGGAAGTTGTGCGGTACATAGGCGGCCATCGCGACTTCGCCCCAGCTCACCTCCCGGTCGGTGCCCGCGATGCGGTAGCTGCCCGCCTCGAACGCCACGTCCTCCACCGCGGCTTCCAGCAGGTGTGCGGCGATGCGGCGTCCCTTGGCGATCACCTTGTCGGCGGCGATGGTGATGGCCGGTCCCGCGAGCACCGTGGAGCGCGAGGCGTAGGTCCCCTGGCCATAGGGAGCACGCGAAGTGTCGCCATAGACGACCTCGATCCTGCTGGTCGGCAGGCCCAGGCGCTGGCCCAGGATCTGGGCAAAAACCGTGGCATGGCCCTGACCGTGGCTGTGTGTGCCCACGCCCACCTCGACATCCCCTGTGGGATGGACACGCACCTGCGCGGTCTCGAACACGGTCGGCCCCGGCATGGCCGACGTCTCGACGAACATGGATAATCCCAGGCCGCGCAGCTTGCCGCGGCGCACGGCCTCGGCCCGGCGGGCCTCGAATCCCTCGCGGTCGACCATGGCCAGGGCGTCGTCGAGCAGGCCAGGGAAGTCGATCGCCTCGTAAGCCAGGCCGGTGACCGTGGTGTAGGGAGCTTCCTCGCGAGTGATCAGGTTGCGGCGGCGCAGTTCGGCACGGTCGATGCCGGTCTGGGCCGCGGCCGCATCCATGATGCGCTCCATCACATAGATCGCCTCGGGCCGGCCGGCGCCGCGATAGGGCGCGGTCGGGGCCGTGTTGGTAAGAACGCCTTCGACCGTGACCGACAGCGCGGGCAGGCGATAGACGCCCGGAATCAACGGCGCATAGAGTTCCACCGGCACGCCGGGCCCGAAGCCGGTGAGATAGGCGCCCATCTCGGCCCGCGTTGTTACCGCCAGACCGGTGATGCGGCCATCGGCGTCCAGCGCCAGCCGCGCGGTCGTCTCGTGGCTGCGTGCGCCCGTGTCGGTGATGACGCATTCGCTGCGTGTACCGGTCCAGCGCACCGGGCGCTGCAGGGCAAGTGCGGCGCGGCTGACCGCGACTTCCTCGGAATAGGGCGTCACGCGCATGCCGAAACCGCCGCCCATGTCCTCGCTGACAATGGTGATGTCGGTCTCGGCCATGGCGAGCAGCGGGGCAAGGCGGGTGCGCAGCAGATGCGGGGCCTGGTTGCCCATGACCAGGCGCAGTTTTCCATCGGCTTCCGGCACCGCCAGGCAGCAGCGCGGCTCCATCGGGTTGGCCGTGATGCGGCAGTTGGTGAGGTCCAGCTCCACGACATGGGCGGCTTCGTCCAGTGCGCGGGCCACGGCCGCGCCGTCGCGACCGGCCCAGACATAGGCACGGTTGTCGGGGCAGTTCTCCCATACCGCCGGCGCGCCCTCGGCGCAGGCCGCCGCGATCGTGCCGACCGCAGGCATGGCCTCGATGTCGATCTCGATCGCTTCGGCGCCATCGCGCGCGGCGGCCTCGCTCTCGGCCACGACGATCGCCAGGGCATCGCCGGCCATGCGCACCCTGTCGGCAGCCAGGATGGGACGCAGAAGTTCGGGGGTCGGCGAACCATCGGCCCTGCGATAAGCGACACGCGCGCCCACGCCAGGCAGGCCCCCGCCGGGCAGGTCCTGCGCGGTCCAGACGGCCACGACACCGGGCAACTCGCGCGCCGCGGCCGTATCGATGCTGAGAATACGTCCCGCGGACTCGTCGCTGCGGCGGAACACGGCGACCAGTTCGCCCCATTCTCGGCGGTCGCCGCTATAGCGCCCGTTGCCGGTGAGAAACCGCAGGTCTTCCTTGCGCCGCAGAGGGACGCCGATGCCATCGTCTGTCATGGCCGGAACGATAAGTGCAGGCGCGCCGTCCCGCCAGTCCGCGATTGCGTTTTCGCCGCGATCAGCGAACGGGGACGAGGTTCTCTGCCATGGCGATCAGCGTCTCCAGACGGAAGGGTTTGGGGAGGGTCTCGTCAGCGCCCACCTTCCAAGCCGCACGCAGCGCTTCGGCCGGTGTCATCGAGGACCAGCCCCCGCTGGTGGCAATGATCCGGCAGTCGGGGTAGCGGCGCCGGATCGCCTGGATCGCGGCCAGGCCGCCCTGGCCGCGCATGAAGATATCGACCACGGCAAGATCGAAAGGAACATGCATCAGGATCTGCAGGGCATCTTCGGCGACCTCGGCCACCAGACATTCGTAGCCGTGCGACGACAGTGCCTGCTCGATCACCCTTGCGACCGCCGCGTCGTCCTCGACGATCAAGACCGCAGGGCGCTGACGCCGCCGCGCAGGGGTAGTGTCAGCGACACCCGTGACGGGTGCCTTAGGCGTTCGGGGAGCGCTCATGTTCTAACATCCAGTGTATGACGCGATGTGGCTGCGACCACGCGTTGCAAAAATACTGTAACAAGAGACTGAGCAGGAATCGAAGGATTAGATCGAATTAAGGGCGTTTTTCGCGGAATTGTCCTGTTTCGGGAAATCTAGAGATTGGCTTTGGCCGCCTGATACCACTCGCGTTCGTTGCGAAAGTGGACTTTGCTGGCTCGCTCCAGATTGCGGACTACGGTTTCGAATGCGGCGCGGGCTTCAACGGTGCGTCCGGTCTTCTGCAACAGAAGCCCCAGGCGCACGCGCGGTTCCTCACTGGTGGCGTAGCCGGCCAGATCGGCATAGCTCTCCAGCGCATCTTCTTGCAGGCCCAAGGCTTCCTGGCTGCGGCCATAAAGCAGGTGGCCTGGTTCGGAGTGGTAGCCCGGGTTGTGTTCCTGAAGCGTATCGAGCGCCGTCAGCGCACCCGCAGGGTCGCCATCTAGAAAGCGGGCCTCCGCCAGGCGCAGCAAAGTTCCGGGATCGTGCTCGTGAGGGCCGTGCAGGCAACGCTCAAGCATGGTGGCTGCTTCGCCGTAGCGTTCACGCACGGCAAGTTGCTCGGCCATGGCAGTCAGGGTTTCCACACTCTCGTGGTCTTCCAGGCGCTGTGCGGCCTCTCGAAAATCGCGTTGCGGATCGACAAGCCTGGCAACCTCCGTCTTCAGGGAGCGGGCGGCCCTGCTGCGGCGCATTTCCGGCAGGACCTCGACCAGCAGGTAGATGGCCGCGCCGATCCAGGATGTGCCGATCAAGACGAAGAGCCACCAGTAGGGCCGGCCATTGCGCATCGCATGGACGCAGCAGGCGATTGTCACACCCAGGCTGAGCAGGATGAGAAGCGGCAAGGAAACCTCTTGCAGGTTGGCGACAAGCGGCCATCTGCAAGTATGCACAACCGCGGCGCGGCAGAACAGGAATCTGTCTGGGCTTGCCGACCGCGCAATGGAGATAAGACATGCCCAAGGCCAGGCCGGTGGGAATCAACCATGTGGCGCTGGAAGTCGGCGACATTGAGGAGGCTTTGGCCTTCTACAGCCGCTTTCTCGATTTCGAGGTTGCCTCGCAGAGCGAGGATGCCGCCTTCGTCTATTTCGGCGATCAGTTCATCAATTTCTCGAAGGGCAGGCGTCAGGGCCCCGATGACGGCCGCCACTTCGGCATCGCGGTCGATGACAAGCCGCTTGCCCGCAGGTTGCTGGAGGAGATGGGCGTCGAACTGCTCGACAGCCGCTTCCTCGACTTCCTGGACCCCTGGGGTAATCGGGTCGAGATCACGACCTACACCGACATCCAGTTCACCAAGGCCGATCATGTCCTGGCCGGCATGGGTCTATCGCACCTCCACAAGTCGCAGAAGGCGCTCGACGAACTCGCGGAAAAGGGCATGGCGCCCAAATCCTGAGGCGGAGATACTGCCTGCCCCTGAACGGAACCAGCATGCCCTCCTGTCGCCGCCGCAAACCGGTTCGTCTGCTGTTGCCCTCCCTGGCCATCGTGCTGTGGAGCGGTTCCGCCGGGGCCCATCCCCACGGCTGGATCGATCTCCAGGTCACGATCCTGCTTGACGAGAGCGGAGCCGTCAGGGGGCTGCGCGAGAGCTGGTTGTTCGACGAGGTCTATTCTGCCTTTGCCACCGAGGGCATGGACGGCGACGGCGATGGCATGCCCGATGCGGAAAACCTGCAGGCACTGACGGCGGTCAATTTGCAGCAACTGGGGACGTGGGACTTCTTCACCGAGGTGCGCGCCGGCGCCGGGTCGGTTGCCGTCCCCGAGGCCACCGATGCCACCACAGCCTTTGCCGGCGGACGGCTCTACATGGCCTTCACCCTGCTCTTCGAAGAACCCGTGCCGCGGGATGCTCAGCCGTTTTCCTACGCCATCTTCGATCCCACCTACATGGCCGCCATGGCGCATCTGCCCGAAGGCGACGGCGTGCGGCTGGAGGGCGGCCCACCGGGTTGCGCGGTATCGATCAAGGATGCCGAACCGGACCCCGATATCGTCGCCTATGCGCTTTCTCTCGATGTCACCCAGACCACCGACGACAGCCTGGGTGCACAGTTTGCCCAATGGGTGACGGTTTCATGCCGCGACGCGCCCTGAGCCTGACGGCATTCGCCGGCGCCGTCGTGTTGCTGACTGCGACCGCGGCCTGGGCCGGCGACAGCGCCACTGCCGGCCCGGGCTTGTGGACGAGGGTGGCCAGCTACGTCATGGAGCAGCAGGGGCTGTTCCACCAACAGCTCCGCGACGAACTCACGGCCCTGGGCCGTCAGGGCTCGTTCGCCACGGCCTGGGCACTGATCGCATCCAGCTTCGCCTATGGCGTCTTCCATGCTGCCGGACCGGGCCATGGCAAGGTGGTTCTGACGACCTATCTGGTGAGCCACGAGCGGCGCATAGGGCGCGCCATGGTGCTTTCTGCTGCCGCAGCCCTTTGCCAGGGCGTTGTCGCCATTGTTCTGGTGTTCGGCTTGATCTGGCTCGCCGGCTTTGCCGGCAGGGAGACCCAGGGGGCGGCGCTGTGGGCCGAGCGCGCGAGTTTCGCCATGATCGCCGTCCTCGGGCTCTACCTCGTCGTTCGCAGCCTGCGCGGCCTGCTGCGGCGTCACGGGCACGATCCTCATCACCATCATGACCATGGACCTGACGG
>CALGGB010000042.1 GCA_937880925.1 uncultured Rhodospirillaceae bacterium | reverse complement strand
GCGATGCTGACCGAGCGCCCGCCATCGTCGAAGGCAAGGCGTCCAAGGTCCTGGCTGTCGCGCTCCAGGCGCCACACCGGTCCGTTGCCGCGCGGAATCGGCCCGGTGGGCAGCAGGCGGCGCACGTTGGAGAAGCCCCAGATGTTGAAGGGCGGCGTGCGCCAGTTCTGCAACGTGACCTGACCCTCCGGCGAGGGTGGAAATCCGGTCATCAAGGGCGTGCGCGACATCGTGTTCTCCCCAGCGGAAACGGCGCGAAGAGTGCCGCCCGACGGGGCAATTGTCACGTTCGTTGCCAGGCGGGATTGCGTCGCCCCTCGCGCCTCCACTAGCATCGTGGCGACCAGCGACAGGAGAGGTCATGCAATTCGCCATCGGCCAGCCGATGCCGCGCACCGAGGACCCGCGCCTGGTCACCGGGCGCGGGCGTTTCACCGACGATATCGCGCTGCCCGGCCAGCTCCATGGCCATGTCCTGCGCTCGCCCTACGCCCATGCCGACATCGCCGGCATCGATACCGAAGAGGCGCGCCAGGCGCCGGGCGTGGTTGCGGTCTATACCATCGACGATCTCGATGCCGCCGGCATCGGCGACCTGCCGGTGCTGGTGCGTCCGAAGAACCGTGACGGCAGCGACCTTTTTGCGCCGTCGCGCCCCGTGCTGGCGCGGGGCCGGGTGCGCCATGTCGGCGAGCCGGTCGCCTTTGTCGTTGCGCAAAGCCACATGGCCGCGCGCGATGCCGCCGAACTGATTGTCGTCGACTACGCGCCGCGGGATGCGGTCGTGGAGACCGCCCGCGCCCGCGACCACGGTGCCGTGCAGCTCTGGCCGGAGGCGCCGGGCAATGTCGCGCTCGACTGGTCGATCGGTGACGAGGCCGGCACGGCGGCGGCCTTCGAGAAGGCCGATGCGGTGGTCGAGATCGAACTGATCAACAACCGTGTCATCGTCGCACCCATGGAACCCCGCGCGGCGCTGGGCGTGTGGGACGGGCTGGACAACCGCTACACCCTGCACGCCTGTTCCCAGGGCGCGCACAAGATGCAGAAGCCGCTTGCCGAGCTGGTGCTGAAGGTTGCCCACGGCGACCTGCGGGTCGTCACCGGCGATGTCGGCGGCGCCTTCGGCATGAAGAACTTCCTGTTCCACG
The DNA here is from genome assembly GCA_937880925.1 of uncultured Rhodospirillaceae bacterium. Taxonomy (GTDB): domain Bacteria; phylum Pseudomonadota; class Alphaproteobacteria; order SP197; family SP197; genus CALGGB01. Next base: position 14,762 of record CALGGB010000042.1, on the reverse strand, counting down.
AATACGTGCTGGTGCTCTTTGCCGCGCGCCGGCTCGGCCATCCGGTGAAATGGACCGGCGACCGCAGCGAGGCCTTCGTCTCCGACACCCAGGGCCGCGACCATGTGACGAAGGCGGCCATGGCCTTCGATGCGCAGCGCCGCATCCTGGGGCTGAAGGTCGACGTCACCGCCAACATCGGCGCCTATCTCTCGCAGTTCGCGCCCTTCGTGCCGACCTCGGCGTCGACCGGCGTGCTGTCGGTCGTTTACGACATCCCGCAGATCTTCGCCCACATCCGCCCGGTCTATACCAACACCGTGCCCACGGACGCCTATCGCGGCGCTGGGCGGCCGGAGTCGAACTATGTCGTCGAACGCCTGATGGCCAAGGCGGCCCGCGCCTTTGGCCTTCAGCCCGATGAACTGCGCCGGCGCAACGCCATCGCGCCCGATCAGTTCCCCTACCAGACCCAGGTCGGTTTCATCTACGACTGCGGCGAATTCGCCCGCCACATCGCCATGGCGCGCGAGATCGCCGACATCGACGGCTTCGAGAACCGCCGCGCCGAGGCCCGGGCACGCGGGCGCCTGCGCGGCCAGGGTTTCACCTGCTACGTCGACCGCTGCGGTGGCGGCGGACCTGACATGGCGGATCTGCGCATCGACGCCATGGGCAATATCACCCTGTTCGTCGGCACCCAGACCAACGGCCAGGGTCACGAGACGACCTATGTCCAGATCGTCTCGGCCCGTCTGGGCATCGACCCGTCCAAGGTACGCGTTGTGCAGGGCGACACGTCGGTCATCGCCTTCGGCTCGGGCAATGGCGGTTCGAACTTTGCCGCGGTGGGGGCGAGCGCAGGCAATGTCGCCGTTGATCGCGCCATCGAGAAGGGCAGGCGGATCGCCGCCCACATGCTGGAAGCGCCCGAAATCGACATCGTCTTCGAGAAGGGCCGCTTCGAGATCGCCGGGACGGACCGCAGGGTGAGTCTCGCCGATGTCGCGCGCGCCGCCTACGATCCCGCGAAGCTGCCAAAGGGCGAGGACCCGGGATTCCAGGTGATCGGCACCTTCAAGCCCGACGCCCCCGGCTTCCCCAACGGCAGCCATGTCTGCGAGGTCGAGATCGACCCCGAGACCGGCGTGCTCGACGTCCTGCGCTACGTCACGGTCGACGACTTCGGCAACGTTCTCAATCCGCTCCTGGTCGACGGCCAGGTCCACGGCGGCATTGGCCAGGGCCTGGGCCAGGCGATCGCCGAGGAGACGGTCTATGACCCCGAAAGCGGGCAGCTTCTCTCGGGCTCGTTCATGGACTACCGCCTGCCACGCGCCTCTGATCTGCCGATGATCGAGACCCACCGCATCGAAGTGCCCACGACGCGCAATCCGCTGGGGGTGAAGGGTAACGGCGAATGTGGCGCCATCGCCGCGCCGCCCGTGGTGATGGACGCCATTCTCGATGCCCTTTCGCCGCTGGGCATCGAACATCTCGACATGCCGGCCACACCGATGAAGATATGGCGCGCGATCCACGACGCCCGCGATGCCCAGGAAAGGATGCAGCCATGAAGAAACCCGCCGCCGTCCCCGCCAACGAGTTTCCCGAGCGCCGCGAGCGCGCGCGCAAGGCGGCCAAGGCAGCCGGCCTTGCCGGTCTGCTGGTCTGCTCGCGCGGCGGCGGCACCACGGACCGCTACGGCGACATCAAGTACTTCACCAACTTCTACACCCGCTTCCCCTACATCCCGGACGTGCCGGGTGAGTGGACGGCGCGCGCCCATGCCTTCCTGATCCTTCCGATTGAGGGCGAGGAAATCCTCGTCGCCGACGACAAGCCCAAGCGCGACGAGGAAATGGCGATTGACGAGCGCATCGTCACCGGCGACGTCATCGCCTCGGTGATCGCCAGCCTGAAGAAGGCCGAACTGACCGAGGGCCGGGTCGGCATCGTCGGCGCCGACACCCTTTCCTGGAGCGTCCACAGCCAGCTTGCCGCGGCCTTCCCCGAGGTCACCTGGGTGCCCGCCGACGAGATCGCCAAGGAAATCCGCAAGGTCAAATCGAAGGCCGAGATCGAGAAGCTGCGCTACGCCTCCTGGGTCGGCTGCCGGGCGACCGAGGCGATGCTGGAGACCGCGGTTGCCGGCAAGACCCATGGCGAGGTTGTCGCCGCGGGCATGGAGGTGCTCGCGAAACACGGCGGCATTCTCTACAACAACTTCATGTCCTCGGGCCGGGGCGGCAACAACCCCACGTCGGTCGCCACCAGCTTCCCCACGTGGGGCAGTCCGGAAGTGCTGGAGGACGGCGACTGGTTCCATTGCGGCATCTCCGGCGCGGTCGACGGTTACTACTTCGACCACGCCCGCTCCAAGCCCATCGGCAACGGCACCGCCGAGCAGATCCGGGTCTTCGAGGCGCCGATGCTGGCCGTCCAGGCCGCCATGGCCAAGGTGAAACCCGGCGTCACGGCCTCCGAGGTCGCCCGCGCCGGGCGGGAGAAGCTGGAGGAACTGGGTTTCGAGTTCGAGGGCGCCTTCAAGGGCTTCGGCCACGGCGTCGGCCTGGGCTGGGACGCCCCCTGGCTGATCGAGAGCGACCACACCGTGCTCGAAAAGGACATGGTCCTCTGCGTCGAACGCAGCGTGCGCCACATGGGCTACGTCGGTGACTTCGAGGAGACGATCCTCGTCACCGAGAACGGCTACGAGAAGCTGACCGATGCGCGCGTGAAGTGGTGGTGAAGCGCCGTTCACGCCGTCCCTACCTGTCATCGTCCGGCTTGACCGGACGATCCATGCTGTAGCCTCGCGGTCTGCGCGCGGTCACAAGGTCTTACTGGCGTGAAGGTCACAGCATGGATGGCCCGATCAAGTCGGACCATGACAAGAGAGAGGGAGAGGCGAACGCGCCCGCTCAGTTCAGCTTCGGCTTGTCCTTGGCCACGATGCGCTCGCCGCGCAGGGGCTTTTCCGGTTCGGCAGGTGCCACCTTGGCGACGAGGTCCCATTCGGCGCGGTGGGACTGGCGTTCGATCAGGTGGAGCAGGCCCCAGTAGGTCTGGCTGGGGATCAGCCAGGCGACGGTCTTGGCGTTGTCCAGCGCCAGCCGCATGTGCATGCCGCCGCCTTCCTTGGGCTTGATCCGGATCTCGGTGATCAGGCGCAGCTCCTCGCCCAGTTCGGGGTGGGGCGTGCCGCCCTGGAAACCCTTGCGGAAGTCGGCCTGCTGCACGGCGGCTTCGCGCTGGAACTGCGCCACTTCCTTCTTGGCCTGGGGTTCGACCACCTGCTGGGGCACCATCTTTTCGGCGACCTGGCCGGACATGCCGAGCAGGTTCTTGACCAGGCAGCGCGTCATCCAGGCGCGCACCTCCGTGCCGTCGGGAAATGCGGCAAGCAGCATCATGCGATCCTGGGCCGGGTCGTAACGCACGGAAAACTGCAGATCCTTGGCCATCGGCGTCCCTTCGGGTTCAGGCCGCGCCCGCCGTCTGGGCGTTGTCGAGCGCTTCGCTCGCTTTCAGCCAGCGCGCCTCGGCCTGGGCCAGTTCGCGTTCGCACTGGGCGCGCCGCTTCATCAGCTCGGTCACCGTAGCGTCCTTTTCGGGTCCCTTGTAGGCCTTGGGATCGAACACCGCCTTGTCGATGTCGGCGATGCGCTCGGAGAGGCGCGCCATTTCGCCCTCGGCCTCCTTGACCGCCTTGCGCAGCGTTGCGGTCTTCTCCCGGGCTTCGGCGGCAGCGCGGCGCTCGTCCTTGCGGTTCTGCTTGCTGCCCTGCTTGGCGCCGCCCTTGCCCTGGGGCTTGTCGTCGTTGGCTGCACCCCGGCCCAGCACCAGATCGCGGTAGTCGTCGAGCGTGCCGTTGAAATCGGTCGCCCGGCCCTCGTGAACCAGGACCAGACGGTCGGCGGTCAGTTCCAGCATGTGGCGGTCATGGGAGACCACGATGACCGCGCCCTCGTAGTCGTTGAGCGCCTGCACCAGGGCCTCGCGGGCGTCGACGTCGAGATGGTTGGTCGGCTCGTCCAGGATCAGCATGTGCGGGGCCTCGCGCGTGATCAGCGCCAGGGCCAGGCGCGCCCGCTCGCCGCCCGAGAGATGGCGCACGGCAAGTTCCGCCTTCTCGCCCGAGAAGCCGAAGCGGCCAAGCTGGGCGCGAACATGGCCGGGTTTGGCATTGGGCATCAGGCGCGTCATGTGCTGGACCGGGGTGTCCTCGGCGTCCAGTTCCTCCACCTGATGCTGGGCGAAATACCCCACGCGCATCTTGGAGGAGGCGGCCATTTCGCCTTCCAGGGGATCCAGGCGGCCTGAAAGCAGTCGCGCCAGCGTCGTCTTGCCGTTGCCGTTGCGCCCCAGCAGGGCGATGCGGTCATCAGGATCGATGCGCAGGTTGAGCAGCGACAGGATCGGCTTGTCGGCGACATAACCCACCGAAGCCTTGTCGAGCGTGATCAGCGGCGGGCGCAGTTCGCTGGGGTTGGGGAAGTGGAAGGACATGGAACTGTCTTCCACTGCCGCGGCGATGGGCTGCATGCGCGCCAGCGCCTTCATGCGGCTCTGGGCCTGGCGGGCGGTATGGGCCTTGTAGCGCCAGCGGTCGACATAGGCCTGCAGGTGGGCGCGCTGGGCGTCCTGCTTGGCGCGCATGGATTCGGCCTGGGCCAGGCGTTCGCTCCGCTGGCGCTCGAAATCGTCGTAGCCGCCGGGGTAGAGCGTCGTCTTGCCGCCTTCCAGGTGCAGGATGTGATCGACCACGTTGTTCAGCAGATCGCGCTCGTGGCTGATCACCAGCAGGGTGCCGCGATAGGTCTTGAGGAAATTCTCCAGCCAGATCGCCGCTTCGAGATCGAGATGGTTGCTCGGCTCGTCGAGCAACAGCAGTTCGGGGCCCGAAAACAGCAGGCCGGCCAGCGCCACTCGCATGCGCCAGCCGCCCGAGAAGTCGTTGAGCGGCTTGTGCTGGTCGGCCTCGTCGAAGCCCAGGCCCGCCAGGATGCGCGCGGCGCGCGCCGGGGCCGCATGGGCCTCGATGGCGTTGAGCCGCTCGTGGATCTCGCCGATGCGGTGGGGATCGCGGGTCGTTTCGGATTCGGCCATCAGCGCCGCGCGTTCGGTGTCGCAGGCCAGGACACGTTCAAAGGGCGAATCGGGGCCGCCCGGTGCTTCCTGGGCGACATAGCCCATGGTGGCCTCCCGCGGCGTCTCGATGGTGCCTTCGTCGGGATCGTTGACCCCGGCGATGACCTTCATCAGCGTCGACTTGCCGGCACCATTGCGGCCGATGAAGCCGACGCGCGCGCGCGACGGGATCGTCGCACTGGCGCGATCGAGGATGACCTTGCCGCCGAGGCGGACGGTGATGGCGTTGATGGTGAGCATGGGCGCGGCTGATAGCACGGAGGGCGGGCAGGAGTCAGCAACGGCGGGCTTGCAAGGTCATGCAGCGGGCGCAAGGCTGCCCGCCAGCAGGAGGAACCATGTCGCAGACCTTTGTCAGTCATCTGGAATGTTCGCTCACCGGGGAGCGTTATGAGGCGGGCCAGGTCCACGGCCTGTCGGCAGCCGGGCGCCCCCTGCTGGTGCGTTACGACCTGGAGCGCTTGTGCGCTTCCGTGACGAAGGCCGGGATCGCAGCTTCATCCGATCCCGGCTTCTGGCGTTATGCGCCGTTCCTGCCCGTCGCCGATCCGGCCGATCGGGTGTCCCTGGGCGAGGTGATGACGCCGCTGATCCCGCTGGAGCGCTCCGCTGCCGGCCTGGGCGCGCTGCCGGGCAAGGCGCTGGTGAAGGACGAGGGACGCCTGCCGACGGGTTCGTTCAAGGCGCGCGGTCTCTGTCTGGCCGTCGCCATGGCCCGGGGGTTTGGCATTGAGCACCTGGCAATTCCCACCAACGGCAATGCGGGTGCTGCGATGGCGGCCTATGCGCGCCGTGCCGGGCTGCGCGCCAGCGTCTTCTGTCCCGCCGACACGCCCGACATCAACGTGCGCGAGATTGCCCAGCAAGGCGCGGCCGTCTGGAAGGTCGACGGCCTGATCAACGACTGCGGCAGGATCGTGGGGGAGGGCAAGGCAAAGGCCGGCTGGTTCGACGTCTCCACGCTGAAGGAGCCCTACCGGATCGAGGGCAAGAAGACGATGGGCCTGGAACTGGCCGAACAGTTCGGCTGGTCGTTGCCCGACGTGATCTTCTATCCCACGGGCGGCGGCACCGGCCTGATCGGCATGTGGAAGGCCTTTGCCGAGCTGCGCGAGATCGGCTGGCTGACCGGCCCCATGCCGCGCATGGTGGCCGTCCAGGCCGAGGGTTGCGCGCCCATCGTGAAGGCCTGGGAGGCCGGTGAGGAACATGCGCCGCTGTGGGAGAACGCCCATACGGTCGCCGCGGGTATCCGCGTGCCTGTGGCCGTGGGCGACTTCCTCATCATCCGCGCGGTGCGGGAATCGGGCGGGTTCTGCATGGCGGTCGATGACGATGCCATCATCGCCACGCGCGATGCCGTGGCCGCCGAGGACGGCCTGCTGCTCTGTCCGGAAGGCGCGGCCACGGTGGAGGCCTATCGCCGCGCCCTGGCCCACGGGTTGGTGGGTACGGACGAACGGGTCGTGCTGTTCAACTGCGCCACGGGCCTGAAGTATCCCATGGCCCCGGTGGAGCGCACCATCGCCCGGGGCGCCGCCATCGACTACGCCGCGATGGCGTGAACAGCGTTCAGATGGCGGTTTCCTCGACGCCGTCGTTGTTGGCATCGTCGGGATCGGCGGGCGTCTCGGGCTGCACGCGGCGGATGATGATGTCGCCGTTCTCCAGGACCTCCGGCATTTCGTATTGCGGGATGGTCGCCAGCAGAAGCTGCAGGGCCGTCAGGATCTGGCGCATGCCCTCCTCGGCGCGCGCCAGCGGATCGTCGGGCGACTCCTGCGCGGCCAGCGGTCCCGAGGCGAGCAACAGGGCAGCAAGGGCAGCGCAGCCCAGAAGCCGTCTGCCGGGGCGGCGGTGCACGGTCATGATGTCGGTTTCTCGTTCATGGTGGCCATGGTGATGCCCGAAAGGGGCACGATCATGGCTACTCGCCGAGACGGCCGCAGGCTGGTTCCTGACAGGTCAGCATGTCCCAGCGCATGTCGGTCTCGTTCCAGTAAAGACGGTAACTGCCGGCATCGTCCAGGCGATAGCGCAGCTCGACCCCCTCGGTCAGGATCAGGATGTACCAGTCCGGCCCGCCGCTGTAGACCGCGACCTGCTCGGCATCCAGGGTGAAGCGCTCCCAGCTTTCGTTGTCGGGCGACAGGCCGAAGGTCAGCGGCTGGGGCGCGACATTCTCGACATAGATCTCGCCTGCCTCGGGCGCGCCGCCGTCATCCTGGGCGCGGGCGAGCGAAAACGCCGCCAGCATCAGGATGCCGGCAGCAGCGACGCGGATCAGGGCCTTCATGAACGTCAAACTTCGCGGATAAGCCTAGTGGGCGGCCCCGTGGCGGGCGCGCTCCTCGGCTTCGGCGCGGCGGGCATTGATCCCGACCACGAAGAACCAGGACAGCACCAGCAGACCCAGGCCCATGAACTGGGCGACGCTGTCGTCTGCATTGGCGGCGATGATCAGGCCGACAACGCCCAGGATGGCGAAGATGACGGATACGGCAAGGCTCTTGAGCATGGACCATTCCCTGATGTGGGTCGAAATCGATGCAGGGTCCGAATCGGGCAGGCCAAGGCGCATGCGCTCGACTCGTTCCGCGCGGCGGCCATGGTAGCCGACCGCGCCGCCCCATGCGAGCAGGAGTATGAGGATGCCGAATGTCTGCCAGGCGCCGTCCTGGCTTGTCGCGGCAAGGATCAGGCCGGCGACAGCAACGATGCCGGCCAAGAGCGAAAGAAAGATGGTTCGGACCATATGCTGCAACTCCCAACATTCGTTCTTTTTGCCTGTGTCTGGTGGGCGACCACGCGCCCGGCATGCGGTGCCGGCGACGCGGCGGTCGCCATCCAGGGGCTTCCGACCTAATATGGGTGGAACAACGGTAAAACAGGAGGAACGAGGTCGTGAAGGTCGCTTTTCTGGGTCTGGGCGTCATGGGTTTCCCCATGGCCGGTCATCTGGCCGCCAAGGGCCACGAGGTCACCGTCTACAACCGCAACGCCGCCAAGGCCAAGGAGTGGACCGCCAGGCACAAGGGCAGCGCCGCGGCGACCCCGGCGGCAGCGGCCGAGGGCGCCGAGATCGTCTTTGCCTGCGTTGGCGATGATCCCAGCGTGCGCGAGGTGATCGTGGGCGAGGGTGGTGCCATCGAGGGCATGGCCAAGGGCGCGATCTTCGTCGACCACACCACCGCCTCGGCCGATGTCGCGCGCGAAATGGCCGCGGCGCTGGCCGAAAAGGGCGTTGGTTTCCTCGATGCCCCGGTCTCTGGCGGCCAGGCGGGTGCGGAAAACGGCCAACTCACCGTCATGGTAGGCGGCGAGCAGGGCGACTTCGACAAGGCCAAACCGGTGATGGACTGCTACGGCAAGGCCGTCACCCTGATGGGCCCCGTCGGTTCGGGCCAGCTCTGCAAGATGGTCAACCAGATCTGCATCGCCGGTCTGGTCCAGGGGCTTTCCGAAGGCATGAACTTCGCCCAGCGCGCCGGTCTCGACGGCGAGCAGGTGCTCGACGTGATCTCCAAGGGCGCCGCCGGTTCCTGGCAGATGATGAACCGCGGCAGCACCATGCTGCAGGACAAGTACGATTTCGGCTTTGCCGTCGACTGGATGCGCAAGGACCTGCGCATCGCCATGACGGAGGCCAAGGCGAACGGCGCTTCCCTGCCGGTGACCGCCCTGGTCGACCAGTTCTACGGCGAAATCCAGCGCCTGGGCGGCAACCGCTGGGACACCTCCAGCCTGATGCACCGGCTCAAGCGTCTGCCCTGAATGCAGCAGCGCCGCGGTCCATTTCGGGACCGCGGCGCGCTGTACGCCCGTTCAGCCCGTGATCAGCCGCCGGCGGCTTCGCTGGCGGGCTGCGCGCGCAGACCCTTGACCGCGGCGGCCACCCTGCTCAGGCGCGCGCCCATGTGGCGGGCGGCGGCCAGCACTTCCTCGGGCACCGGGTTCTCGTCGCGGGTGTCCTGGAAGCTGACGCCATAGGGGTTGCCGCCGGCCGCGTAGATCGAGGCATCGGTGTAACCCGGCGGAACCAGGATCGCGCCCCAGTGGTGGAAGGTTGTGGCCAGCGCCAACAGGGTGGCTTCCTGCCCGCCATGCAAGGTTGCCGCGCCGGTGAAGGCCGCTGCGGCCTTGTCGGCCAGCTTGCCCTGGTACCAGAGGCCGCCGGCTGTATCGATGAACTGCTTCAACTGTGCCGAGACATTGCCGAAGCGGGTCGGCGTGCCCAGAACGTAGCCGTCGGCCCATTCCAGATCGTCGAGGCTGGCAAGCGGGACGTCCCTGGTCGCCTCCAGATGGGCCTTCCAGGCCGGGTTGGAGGCGACGGCCGTATCGGGTGCGAGTTCGGCGACCCGGCGCAGGCGTGTCGTCGCGCCGGCCGCCCTGGCGCCGGCTTCCACGGCCTCTGCGACCTGATGGGTCCGGCCGGTGCTGCTGTAGTAGATGATCGCGACGTTGGTCATTGGGGTTCCCCCGGATGGTTGTTGGTCTGGGGAGAAGATCGCGATGGCGGCATGTCATCACAATTGGCATAATTTCAAAAGGTTCCGTCGGTTGGATTGACAGATGTTCGATGGCATGACGCTCGATCAGTTGCGCGCCTTCGTCGCCGTGGCCGAGACCGGCAGCTTCAGCGCCGCGGCACGGCGCCTGGGGCGCGTGCATTCGGCGATCAGCCAGTCGGTGGCCACTCTGGAGGACCAGCTCGGCGTGTTGCTCTTCGAGCGCGGCGGGCGCACACCCGCCCTGTCCCGGGCGGGTACCGTGCTACTGCCCGATGCCTGGCGCGTGCTGGGCGAGGCCCGCGCGCTGAAGGCCAGAGCCGCCGCCATGGACCCCGGCATCGAGGACGAACTCACCGTTGCGGTCGACGGCTATTTCCCGGCCGTGGTGCTGATGGAGGCGGTCACCGCATTCCGCGATGCCTTTCCCCTGCTGCCGGTCTCCATCTTCACGGAAGGATTGGGCGGGGCCGAACAGCGCCTGCGCGACGGCGTCGTCGGCCTAGCTGTCTATGCCCTTGCGCTGACCGGGGCGCGGGACCTGGAGAGCGCCTTTCTCACCGAGGTCGCGATGCTTCCCGTGGTCGCGCCGGGCCATCCCCTGGCGGCCATCGACGAGCCGGTCACCCTCGACATGCTCCAGCCCCACATCCAGCTCGTGCTGACCGATCGCACACCGCTCACCCACAACACCAGCGGCGGTGTTCTGGGCAGCCGCATCTGGCGCTTTGCCGATCTGGCGACGCGCCTGCAATACCTGCTGGCGGGTTTCGGCTGGTGTTTCATGCCCGAGCATGTCGTGCGCGCCGACCTGGCGGCTGGCCGCCTGGTGCGCCTTGACCTCGCCAGCATCGGACCGACACGTCTGGCGCTCAGCGCAGTCTGGGAGCGTGGCCGTTCGCCTGGTAGGGCTGGGCGCTGGCTGCTGGAAGACCTGCAGCAACGCCTGGCGTCGGGCGGAGCCTAAATCGGTTCCTGTCCCACCAGCGCTCCGACCAGCGCCTCCCACGAAGCCTCGTCCGGGGCGTAGAGAAAGCCGTTGCTGTGGTCGGGACCATCGACGCGGTAGGGCGTGCGGTCAAGGTGAGCGCCGTGGCCGCCGGCCTCGCGGTGCAGCAGGTGGCCCGCCGCATGGTCCCAGGGCATCAGCTTGCGGTAGAGGGCGTAGTGCAGGCGGCCTGATGCCAGCGCGATGTATTCGTGGGCCGCGCAGCGCAGGTCCATGAAGGGCGGCACGTTCTGGCAGCGCTCGACGATGCGCAGGGGCAGGGCGCGGTCGCCGAAGCGCAGCTTCACCGTGCCGTACATGTTCTTCGGTGCGTCGGGGGCGGCGACCGAGATGCGCCGGCCATTGAGCGTTGCGCCGTCGCCGGCGCTCGCCAGCGCGGTCTCGCCATGGACGGGATCGTGGATGCAGGCCAGGCGCATTTCCCCGCCCTGGGCCAGGCCCACGATGACGGCAAAGATGGGCAGGCCGGCGGCAAAATTGGTCGTGCCGTCGACCGGATCGATGATCCACACCGGGCCCTCGCCCGAGAGCCGCGCCACCACCGCCGGATCGGCGGAGGCAGCCTCCTCGCCCACCACCAGGGAGCCCGGCAGCAGGTCGGCCAGGCGCCGCGTCAGCGCCCGTTCGGCGGCTTCGTCGGCAACCGTCACGGGATCGCCCGGTCCCTTGTCGCGCACCTCGCCCGCCTTCAGGTTGCGAAAGCGCGGCAGCAGTTCCTCCGCCGCGATCTCGGCGACGATGGCGGCGACGGTTTCAGGCGACGGCAGCATGCGGGAACCCTTGTTCGCGAAGGTGCAGGCGGGCCAAGATGCGCGCCGTTGTTTCAGGACAGGAGAGGTGATGGACGCCATCGATCCCGCGCGCAAGGACCTTGTCGAGGAGTTTCGCCGCAATCCGGTGGGCCGCCAGTCGGGCGATCTGCGCCGTTTGCTCAACACCATCCGCCGCCACCCCGACCTGCCGCCCTATGTGCTGGTCTGCACGAAGGCGCAGCGCGAATGGCGCCTGGCGACCAAACCCGGGGGCAAGGGCGCGGTGACGACCCTGCTCGACCATCCCCCTTTCAACGATCCGCTGGAGGCCGAATGGCAGGTCTTCCGCCTGCGCTGGAAGGCGCTGACCGGAGAGGACCTGCCCCATGACCGCTGAGCTGCCGCGCAAACGCATCATCGGCTATGCCGACAAGCTCAGCCTTGCCCCGGGCGAGACCATCGCCTTCAAGGCAAGCTGCGAGGACATCGCCGAATACCGCGCCGACATCGTGCGTCTGATCTGCGCCGACCTGCACCCCAAGGGGCGCGGCTGGATCGAGAAGGAGATCGCCAGCCCTGTCTCGGGCAGCTACCCCGGCCGTGAACAGGCGATCCCCGCCGGATCCTGGGGCCGGGTGCCCAGCGCGCCGGGATTGTGCAGCGAAAGCCTCACGGTCGCCCTCCACCTGTGGCCGACGACGCCGATGAAGGGCGAGCAGGCGCTGCTGGCCCGCATGGACGTTTCCGGCAAGCGCGGCTGGATGCTGATGATCGATGCAACGGGCGCGCTTGCCCTGCGCATCGCCACGGACAAGGGCATCGCAACGGTCTCCACCGGCGTTGCATTGCAGGAGCGTGTGTGGAGTTTCGTTGGCGCCAGCTTCGATGGCGCCAGTGGGGCGATCCGCGTCTGGCAGCGCCCGCAGAAGACCTGGCCCGGCCACGATGCCACCGGCGATGGCGCCGGAGAAGTCGCCGGCGCCATCGATGCCTCCGGCCTGCCGCTCGGTATTGCCGCCCGGCCCGGGCGGGAGGAGGGGCCGCGCCGCTTCTGCCTCGACCCCTGCAACGGCAAGCTGGAAGCCCCGCGCCTCTACGGCCGCGCCATGGATGCGGGGGAGGCGATGGCACTGCAGGCGGCCCCGCTCGGCGAGCGAGCGCTGATCGCCGCCTGGGACTTCGCCCGCGACACCATGGGCGAAACCATCCGCGACATCGGTCCCTCGGCCCATGACGGCGAACTGGTCAACGTGCCCACACGCGCCATGACCGGGCACAACTGGAACGGCGAGGTCCTGGACTGGAAGGCGGCGCCCGCCCAGTACGGCGCCATCCACTTCCACGACGACGACATTGCCGACTGCGGCTGGGAGACCGACTTCAGCTTCACGGTGCCGCAAGGGCTGAAGAGCGGCATCTACGCCGCGCGTCTCGTCGCCGGGGAGCAGAACGACCACATCCCCTTCGTTGTGCGCGCGCCGCGCGGCTCGGCGAGTGCCGATGCCCTGTTCCTGATGCCTTCGGCGAGCTACCTCGCCTACGCCAACGAGCATGCCGCGGTCGAAAGTGCCGGCGCGATGGATGCCTTCTCGGGCCATCTCTCAGGCCTTTCGGCGCAGGACCTGCTGCTGGACGAGCGGCCGGACCTTGGCTACTCCCTCTACTGCCATCACGGCGACGGCTCGGGTGTGGCGGTCAGCTCGCGCCTGCGTCCGGTGCTCAACATGCGCCCGGGCGTGACCAACGCCTGGGTCGGGCCGGGCGGCACCTTCCCCTGGCAGTTCAACGCCGACCTGCCGCTGATGGATTTCCTGGAGCACCACGGCTTTGCCTGCGACGTCGCGACCGACGAGGACCTGCACGAGGAGGGCCTGGACCTGCTGTCGCGCTACCGCGTGGTGATGACCGGCAGCCACCCGGAATACTACTCCAAGCCCATGCTCGATGCGCTCGACGGCTGGCTGCAGCGCGGCGGGCGACTGATGTATCTGGGCGGCAACGGCTTCTACTGGCGCGTCGCCTTCCACCCCGAGATCGCGGGTGTGATGGAACTGCGCCGGGGCGAGGACGGTATCCGCGACTGGGTCGCCCAGGGCGGCGAATACTACCAGGCCTTCGACGGCGCCTACGGCGGCATGTGGGAGCGCCAGGGCCGGCCGATCCATGCGCTGGCCGGCGTCGGCATGGCCGGGCAGGGTTTCGACATCTCCGGTTACTACCGGCGCACGGACGACAGCCGCAATCCGCGCGCGGCCTTCGTCTTCGCAGGCATCGAGGATGAGATCATCGGCGATTTCGGCGTGGTGGGCGGCGGTGCCGCCGGCATCGAGGTCGACCGCTGCGACTTCTCCAAGGGCTCGCCGCCCAATACCCTGGTGCTGGCCAGTTCCGAGGGCCTCTCGGACATCTACTATCCCGGGCCCGAGGAGATCGACAACGCCCGGCCATTCCTCGATGCGGTGCAGAACCCGCAGGTGCGCGCCGAACTCACCTTCCACGAAACCGCCAACGGCGGCGCGGTGTTTTCCACCGGCTCCATCGCCTGGATCGGCAGCCTTTCCTGGAACGGCTTCGACAACAACGTCGCCGGCGTCACCGCCAATGTTCTGCGCCGTTTCCTCGATCCCGAGCCGTTTCCCGAGCCCTGATGCAGGGTGCCGCGCAACATGCGTGGCCGATCGGCGTTTGAACCTGCATCGGGGCCGCTGCGGCCCCTTGCGAGGAGACCGCCATGCCGATCATTCTCTGGCTGCTGGGCGTGCCGCTCAGCGTCGTCATCCTTCTCGTGCTGTTCGGCATCGCCTGAACCGCGCCGCCGCCAACCATCACAAGGGGGACTGACCCATGTTGGGTACCATTCTCATCATCGTACTGATCCTGCTGCTGCTCGGCGCCCTGCCGGCCTGGCCGCACAGCCGCTCGTGGGGCTACTACCCGACCGGCGGCCTGGGCCTGATCCTGGTGATCATCATCATCCTGGTGCTGCTCGGCCATATCTGAGGCCGGCGCCAGGCAAAGAAAAAGGGCCGCGGCATATGCCGCGGCCCTTCTCGTTTCAGGCGAAGGTCGGTCTGGCCTAGAAGCCCATACCGCCCATGCCGCCCATACCACCCATGCCGCCCATGTCGGGGCCGCCGGCAGGCATCGGGGCTTCCTTCTTGGGCTTCTCGGCGATCATGGCCTCGGTCGTGATCAGCAGGCCGGCCACCGAGGCGGCATCCTGCAGCGCGGTACGCACGACCTTCGTGGGGTCGACGATACCGGCCTTGATCATGTCCTTGTATTCCTCGGCCTGGGCGTCGAAGCCGCGGTTCTTGTCCTTCTGCTCCAGCAGCTTGCCGGCAACCACGGCGCCGT
>CALGGB010000041.1 GCA_937880925.1 uncultured Rhodospirillaceae bacterium | reverse complement strand
TGTGGTGAGCAGAAGGTCGTAAAAGACCGCCGCCGGGGTATTGTCGATGATCAGCGCGGCGACCGCGGCAGCCATCAGAATGATGCCGCCCGCACTCTCCAGCCGCAAAAACTCGCGAAGCATCGACGATTCTCCCTTCAAATACGCCTCGGACACGCCAGTTAGTTAGGGTCTCGGGCGGCAGAGCACCATACATCATGTCTCTTTTTCTGGTCTTGCTTGGTCTGGCCCTCCTTTTTGGAGGTGGCGAACTGCTGGTGCGCGGCAGCGTCGCACTGGCCCGCAGGCTGGGTGTTTCCGAGATCGCGGTGGGCGTGGTGCTGGTCGGCTTCGGTACCTCGGCACCCGAACTGCTGGTCAGCGTCGAATCGGCGATCCTCAACCATCCCGAACTGGCGCTCGGCAACGTGCTGGGCAGCAATATCGCCAACATCCTGCTGATCGTCGGGGTTGCCGCCGTGGTCACCCCGATCCGCCTTTCGGCCGGCGTAGGCTGGCGTGAGGCCGCGATGGTGCTGGTGGCGACCTGCATCGTCACGGCCCTGGCGATGGCCGGCCCGCTGGGCCTGTGGCAGGGCGTAGTGATGCTGGCGGCCCTGCTGGGCTATCTGGTGTTCTGCTGGCGCCTGGCCGCGCCCGAGGGTGCCGAGATCGCCGAGGAGGAAGGTCCCCCGTCATCCACCGCCAAGGCCTGTGTTCTGGCCCTGGGTGGTCTTGCCCTGCTGGTGCTGGGCGCGGACCTGCTGGTTGAGGGCGCGATCGACATTGCCCGCGACTTCGGCGTCAGCGAAAGCACCATCGGCCTTACCATCGTCGCTGTCGGAAGCTCCCTGCCCGAGCTGGCCGCCTCCGTGGTCGCCGCCTTCCGCGGCCGTTCCTCGGTCGCCATCGGCAACGTGCTGGGTTCCAACCTCTTCAACCTGCTGGGCGCGCTGGGCATCGTTGCGGTGATCACGCCGGTGTCCACTGCCGGTCCCGACGTCCACTTCTCGCTGCTCGCCATGCTGGCGGTCACGGGTTGTTTCGTCGCGCTGATCGGCGCGCGCCATGTCGGGAGGGCGATCGGTGCGATTTTCCTGGCGCTCTATGCCAGCTTCATCGTGATGCACTTCGCGGTCGCCTGAGACCCGCGCAAACGCCTGGAGTGCGCGCACCGCACAGGGCAGGATGGCGCCGCCAACACGGAGACCGCCATGCCCCTGCATTTTGCCCCGAAGGAATACCAGGACCGGGTGACGCGGACCTGCGCGGCGCTCGCGGATGCCGGTCTCGATGGCCTGCTGATGTTCCGGCAGGAGAGCATGTATTACCTCACCGGCTACGACACCCAGGGCTTCGTCTATTTCCAGTGTCTGGTGATGACCGCCGATGGCCGCAGTATCCTGCTGACCCGCTCGGCCGACATGCGCCAGGCGGCCTACACCTCCAACATCGAGGACGTCCGCATCTGGGTCGACCGCGACGGCGCCGATCCCTACGGCGAGTTGCGGGAGATTTGCAGGGAGCTGGGCCTTGAGGGCAAGCGCGTCGGCATCGAGCTTGAGGCTTACGGGCTTACCGGGCGAAGCTGGGAACGGCTGAAGCCGGCACTGGAGGATTTCTGCCGCCTGGAGGATGCCTCCGACCTCGTCTCCCACCTGCGCGTGATCAAGAGCCCGGCGGAACTCGCCTTCATGAAAAACGCCGCCGAACTGGGCGATGCCGCCCACCGCGCAGGCCGCGAGGCCGCCGGGCCCGGCGTCTTCACCGGCGATGTGCTGGCCGCCATGCAGGGTGCTGTGTTCTCGGGCGACGGCGATTATCCCGCCACGCACTGGGTCATCGGATCAGGCCCCTCGGCGCTGCTGGTGCGCTACCACAGCGGGCGCCATCACCTGGCCGAACAGGACCAGCTGATGCTGGAATACGCCTCCTCCTACCGGCACTACCATACCGCCCAGATGCTGACGGTGCTGATCGGCAAGGTCGATGATGAACACAAGGCGATGTACGGGGCCTGCCGCGAAGCCCTGGCCGCCTGCGAGGAAACCGTGCGGCCGGGTGCCACCATGGGCGATGTCTTCGATGCCCATGCCCGCGTCATGGACGCTCACGGTTTCCGCGACCACCGGCTGAACGCCTGCGGCTATTCCATGGGCTCGACCTTTCCGCCCAACTGGATGGACTGGCCGATGTTCTTCCACGGCAACCCCGTGGAAATCCGCCCCAACATGACCTTCTTCCTGCACATGATTCTCGCCAATTCGGACAACGATCACGGCATGGCCCTTGGCCGCACCGTGGCGGTTACGAACAACGGCTGCGAACCCCTGCACCGGGCACCGCTCGATCTCTGCGTGCGTTAGGTCGGCACAGACTGGCTGAGCCATGCCCTACATCATCATCTTCACCGTCCTGCTTCTGCTGGGCCTGATGGCAAGCTGCTTCATGATGTAGCGCCACGGCGTATCGTCGCGCGGGGACCTCTGCTAAGAGGTCTCCACCCGCCGTTCATCCTTCCCGGGTTGTTCATGTCCGAAATCGCCCTCGACCCTCCCGCGCGTTTCCGCAGTCTTGCGGCCGCCATCATCGCGATGGGCGTGACCTCGGCGCTTTACGCCTTGTCGCTGCCCCTGTTTGCGGCGCGCCTGGATGCCATGGGCCATGGCGACGCCGTGATCGGCATCAACTCGGCGGCCCAGGCCATCTCCCTCATCCTGGTTGCTCCCCTGGCGCCGCGCCTGTTGCGCCGCTGGGGACCGGCCGTCTTCATGCTGTGGATGCTGGCGGCAAGCTTCGTGCTGATCCTGCTGGTGCCGCTGTGGGAAAATGCCTGGTACTGGCTGGTCATGCGCCTGCTGCTGGGCGCGGCCACCGGCCTGCTCTGGATCGCGGGCGAAACCTGGATCAACGAGGCGGCAGACGACACCGCCCGAGGCCGCACCCTGGCGCTCTACGGCATCGCCGGCGCGGGAGGCACGATGGCCGGTTTCGGCATCCTCTATGCCGTGGGCCATGGCGGCTGGCTGCCGTTCCTGATCATGGAAGCGCTGATCCTGGTCTGCGCGGTGGCTGTGGCCGCGGCGATCCGCGTCGCGCCGCGCTTCACCGGCATGCAGACGCAATCGACGATGGCGCTGTTCCGCCTTGCCCCGGCCCCCCTGCTCGTCAACCTGCTGGTCGCCATCACCTTCGGCTCTCTGGCGACCTTCCTGCCGGTCTATGGCCCGACCATCGGCGTGCCCCTGCGCGATGCCTTCCTGCTGCTCACCCTGCTGTCGGGCGGCGGCCTGCTGCAGTACCCGATCGGCTGGCTGGCCGATCACATGGACCGGCGCCTGCTTCTGGTGATCGTGCTGGTCGTCATGGCCGGTCTGTTTGCCGTGATGCCTTCGGCGCTGGCCGATGTCTTCTGGCGCTGGCCCTATGTCATTGTGCTGGGTGGCGGCATGATGGGTCTCTACACACTCTCGCTCATCCTGCTCGGCCAGTATTTTCGCGGCGCCGATCTCAGCGCGGCCACGACCCTGTTTCAGGTGATGTGGAACACCGGCATGTTCAGTGGCCCCTTTGCCATCGGCTTTGCCATGGACAGCATCGGCGACCGCGCCTTTCCCTGGACCCTGGCGGCCTGCTACGGCGGCTTCCTTGCATTCTACGCCATGCGCCTCGCCCTGGGCCGGCGCCGGGCCTGAGAGTCCGCACCCCGCCAGGGTGCAGGCTCAGGCCCGGACGTACTGGCGCGAGGCGTCGCTTTCGGGTCGGTAGTCCCAGTTCGTGCCGTTGCGCGCCATCGCTTCATTGACGACGTTCTTCATCGGCAGGCGCGCCCAGACATCGCGTTCGATGAAATCGAGATCGAAGGTGCCGCCGGTCACGACGCGGTCGAGCTCTTCCTCGATGGCCGCCACGGCGGGATCGCCGCTGCGGTTGATCCATTCACCCGGGTCCTCCTCGATGTTGAAGAGCTGGCAGGGCGAGCGGTGGATGTAGATGTATTTCCAGGCCCCTTTGCGGACCATGAAGCAGGGCCGCATGATGCCCTCTACGTGGTACTCGGAGATTACGGGCCTGTCCTCCAGCATGGTCCCGTGAATTGCCGGCAGCAGCGAGCGCCCGTCCATGGGCGAAGCGGGGCTGACACCGGCAATGTCGAGCAGCGTGGCGCTGAGGTCGATCAGCGAGACCGGCGTATCGACACGCCCGGGCGCGGCGCCGGGCAGATCGACGATCATCGGAATGCGGGTCGACCAGTCATAGAGGCTGCGCTTCTGGATCAGGCCCTTTTCGCCAAGCATCTCGCCGTGGTCGGCGGTGAAGACGATGACCGTGTTGTCGCGCTGACCGGTCTCCTCGAGCACCGCCAGCAGTTCGGCAACCTTGTCGTCGACATAGTGGGAAAGCGCACAGAAGCCTCGGCGCATGGCGCGCAGGTGGCGGGGGTCGCGAATGTCGTTGCGGTCCAGCCCGAACCAGCGCCGGAATGCCCGGTCGAGATCGGAGTATCGCGCGTCCATGTCATCGGGATAGTGCGGCATGGGCATGTCGGCGTCGCGGTAAAGCTCCCAGTAGCGGCGCGGCACCTGATAGGGCGGATGGGGGCTGGTGAAGGATACCGTGAGGAAGAACGGTCCTTCCGGGGCCAGGCGCAGGTACTCCAAAGCCCGGAAATGGGTTTCCTCATCGTATTGCAGCTCCTTGCTCCAGCCCGCGCCGATGTTGGGCGCCTGGTACTGGGCGGCGAAGTCGAAGGCCGTCGCCTCGGGATCGTCTGCGTCGAGCAGGGGATAGGACCAGATGAAGCTGGAAGGATAAATGTCGGTGTTCAGACGGCGGCGGTAGCCGTGGAGCTGGTCGGCGCCGATGAAATGCATCTTGCCCGAGAGCACCGAGTCGTAGCCGGCATTGGTCAGATAGTGCGCCACCGTGGGTACGAAGCCCGGAAAGGGATCGCCGTTGTCGTAGGAGCCGGTGGTCGAGACATGCAGGCCGGTCATCAGGCCCGCACGTGCGGGCACACAGATCGGACTGGGCGTATAGGCCTGCGAAAACAGGGTGCCACGATCGGCAAGCGCCTTGAGCGCCGTGGTCTGCGCCGCGGGATTGCCGTAGGCCTCCAGCATGAACGGGGTCATCTGGTCGGCCATGATGAACAGGATGTTGGGCTTGTCCGCATTCCGTGTCTTGGGTTTCACGCCATCCTCCCTTGCCCGCAGTCGGGCCCTGGCGGCACGTCACGGCGGAACACCCCACGACCGCGGCCTTCTGCCCGCAGTCTGCGCACGACAAAACGTCCCTGAGACGTTTACACCTCCGGGCCCCTTTGTTAAGAGTCCGCGGCCCCTCGCCCCGGGGCGCCAAAAGCGGGACATTCCATGAAACTAGTCGCAGGCAACAGCAATCGGCCGCTCGCCGAGGCTATGGCGGCCGTTCTGGGCGTCGAACTGACCAACGCCAGTATCCGGCGCTTCAGCGACATGGAGGTCTTTGTCGAGATTCACGAAAACGTCCGCGGCGAGGACGTTTTTGTCATTCAGGGCACCGCCTACCCCGCAAACGACCATCTGATGGAACTGCTGATCTGCATCGACGCCCTGCGCCGGGCTTCGGCACAGCGCATCACGGCGGTCATGCCCTACTTCGGCTACGCCAGGCAGGACCGCAAGGTCGGCTCGCGTACGCCGATCTCGGCCAAGCTGGTCGCCAACCTCATTACCGAAGCCGGCGCCAACCGGGTCCTGACCATGGACCTGCATGCGGGCCAGATTCAGGGGTTCTTCGATATCCCTGTCGACAACCTCTATGCCCTGCCCCTGCTGGTGCAGGACATCAAGGACAACTTCAACGGTAGCGAGCTGTGCATTGTCTCGCCCGACGTGGGCGGCGTCTTCCGCGCCCGCCAGATCGCCAAGCGTCTTGACGCAGACCTTGCGATTGTGGATAAGCGCCGCGAACGCGCAGGCGTCTCGGAGGTGATGAACATCATCGGCGAGGTCGAGGGCAGGCGCTGTATTCTGGTCGACGATATCGTCGATTCCGGCGGTACCCTGTGCAACGCGGCGCAGGCGCTCAAGGACGCGGGCGCGACCAATGTCGATGCCCATATCGTTCATGGCGTCCTGTCGGGCGGTGCGGTCGGTCGGATCGAGGCTTCGGTGCTGGACAGCCTGACCATCACCGATTCGATTCGGCCGACGGAAGCCGTTCGGATAGCGGATAAGATCCGCGTACTTTCTGTTGCCACGCTGATGGCCGAGGCGGTGCGCCGCATCAGCGAGGAAAGCTCTGTTTCGACGCTGTTCGACTAGACGGCGCGGGACGATTGAAGGAGACGTCACATGGCTGAACAGCCCACCATTGCTGCTGATGTGCGCGAAGGCACTGGCACGGGTGCCGCGCGCGCCGCGCGCCGCGCCGGCAAGGTCCCCGGCATCGTTTACGGCGCCGGCCGCGACAACATCATGATCCAGCTCGACCGCGATATGCTCAACCGCGAGTACATCAAGGCCGGCTTCTTCAACCACCTCTACAAGCTGAAGGTCGGCAAGGACTCCATGGATGTCCTGGCCCGCGACATTCAGCTCCACCCGGTGTCCGATGTCATCATGCACGTCGACTTCCTGGCGGTGAAGGCCAACGCCCAGATCTCGGTCGCGGTGCCCGTGCACTTCATCAACGAGGAAGACTGCAAGGGTCTGCGCCGCGGCGGCGTGCTCAACATCGTGCGCCACGAGGTCGAGGTGAACTGCCCGGCCAACGCCATTCCCGAGCAGATCGTCGTTGACCTCTCCGGTCTGGACATCGGCGACAGCGTCCACGTCTCCATGGTTTCGCTCGGCGACGGCGTTACCCCCGTGATCGACGACCGCGACTTCACCATCGCCACCATCGCACCCCCGACCGTCATTGCCGACGTCACCGAGGACGAAGGCGAAGGCGAAGCTGGGGACGAGGAGAGCGGCGAGGACGAGGGCGAGAAGGAAGAGGACTAAGCGGCGCTTCGGCGCCCCTCGCCGGGTTCTGCCATGCTGCTTCTCGTCGGTCTCGGCAATCCGGGACCAGAATACGCCCGTCATCGCCACAACGTCGGCTTCATGGCGCTCGAACGCCTGGCAGAGGTCCATCGCTTCGGGCCATGGCGGCGCCGTTTTCAGGGCGAGGTCGCCGAGGGCCGCCTCGACGACGACAAGTGCCTGCTGCTGAAGCCGCTCACCTACATGAACGAATCGGGCCGTGCGGTCGGCGAAGCCATGCGCTTCTTCAAGCTCGCGCCCGAGGACATCGCCGTCTTCTATGACGAGATCGACCTTGCGCCGGGCAAGGTGCGGGTCAAGCGCGGCGGCGGTGCTGCCGGCCACAACGGCATCCGCAGCATGATTGCCCATGTCGGGCCGGATTTCGTCCGGGTGCGTATCGGCGTCGGTCATCCCGGCCACAAGGACCGGGTGATCGGCCATGTCCTGCACGATTTCTCCAGCGCCGACCGGGCCTGGCTCGATCCCGTGCTGGACGCGATGGCGGACGCCGCTCCCCTGCTGGCCGAGGGCGCCGACGACAAGTTCCAGACCCGGGTGGCGTTCCTGACCCAGCCGCCCGAATCGAACCCTAAGAAATCCAAGGAGAGCTGAGATGGGCATCCGCTGCGGCATCGTGGGCCTGCCCAATGTCGGCAAGTCGACCCTGTTCAATGCCCTGACGGCCACGGCCGCGGCCCAGACCGGCAACTTTCCGTTCTGCACGGTCGAGCCCAATGTCGGGCGCGTTGCCGTGCCCGATCCGCGCCTGGACACCATTGCCGAGATCGGCAAGTCGGCCAAGATCGTGCCCAACCAGATCGAGTTCGTCGACATCGCCGGCCTGGTGCGCGGCGCCAGCAAGGGCGAGGGCCTGGGCAACCAGTTCCTGGCCAACATCCGCGAGGTCGATGCGGTGATCCACCTGGTGCGCTGCTTCGACGGCGGCGACGTGAGCCACGTCGACGGCTCGGTCGATCCCCTGCGCGACATCGACACCATCGACACCGAACTGATGCTGGCCGATCTCGACAGCCTGGAGCGGCGCTACGACAGCAGCCAGAAGCGCGCCAAGGGCAACGACCGAGAGGCCAAGGCCGACCTGCCGCTGATCGAGGCCGCCCTGGTGGCGCTGCGCGAAGGCCGCCCTGCCCGCAGCGTCGCGGTGGAGCCCGACGATCAGGCCCGCTTTGCCATGCTGCAGCTTCTGACCAGCCGCCCCGTGCTCTACGTCTGCAATGTCGACGAGGGCGATGCCGCGCAAGGCAACGCCAACACGGCCAAGGTCGCCGCGCGCGCCGCCGCAGAGGGCGCCCAGTGCGTCGTCGTTTCGGCCAAGATCGAATCGGAACTGGCCGAGATCGAGGACCCGGAGGAAAAGCAGGTCTTCCTCTCGGACCTGGGCCTGGAGGAAGCCGGCCTCAACAAGGTGATCCGTGCCGCCTACCGCCTGCTGGGCCTGATCAGCTTCTTCACCGTGGGGCCAAAGGAAGCGCGCGCCTGGACCGTGCACCAGGGCGCCAAGGCCCCCGAGGCCGCCGGCGAGATCCACACCGACTTCCAGCGCGGCTTCATCTGCGCCGAGACCATTGCCTATGACGACTACGTCACGCTGAAGGGCGAACAGGGCGCCAAGCAGGCTGGTCGCATGCGCCAGGAAGGCCGCGAATACCCGGTCAAGGACGGCGACATCTTCCTCTTCCGCTTCAACGTCTAGGTTCCGCGCCCTATCATGCCCGGCGCGGGCGCCTGCGGGCCCCGATCGAAAGGGGAGCATGGCATGGGCGACTGGATCGAACTCACCGCCGATGACGGCCACAAGCTGAAGGCCTGGCGCGCGACACCATCCCAGCCGCGCGGCGGCGTGCTGGTGCTCCAGGAAATCTTCGGGGTCAACAGCCACATCCGCGAGGTGACCGAGGACTTCGCCGCCCAGGGCTATGACGCCATCGCCCCTGCCCTGTTCGACCGGGCCGAACGTGATGTCGAGCTGGGCTACGAGCCCGCGGACGTGGCGCGCGGGCGCGAGTTGCGCGGCGCCATCGCCACCAACGACACCGTGCAGGACATGGCGGCTTCATGCCAGGCCCTGGCGGGCTCCGGCAGGACAGGCGCGGTCGGCTACTGCTGGGGCGGTACGCTCGCCTGGCTCTGCGCGACGCGCCTGAATATCGCTTGCGCCGTTGGCTACTACGGCTCCGGCACCATCGACTTCATCGGCGAGCAGCCGGCCTGCCCGGTGACCCTGATGCTGGGCGAAAAGGACCAGAGCTTTCCGCCCGAGAACATCGCGGCGATCCGCAAGGCCCACCCCAGTGTCAGCGTCTTCACCTATCCGGCCGCACACGGCTTTTCCTGCGACCACCGCAGTGCCTATCACGCGGCTTCGACGGTGCAGGCGCGCGAGCGCACCCTCGACGTCTTCACCCGTTACCTCGGCTGATCCTCGTCGCGCGGGCCAGCCCAATGGGCGGGCGCGGTGAGGCGCGTGGCCAGGATATAGCCGACGATCGAGACGACCGATACCACGGTGGCGAAGGTGACCCACTGGTCGGGAGTCAGCACCCGCCGGGCAACCTCGTTGGCCACCGCCCAGAACAAAGCCAGCGCGATCCAGCGCCAGTGCAGAACGCGCCAGCCGCGATCGGTGAGGATCACCATCGAACCCAGGGCGCGCTCCAGCATGGTCGGGCGCAGGTGCATGCCGACAAGCAGCATGGCGGCAAAGATCAGTTTGCCCAGGGTCGGTTTGATCTGGATGAACAGGGCGTCGTCGAAGACGAGACTCAGCCCGCCCAGGGAAAGCACCAGCACCAGGGTGACAAGGCCCAGAACGGGCAAGTGGCCCCGCCTGCGCCAGCCGGCAACAACGCAGACCAGGGTGGCGGCCATCAGCGCGCCGGTCGCGGCCATCAGGCCCCAGGCCGCGTTGGCCACGAAAAACACGGCAACGGGCGCCAGCTCCAGGGCCATGGCAAGGTTGAGATAGCGTTCGCGAAAGCTCATCTGCCCCTCCAGGGCGCATTGACGGCGCAACGATCGCCGTCCTAAGCAGGGTGCCGCCGCGCCAACGAGAACCGTCATGTCGAACGCCGCCATCACCGCGCTGCCCTAGCGCCGCCGCCGAGCCGAAGCAAGCACGCCACCGGCCCGGACGCCGGGAAGTCGACATACCAAGGAGCAGATCCATGAACCCGCAACGCATCGCGGACGTCATCACGCGCGAAACCGCGCGCTTCACCCAGGCCCGCCCAAAATCGGCAGCCCTGCTGGAGCGCGCCCAGGCCTCCATGCCCTCGGGCGTGCCCATGGCATGGATGCAGGGACTGACGCACCACGCACCGGTCTTCATCGATGAAGGCAGCGGCGCCAGCTTCACCGATGTCGACGGCAACACCTATGTCGACTTCAACCAGGCCGACATGTCGAGCACCGTGGGCCACGGCACGCCGGCGGTGGTCGAGGCGGTCGCCCGGCGCATGGCCCAGGGTGTGCAGTTCCTGTTGCCCACCGAGGACGCAATCGCGGTCTCCGAGGAGCTCGCCCGCCGCTTCGCCCTGCCCTTCTGGCAGTACACCCTGTCGGCCTCCTCGGCCAACGCCGAGGCGATCCGCCTGGCGCGCCTGGCGACCGGTCGCGAGGGCGTGCTGATGTTCGACGGCAGCTACCACGGCCACATCGGCGAGACCCTGGTGGACTACGCCCACGAGACGCCCCAGTCCAACGCCCTGGGCCTGCCGCGCGACCATGCGCGCAACACCACGGTCGTCCCCTTCAACGGCCTGGACGCCGCCGATGCCGTGCTCGCCAAGGGCAAGACCGCCTGCGTCATGGTCGAACCGGCGCTCTCCAATGTCGGCCTGGTACTTCCGAAGGACGGGTTCCTCCACGGCCTGCGCGAGATCTGCGACCGCCACGGCGCGCTGATGATCGTCGATGAGACCCACACCCACATGTTCGCCTTCGGCGGCCTGGTACGCCTGTGGGATCTCAAGCCGCACATGGTGGTGATCGGCAAGAACATCGCCGGCGGCGTGCCCATCGGCGCCTACGGCATGGGCCCGGATCTGGCCGACCTGATGGATCGCAACCTTTTCGACCACGCCGGCGACGAGCCGGGTTTCGCCTCCGGCGGCACGCTCTACGGCAGCGCCCTTTCCATGGCGGCGGCCCGCGCGACCCTGGAACAGGTCCTCACCGAGGACGCCTACGGCCACATCGCGGCCCTGGGCAAGAGGCTGGCGCAGGGCATCCAGGCGATCATCGACGAGGCCGGCCTGCCCTGGAAGGCGCAGCACCTGGAGAGCCGCTCGGGCTGGCTCTACGACACCGAAGAGCCGGTCTCCGGCGTCGACGCGGTGCGCAAGATGGACGTCGCGCTTTCGGACTCCCGGCGCATCTTCATGGCCAACCGCGGCATCTGGGAAGCCATCGTCACAGCCGGCCCCGCCGTCAGCTTCCCCATGACGGAAGCCGACGTCGACCTCTACCTGCAGGTCTCGCGCGACTGGATCGGCGAGCTTACGGCCTAGGTCAGGTCGATTACCTGCGTCGTGCGCGCCGAAGCCTCACGGCGGGCGACTGCTCATCTAACCACGCAAGGACATCTGGGGACCCGTGTTGTGCGATGTGGCGAGTTAATGCGGCCCGAGTCTTGGAACCGTACACGCCATCCATCACCAGCGCAGTCGTCCGCAACGGCGCCGGGCTCTCACTCTCACGCAACTCGGTATGATTGAGGCCATTCTGCAAACGGCGGATCAGTTCATTAGGCGAAGTGTTTCGTGACAATCTCAGAATGCGTTTGGCCACGTCGCCATGACCGTCGGCAACAGGCCGTCCCGACGGATCCGTGAGGACGCTGCTGACTTCCGCGAGAGGCCTGTGTGTCAACGCCGGAG
>CALGGB010000040.1 GCA_937880925.1 uncultured Rhodospirillaceae bacterium | reverse complement strand
GTGACGATGCCAACACCTGCATGATCTCCAACGGCTTCTGCTCCATGGGTTTTGCCTTCCCGGCGGCCATGGGCGCGAAGTTCGCCTATCCCGACCGCAAGGTCCTGGCGGTCTGCGGTGATGCCGGCTTCCTGATGAACGTGCAGGACATCGAGACCGCGGTGCGGCGCAAGCTCAACGTCGTCGTTGTCATCCTGCTCGACGGCGAATACGGCCTCATCAAGTGGAAGCAGTCGAACCAGTTCGATGGCAGGCACTCCGATCTTGCCTTCGGCAACCCGGACTTCGCCATGCTGGCCAAATCCTTCGGTGCCTGGGGCACGGTGCTGACCTCCCACGAGCAGTTGAAGCCCGCCATCGAGGAGGCCTTCAAGCAGGAAGGCCCTGCTCTGATCGGCGTGCCGGTCGACTATGCCGAGAACCGCAAGCTCACCAAGCGCCTGGGCGAGCTGCAATTCTCCATCTGATGCCGCATTGCGCGAGGGTCGGCCGGGTTTTTCCCGCGCCGATCCTCGTGTGACGGTGGTGTGTGACGGCCTCGTGATCGCGCATCCGATGGACAGACGCCCGGTGTCCCGCTAGGACTGCGCCCGGTTCGACGGAGTACGCAGTTGATCGCAGAAATCGGCCACTTCGCGCTTGTCCTTGCGCTTCTTGTCGCCTGTGTCCAGGCGGTGGTGCCGCTTTACGGCGCCTGGCGTGGCGATGCCCGCCTGATGGCCGTGGGCAATACCTCCGCCGTGGCGCTGATCGTCATGAGCGCCGTCGCCTTTGGCGCGCTGACCTGGTGCTACGTCATCAGCGATTTCTCGGTGCAGAACGTCTACGAGAACTCCCACTCTCTGCAGCCGATGCTCTACAAGATCTCCGGCGTCTGGGGTAACCACGAGGGCTCTCTGCTCCTCTGGGTCCTGATCCTGGCGGTCTTCAGCGTCGCGGTGGCCCTGATGGGCAACAACCTGCCGCTGACGCTCAAGGCCCGTGTGCTTGCGGTGCAGGCGATGATCGCGGTCGGCTTCCTGGCCTTCTCGCTGTTCACCTCCAATCCCTTCGCCCGCCTCGATCCCGCGCCGCTCGACGGCCGCAACCTCAATCCGCTGTTGCAGGATCCCGGCCTGGCCTTCCATCCGCCCTTCCTCTACCTCGGCTACGTCGGCTTCTCGATGGCCTTCTCCTTTGCCGTCGCCGCGCTGATCGAAGGCCGCATCGACGCCGCCTGGGCGCGCTGGGTGCGTCCCTGGACACTCGCTGCCTGGACCGCGCTGACCCTTGGCATCGCCATGGGAAGCTGGTGGGCATACTACGAACTGGGCTGGGGCGGCTGGTGGTTCTGGGACCCGGTCGAGAACGCCAGCTTCATGCCCTGGCTTGCCGGCACCGCGCTGCTCCACTCGGCCATCGTCACCGAAAAGCGCGGGGCGCTGAAAAGCTGGACCGTGCTTCTGGCGATCGTCGCCTTTTCGCTGTCGCTGCTGGGCACCTTCCTGGTGCGCTCGGGTGTGCTGACCTCGGTTCATGCCTTTGCCACCGACCCCGAGCGCGGCGTCTTCATCCTGCTTCTGCTGATCGTGGCGATCGGCGGCTCGCTGGCGCTTTATGCCTGGCGCGCGCCGCTGCTGAAGGCCGACGGCCTGTTCGCGCCGATCAGCCGCGAGGGCGGCCTGGTGCTCAACAACCTGCTGCTGGCGGTTGCCTGCTTCACGGTGCTTACCGGCACGCTTTATCCCCTCGCACTCGATGTCGTGGCCGCAGAGAAGGTCTCGGTCGGGCCTCCCTATTTCGAGATGACCTTCGTGCCGCTGATGGTGCCGCTGTTCCTGGCCCTGGGCATCGGCCCGCTGATGCCCTGGAAGCGCGCCGATCTGAAGGGCGTGCTGCACCGCCTGCGTTTCGTCGCGCTCACTGCACTCGCGGTCTGGGGTGTCACCTGGTGGCTGGCGACCGACAGTTCGCCCCTGCCGGCCTTCGGCATCGCCATCGCCGTATGGATCGCCCTGTCGGTGTTTCTGGAATATGGCGTCCGCCTGGGCCTCTTCCGCGTCACGCCCGCCGAGAGTTTCCGCCGCGCCGTGAATCTCCCCCGGGCGGCCTACGGCATGATGATCGCCCATCTGGGCGTGGCCGTTCTGGTTGCGGGTGTGGTTGCCTCCTCGTCCTGGCGCACGGAGATCATCCGCGCCATGGAGCCCGGCCAGAGCCAGGAGATCGTCGGTTACACCGTGCGCTTCGACGGCGTCGGCGATGCCATGGGCCCGAACTACTCCGCCGAACGCGCCACCTTCACGCTGTTTGCCGATGGCGAGCAGATTGCCGTAATGCAGCCCGAGAAGCGCTTCTATCCGGTCTCGGCGACCCAGACGACAGAAGCCGCCATCCGCACAACCTTCCTTGCCGATCTCTATGTCGTCATCGGTGATCAGAGCGAAGGCCAGGACGTCTGGGCGGTGCGTTTGTACTACAACCCGCTGGTGCCCTGGATCTGGCTGGGTTCGCTCATGATGTTCGGCGCCGGCCTCGTCAGCCTCAGCGACCGCCGTCATCGCGTCGGCGCGCCCACGCACGCCCGCGCCGCTTCGGCTTCTTCGCCGCAGCCGGCATGAAACGCCCTGGGATGCCTCTGCTGGCGCTCGTCCTGCTGATGCTGGCTGCCGTGCCGGCGGCTGCGACCACGCCCGACGAGATCCTTGCCGACCCGGTGCTGGAAGCCCGTGCGCGCGATATCGGCGCGGAACTGCGCTGCCTGGTCTGCCAGAACCAGTTGATCGATGATTCCAACGCTCCGCTCGCCCATGATCTGCGCGTCATCGTGCGCGAGCGCCTCGTCGCGGGTGACAGCAATCAGCAGGTTCTGGATTTCGTGGTTGAACGCTACGGCGACTATGTCCTGCTGAAGCCACCGTTCAAGCCCGGTACGCTCCTGCTATGGGGCGCGCCGATCCTTGCGTTGATCGGCGGCGGCCTGATCGTCGTTTTCGTGCTGAGGAGGCGCGGCGACAATCCCGAGGCCGCCCCGGATCTCACTGCGGCGGAACAGCGCCGTCTTGACCAGATCCTTCATCCTGCCAGCGGCAAGGACAAGGGCGCATGATCTATGTCGCTTTTGCCGTTCTGGCCGCGGTGGTCGTGCTGGCGCTTGCCTGGCCGCTGCTGCGCGACCGCTCCGCCGCCGTCCGCCGCGATGCGCTGGTCGTCTATCGCGACCAGCTTGAGGAACTCGACCGCGATCTCGCCCGCGGTCTGATCGACGAGAGCGGCTATGGCGCCGCCCGGCGCGAGATTGAGCGTCGCATTCTGGCCGAGGAAGGCCGTGTCCAGGCGGCGTCCACGGCCCGGCCCGGCCGCCGTATGCTGCCCGCCGCCCTGCTCGGGGTGGTCGTGGTCGGTGGTGCCGTAGGGGTCTATGCGGTCCTGGGTTCGCCCGATCTGCCGACTCTGCCCTTCGCCATGCGCCAGGACAACGCCACGCCGGAGATGGCAAGCGAGGAAGACGCGCAGATCAATGAGATGATTGCGCGCCTGGAGCAGCGTCTTGCCGAGAACCCCGGCGATGCCGAGGGCTGGCTGCTGCTTGCCAACACCAACGCCTTTGTCGGCCGTTATGCCGCCGCCGCCCAGGCGATGACCGAGGTCCTGGCCATCGACCCGGAGAATGGCGAGTGGCAGGCCGCCTATGGCGAGTTCGTCGCCCTGCAGCATCAGGGCACGGTGACCCCGGCCGCCCGGCGCGCCTTCGAGGCGGCGCTTCGCCTTTCACCGGGCGAGCCCGTGGCGCGCTACTACCTCGCCATGGCCGATGCCCAGGCGGGCGATATTGCCGGCGCGCTGGAAGCCTGGCGTGCGCTTTGGGCCGATACGCCTGCCGATGCCGGCTGGCGCGAACCGCTGATCGCCCGCATCGCCGAGGCCGAACAGCAGCTCGGGCTGGAACCCTCCGACCTGCCGCCTGCACAGCAGCAGGTGCAGACCCAGGACGAGGGCAATTCCGAACTGCGCGGTCCCACGGAAGACGACATCGCGGCTGCTTCCGAGATGAGCGAGGACGACCAGCTCGCCATGATCCGCAGCATGGTCGCGGGCCTTGCCGAGCGCATGGAAGGCGAACCCGGCAACCTGGAGGGCTGGTCGCGTCTGGCCCAATCCTATGGCGTGCTGGGCGAATGGGACAAGGCGCGGGAAGCCTATGAACATGTCCTCACCCTGGCGCCCGATGACACCATCGTTCTCGACGGCTACGCCAATGCCATCGTCAGCGGTCTCGATCGGAATGCGCCGATCCCCGACGATGCCGTGGCCGAGCTCGATGCCGTGCTTGAGCGCGCTCCCGATACCCAGGTTGCTCTCTATGTCACCGGGCTGGCGGCGGCACAGGCGGGCGACAACGCCCTGGCAACCCAGCGCTGGACGCGCCTGCGTGACCAGTTTCCGACCGACAGTGCCGAGTGGAGCCAGGTCAACAATCTGATCGCCGGCCTGCAGTAGCCGGTTCCGGACGGGCCCGTGCGCCGCTACATTGCCCCGTTGAAGACGGTTTCAGGAGAAGTTGCCATGAAGAGCCATGCGCGTGTCGGCATCATCGGTGGCGGCGTCATGGGCGCCGGCCTTGCCTATCATCTCGGGCTGGAGGGCTGGACCGATACCGTGCTGATCGAGAAGGGCGAGCTGACCTCCGGCTCCACCTGGCACGCCGCGGGCCAGTGCCCCAGCTTCATCGGCGACTACAACATGGCCAAGATCCATCACTACTCCAACACGCTCTACCCGAAGCTGGAGGAGCTGACCGGCCAGTACGTCTCCTGGCATGGGGCAGGCGGCCTGCGCATCGCCACGACCCCTGAAGAGGTCGACTGGTTCCGGTATGTCGAGGGTTTCGCACCCAATGTCGGCTTCCACATGGAGGTCGTCGGTCCGGACCGCGCCCGCGAGATCAATCCCTTCCTCAACACGGACGGCATCCTCGCCTGCGCCTGGACCACGATGGACGGTCATATCGATCCCGCCGGCGTCTGCAACGCCATGGCCAAGGGCGCGCGCGACCTCGGCGTCACGATCATCCGCCACAACCGCGTCACCGATGTCTCGCGCCTGCCCACGGGCGAGTGGAAGATCCACACCGAGCAGGGCGACATCACCGTCGAGCATGTCGTCAACGCCGCGGGCTGCTACGCCCGCGAGGTGGCGACCATGATGGGCACCACCGCGCCGATCACCAACATGGAGCACCACTACATCGTCACCGAGGCCATTCAGGCCTTCATCGACCGTGAGGAAGAGGTGCCGGTGATGCGCGATCCCTGGGCCTCCTCCTATTACCGCCAGGAACAGAAATCCGGTTTGGTGGGCATCTACGAGTGGGAGTCCACCGAAGCCTGGCGCGACACCAACAACTCGCCCGAATGGGACAGCGAGAACGAGCTGTTCTCCGACGCGCTCGACCGCATCGCGCCCTATATCGAGCGGGTCTTCTCGCGCATGCCCGTCTATGCCGATGCCGGCATCAAGCGCATCGTCAACGGGGCCATCCCGCACACGCCCGACGGCAACCCGCTTCTGGGTCCCGCCGGCGGCCTCGACAACGCCTGGATGTGCTGCGGTTCCTCCATCGGCATCGCCCAGGGCGGCGGCTGCGGCAAGTACCTGGCCCAGTGGATGGTCCACGGCGATGCCGAGATCAACATGGCCGGCGTCGATCCGCGCCGCTTCGGCGGCTATGCCGACGGCGCCTATACCGCCGCGAAGTCCCATCAGGACTACGCCCACATGTACGCCACCCATCTGCCCGGCGACGAGCGCCCCGCCGCCCGTCCGGCGCGCGCTTCCACCCTCTACGAGAAGCTGAAGGCCAAGGGTGCGGTCCACACCGAAGCCTTCGGCTGGGAGCGCCCCAAGTGGTTCTCCCTCGACGGCCGCGAAGAGGAGACGGGCTTCCGCCGCAACAACACCCATGATGTCGTCGCCGCAGAGTGCGCGGCCGTGCGCGAGCGGGTCGGTATCCTCGACCTCTCCAGCTTCGCCAAGTTCGAGGTCACCGGCCGCGACGCCGGCGCCTTCCTCGACCGCATCTATGCCAACCGCATGCCGCGCAAGGTCGGCGGCATCACGCTGGCCCATCGCCTGGGCGAGAACGGCCGCATCCATGGCGAGTCCACGGTCACGCGCCTTGCCGAGGAGCGCTATTACATCCTGTCGGGTGCCGCCTGGGAGGTGCGCGACGAGGACGGCTTCCGCGAGGCCCGTATCGAGGGCGAGGACATCTCGGTCGAGAACGTCACCGACCACATCGGCATCCTGGTGCTCGCCGGTCCCCGCGCCCGTGACGTGCTCGGCGCGGTGACCGATGCCGATCTCTCCAACGAGGCGTTCCGCTGGCTCACCGGCAGGGGCATCAACGTCGCCGGCATCGATCTCGTCGCCCTGCGCGTCAACTACGTCGGCTCACTGGGCTGGGAACTCCACTGCCCCATGAATCGTATGCCCGAGCTCTACGACGCTCTGTGGGCGGCGGGGCAGAAGCACGGCATCGCCGATTTCGGTACCTATGCCCTCAACAGCCTGCGCATGGAGAAGGCCTACAAGGGCATGGCCGTGGAGATGACCAACGAGATCACGCCGGTCGAGGCCGATATCCTGCGTTTCGTGCGCCTGGAGAAAGATTTCCAGGGCAAGGCAGCCGTGCAGTCGGTCCAGCAGGCCGGCCACGCCGCCCAGCTCGTTTATGCCGAGGTCGATCTGGCGGGCGGGAACAGCGACCCCCGCGGCGGCGAACCCGTCTTCGACGGCAAGGATTGCGTCGGCGTCACCACCTCGGGTGGCTACGGTCACCACACCGGCAAGAGCCTCGTCTTCGCCTACGTCCCCCCGGCTCTCGCCGTCCCCGGCAGCAGCTTCGCCATCGAGATCCTGGGCGAACGCAAGACCTGCACCGTGCTGGCCGACGCCGTCTACGACCCGGAGAACAGCGCGCTGAAGGGCTAAATTCAGCGGATGCCGGCGTTAGCCCGGTCGGCTGAACCTCTCGTACGGGTCATCCTCCGGCTTGACCGGAGGATCCATGCTGTGACGTGCGTCTCGCACCACACCGAGGTTGCACCTGCGGCACGGTCACAGCATGGATGGTCCGGTCGAGCCGGACCATGACACCATGATGGTGAGATGACCGTACGAGGCGGTGCTACCCCCGCTACCCCGTCGTCGCCACCCAGTCGGGGTCTTCCTGGGCCGTGCGTTCGAAGGTGAGAAAATCCCAGTAGCCGCAGCGGCCCTTGCCGGGGAACTCGCGGCAGATGTCGGGGCGCGCCTCGTACACCGTGCAGCCGCGCGTCTTGGGGTCGAGGAAGGCGCAGATCGTCGTGAAATGCTCGTCGAGCTGGTGGCGCAGGATACGCTCGCCCTTTTCCTCGCCCTTCTTGGTGAAGAGCTTGCGCGCCTTCTTGAAGTCCATGCCGTGGTGTTCGGCCAGGCGCGCGATGTCGCTGTCCTCGACGATGATGCGCGCGTAGGAGCAGCAGTACGCGGGGCACTTGGTGCAATCGTAGTTGGTCCGTGCCATGGCGGTGGTGTCCTCGGGTTCAGGTCTCGTGGCGCGCGCGCCAGATGTCCCAGGCCATGCGCGCGGGCACGCCCAGCTTCAGCAGCAGCTTGGGCGGCAGCATGTCGGGCTCGCCCAGGCTTTGCATGTCGGCGATCAGCGGGTTGTCGACGCCGCAGGCCATGTCGGCCGCCAGCAGGCCGCCGATCGTGCCTTTGGTCACGCCCACGGCGTTCTGGCAGACTGCGGCATGGATGCCCGGCGCCAGCCGCCCGAAGCCCGGCGCGTTGTTCTTCGACAGGCAGATGAAGCCGGTCCAGGTGTAGTCCATGGTGACGCCGGGCAGCATGGGGAAGCGTTTGCGGAAACGCTCCATGTGATCGACCCGCGCTGCCGCCCTCTCGGCGTCGTCGGCGCGCATCTCCGGGGCATAACGGAACTTCTGGCGGATCAGAATGCGGTGGTCCCTGGTGAAGCGCATGGTGACACCGGCAAAGGCATTGGCCGGCGTGAGGCCCCAGTCGTCGACTCCGCCCAGCGCCGCGCGTTCGTCCAGCGTGAGGCTGCGCGTCAGGCTGGCGTGCGCGGCAAAGGGCAGCAGGTGGCGCGTATAAAAGCCGAACTGGTTCGAAAAGCCGTTGGTCGCCAGGATCATCTGCGGCGCATAGACGCTGCCGCGCGGCGTCGTCAGGCGGATGCCGTTGGATTGCTCCATGGCCGTCACCGGCGTGTTCTCATGGAGCGTCACGTTTTCCGGCAGGCTGTCGGCAAGTCCCCGGCAAAGCGCGGCGGGGTTCATCAGCGCGCCGCCCGGCGTGTGGATCGCCGCGTGGTAATAGGGCGTGCCGATCTCCTTCTGCAGTGCGGCCGCATCGAGCCAGCGGAAGGGTTCGCCCAGCGCCGTCAGCTCCCTGGCAAAGGCCTGCAGCACCTCATCGGTGCCGCGCGCCGAATGGGCGGCGTGGTACTTGCCCCGTTTGCTCCAGTCGCAGGTGATGCCGTGTTGATCCACCGCCTCCTGCAGATGCTCAATGGCGGTGCGCGCCAGTCCCATGAAGCGCTGGCTGTGGGCCAGCTCGTCGAGCGAACTGCCGACATTGTGCGGCAGGTCGATGGCAAAGCCGCTGTTGCGTCCGGAAGCGCCTTCGCCCGCGGTGCCAGCCTCGATCAGGACGATGCGATCGTTCGGCCGGTTGGCAGCCAGGCGCCGTGCTGCGGCAAGCCCCGCCCAGCCCGCGCCCAGCACCACCCAGTCGGCCCGCTGGTCGCCCTCCAGCGCCGGTTTGGGCGTGCGCGCGGGCAGGGTGCCGCTCCAGCCGTTGGTGCGGTCGTCCTGGGGCAGGATGGCGATCTTGGTCACTTCGTTCATGGCGCGCCCATTGCCTTGATCGGCTGTTCTAGCATGACAGACCTGCGCCTTGCATAGGTGGCGCCTTGCTTTCGCGCGGAGGCCGCGCAAGGGTTCCTCCCAGCACGCCATCCTTGCCCTGGGAACCCCGATGACCGAGCCGAGCCGCGATCCGCTTCTCCAGCCCTACCAGTTGAAGCACCTCACCCTGAAGAACCGGATCATGTCGACCAGCCATGAGCCTGGCTACACCGAGGACGGCCTGCCCGGCGACCGTTACCTGCGCTACCACGCCGAGAAGGCGCGCGGCGGCATCGCCATGACCATGATCGCCGGTTCCACCGTGGTCAGCCGCGACAGCGCCCAGGCCTTCGCCAACATGCAGGCCTGGAAGGACGAGGTCGTCGCGCCCCTGAAGCGTCTCACGGACGCCTGCCACGAGCACGGCGCGGCCGTTATGATCCAGCTTACCCACCTCGGCCGCCGCACCAACTGGAACAAGGAGGAATGGCTGCCCGTGCTCGCCCCCTCCATGGTCCGCGAGCCGGCCCACCGCGCCTTTCCGAAGATCATGGAGGACTGGGACATCGAGCGTGTCGTGCGCGACTACGGCGCCGCCGCCGCGCGTATGAAGGAAGCCGGCCTCGACGGCATCGAGTTCGAGGCCTACGGCCATCTCATGGACCAGTTCTGGTCGCCCGCCACGAACAGGCGAGACGACGAGTACGGCGGCAGCCTCGACAACCGCCTGCGTTTCGCCATGCGCGTGCTCGACAGCGTGCGCGAGCATGTCGGTCCCGATTTCATCGTCGGCCTGCGCATGTCCTGCGACGAGGACTGGATGAAGGGCTACGGTCGCGACGAGGGCGTCGAGATCGCCAAACGTTTCATGGCGACCGGCAAGGTCGACTTCCTCAACGTCATCAAGGGCCACATCGACAGCGACCGCGCGCTCACCAACATCATTCCCGTCTCGGGCATGCAGGCCTCGCCCCATCTCGACTTCGCGGGCGAGGTGCGCGCCCAGACCAGGGTGCCGGTCTTCCACGCCGCCAAGATCGCCGATGTGGCCACCGCCCGCCACGCCATCGCCGAGGGCAAGCTCGACATGGTCGGCATGACCCGGGCCCACATCGCCGACCCCCACATCGTGAAAAAGATCATGGCCGGCCAGGAGGAGGAGATCCGCCCCTGCGTCGGTGCAACCTATTGCCTGGAAAGTGTCTATTCCGGCGCCGGCGTCGTCTGTGTCCACAACGCTTCCACCGGGCGCGAGGCGACCCAGCCCCATGTCATCGGGCGCACGGATGGCCCCAGAAAGCGCATCGTCATCGTCGGCGCCGGCCCGGCCGGGCTGGAGGCCGCCCGTGTCGCGGGCGAGCGCGGCCACGAGGCGATTGTCCTGGAGGCCGGCGACCGCCCCGGCGGTCAGGTCCTGCTCGCCAGCCGCACCGACAACCGCAAGGATATCATCGGCATCGTCGACTGGCGCGTCGCCCGGCTCGGCAAGCTCGGCACCGACATCCGCTACAACACCTACGCCGAGGCCGGCGACGTGCACGCCCTGGAGCCCGATGTGGTGCTGGTCTGCACCGGCGGCCTGCCCAACAAGGACATCGTCGAGGGCGCCGACCTGGCGGTCAGTTCCTGGGACATCCTCTCGGGCGATGTCGCGCCCGCCGAGGACGTCATCGTCTACGACGACAACGGCCACCAGCCCGGCATGCAGGCCGCCTACATGGCGCGCAAGGCAGGCGCGAAGGTGGAGATCATCTCGCCCGAGCGTTACTTCGCTCCCGAACTGGGCGCGCTGACCCAGGCCCCCTATGCCGAGTACTTCCTCACCCACAACGTCAGGATGACGATCATGAGCCGCGTCGGGCGCATCGAGCGTCAGGGCAACAAGCTGAAGGTCACCATGGTCAGCGACTTCACCGACGACCAACCCTTCGACGAGCGCCTCGTCGATCAGGTCGTCATCGAACACGGCACGCTGCCCGCCGACGAGCTCTACTTCGCCCTGAAGGAGGATTCCGTGAATCGCGGCGAGGTCGACTATGACGCCCTCATCGCTGGCCGCCCCCAGGAGATCGCCACCAACCCCGACGGCGCGTTCCAGCTCTTCCGCCTGGGCGACGTCGTCGAAAGCCGCAACATCCATGCCGCCATCTATGATGCGCTGCGCCTGGTGCGGGTGATGTAGGGCACGCGCCAGGCGCCCGCCTCATACCGTCATCCCGGCTCTGCGGCGCGATGCGCCTGCGGCCGGGATGACGCGGAGGAGGGGCCGTTCAGTCTCTGCCGAACAGGAGCCGCGCCTCGTCTGCGCCGTAGTACCCCAGCGCCACGTCGCGCTGTACCGCCCCGGCATCGCGCCGGGCCGGATCGCCATAACCCCCGCCGCCGGGCGTGGAGACCCGTACGCTGTCGCCCGGCGCCATGGCGATGTCCTGGTCCTTGGAGAGGTGCGGCGGCACATAGCTGCTGCCGTCGGTGCGTTCCACCACCACCCGGTTGACCCCGCCCGCGCCGCCGCCCAGTGCGCCGTTGGGTCCGACCCGGCCGTGATCCATCACCATGCTGGCGCGCGCCTCGCCGCGCAGCAGAGTGACGCGGTAGTTGACGCCGAAGCCGCCACGCCACTGGCCGGCGCCGCCCGAACCCTCGTGGAGGGAATACTCCTCGAAGCGCACGGGATAACGCTGCTCGAAGACCTCGATCGGCGTCGTCTTGGAAATGCCGATGGTCGAGCAGCCGTTGGAGAGGCCGTCGAACCCCTCGTAGCCGCCGTAGCCGCCGCCCGAGATGACGTACATCACGAAGGCCCGCCCGCGCTCGGGATCGAAGCCACCGAGCGCGAAGTTGCCGCTCGATCCCGCCGGCGCGGCGAACAGCTCGCCCGGAATGGCCTTGGCCAGCGCGTCGAATACCGCCTCGGCAATGCGCTGGCTAACCTCGGCCGCGCAGCCCGATACCGGGCGCGGATACTTTGCGTAGAGGAAGGTATCGTGCGGCTCCCTGATCTTCAGCGGCTCGAAGGTGCCGGCGTTGATCGGCACCTCCGGGAAGATGTGCTTGATCGCCAGGTAGATCGAGGAGCAGGTCGTGGCGATGACGCTGTTCATCGGCCCCTTGCAGGGCGGGCTCGATCCCGTCATGTCGAAGGTCAGTTCGTCGCCCGCCTTGGTGACGGCCATGGCGATCTTCAGCGGCTGGTCGACCACGCCGTCGGAATCGACGAACGCCTCGCCATGCCAGGTGCCGTCAGGGATCGTCGCGATCTTCGCCCGCATCTGGGTGCTGGCCCGCGAGCGCAACTCAGCCACGGCATCGTCCACCGTGTCGGCGCCATAACGGTCGAGCATGGCGGTCAGTCGGCGCTCGCCCACCACCAGGGCAGCGGCCTGGGCCTTGATGTCGCCGATGCGCTGGTCGGCGATGCGGATGTTCGACAGGATGATCGAGAGGATCTCCTCGTCCAGCACGCCTTCCTTGTAGAGCTTGACCGGCGGCAGGCGCAGGCCCTCCTGCTCCACTTCCGTGGCGTTGGCCGAGAAGCCGCCGGGAACGGCGCCACCCGTGTCGGGCCAGTGGCCGGTGTTGGCGAGCCAGCACCACAGCTTGCCGCCATAGAAGAACGGCCGCACGAAGCGCACGTCCATCAGATGCGTGCCGCCCAGATAGGGATCGTTCACGATGAAGACGTCGCCGGGTTTCACGTTCTTGGCGCGCGCGATCACCGCCTGGGTCGAGAACTGCATGGTGCCGACGAACACCGGCAGCCCAAGGTCGCCCTGGGCGATCAGGTCGCCGGTCTCGCGCGCATAGATGCCGTCGGAACGGTCCAGCGCCTCGGAGATCACCGGGCTGAACGCCGAACGCACGAAGGCCAGATCCATCTCGTTGCAGACCTGCTGCAACCCGCTTTCGATGACGGCCAGCGTCACGGGATCGAGGATGGTCATGAGCGTGGCTCCTCAATGTTGCCGTCATCCCGGACAAGCGAGCAACGCGAGCGCCGATCCGGGACCCATGCCGGAACGCCTCCATCCTCGCCGGCGCCGATTGTGTCGTTCCGGCATGAGTCCCGGCTCTCCGCTGCGCTGCGGCTGGGATGACGCGATGAGAGGGCGTCCATCACCCGTTCACCGCGATCATGAGATTGCCCAGGTCATCGCGGGTGGCCACCGCGCCGGGGTCGATCACCGTGGTGCCGTCGAGTTGCTGCACGATGGCGGGTCCGGCGATCACCGCGTCGGCGGGCAGGCGGTCGCGGGCGTAGATGGGCGTTGCGACACGGCCTCCGGGGAACCACACGGCGCGCTCCCCGATCTGCGCGCCGGCAAGGTCGGTAGCCGGATCGCCTGCCGCCAGTGTCTTCAGGTCGATCGCGGGGCGCCGCCCGATGGCTGCCGTCGTCAGGTTCACCAGCACGGGGCGGATCTCCGGAAGTTCCACGGCGAAGCGCTCGAAGTAGGCGGTCTCGAAGGCTGCAGCCAATCCCTCCAGCGTGATCTCGGGGCCCTCCAGTGCCACGGGCAGCAGGTGGGTCTGGCCCTCGAACTGCATGTCGGCAGCGTGCAGGAAACTCACCCCCTCGACCGCCACGCCATCCTCGGCGATGGCTGCTCTGCCCAGCCGCCGCTGTTCCTCCAGCACGGCACGCGCTTCGGCGATGTCGAGCCGTGCGAGCGGCGCGTTCAGAGTGTTGACGAAGTCGTGGCGTAGGTCCGCCGTGATGCAGCCCAGCGCATTGGTAAGGCCCGGGCGTGCGGGGATCAGCACGCGGGGGATGGCGAGCTCCCGCGCCAGGGCCACCGCATGCATCGGGCCCGCGCCGCCGAAGGCGAACAGCGTGAAGTCGCGGGGATCATGGCCGCGCGCCAGGGAGACCATGCGGATGGCCCCGGCCATGCGGTGGTTGCCGATCTGCAGGATGGCCGCGGCCGCCTCATCGGGCGAAAGTCCCAGCGGCGCGCCGATCTTCTCGCCGATCACCGCCAGCACGCTCTCGGGGTCGCCCGGCCCGTCGACCGCCAGCAGACCCCTGGGGTCGAGCCTGCCCAGCGCGAAGTTGGCGTCGGTGATCGTCGGCCGCGCACCGCCCCGTCCGAAGGCGATCGGCCCCGGTGTCGCGCCCGCGCTCTCGGGCCCCACCCGCAGCATGCCCGAGGCATCGACATGGGCGATCGAGCCGCCGCCCGCGCCGATGGTGTGGACATCAACCATGGGGACATGCACCGGCATGCCGTATTCCATGTCGGTCTCCGATGTCACCTGGGGCACACCGTCCAGCACCAGGCCGACGTCGCTGCTGGTGCCGCCCATGTCGTAGGTCACGATCCGGTCGAGGCCCGCCGCCCGCGCCACTGCCGCGGCGGCCATGACGCCGCTGGCCGGTCCCGACATCACCGTATTCACTGCGCTGCGCGCCACCATGTGGGCCGCCACGCTGCCGCCGTTGCCCTGCATCACGAGCAGGTCGCGCGTGAAGCCGCGGCCCTTCAGTTCGCCCTCCAAACGCTCGATGTAGCGCGCCAGCACCGGCTGAACGCTGGCGTTCACCGCCGCCGTCACGCCGCGTTCGTACTCGCGGAACTCCGAGAGGATGGCGCTGCCCGCCGTGATGTAGCCGTTGGGCCAGGTCTCCGCCGCGATCTCGGCGGCGCGCGCTTCGTGGGCATTGTTGCGGTAGCTGTGCAGGAAGTGGATGACCAGCGCCTCGCAGCCCGCCTCCAGCAGGCGCGCCACGGCGGCGCGCACCGCGTCCTCATCGAGCGGTGTCACCACCTTGCCCTCGGCATCCATACGCTCGGGCACTTCCAGGCGCAGGTCGCGCGGGATCAGCGGCACGAACTGGCCTTTCAGGCCATATGGGCTTGGCCGCGTGCGCCGCCCCAGCTCCAGCACGTCGCGGAAACCCGCCGTGGTGATCAGGCCGACGCGCGCGATCTTGCGCTCCAGCAGGGCATTGGTCGTCGTCGTCGTGCCGTGGCTGACGTTCTGCGCCGAGGCCAGGTCGACCCCCGCCGCATCGATCGCCGCCAGCACGCCCCAGGCCTGGTTCTCCACGGTCGTGGGCACCTTCGCCAGCCGGACCTCTCCGGTAGCGTCGTCCACCGTGATGAGGTCCGTGAACGTCCCCCCGACATCGATCCCGACGATGGCGCTCATGGGGCCACGGTTCGGCTCGTGTAACCACCCGGCGATGACAGAGAAGAGAGAGCGGGAAGGACGCTCACCGCAGCCCGTCGCCCGCGCTGATCTCCTCGACGCGCAGGCCGCCGACGCGTTCGTGGACACGGGGCCCGGTGGTCATCACGAGCACATAGACGATCTCGTTGGCGCGCGGCGCGTCGGGCACGCTCACCTCCATGGCGTCGAAGTGGCTGCGGACATAGGCCGCGTCGATGTGGCCGATGGGAATGTCGATGGCCCCGCCCATCCCTGCGACCTTCTTG
Source organism: uncultured Rhodospirillaceae bacterium (assembly GCA_937880925.1). GTDB lineage: Bacteria > Pseudomonadota > Alphaproteobacteria > SP197 > SP197 > CALGGB01. The sequence goes on along the minus strand of CALGGB010000040.1, from coordinate 7,770 downwards.
GAGGAGGGCACGATGGCCTTGGTGCCGCCCAGCAGCTCGCGCATGCCGTAGCCGCCGGGAACGTGCCACAGGGCGCCGTGCTCCAGTTCGCCGTTCTCGCCGACGATGGCGCCCTTGCCATAGGCCTCGATGGATTTGATGTCCCCGCCCAGCGCTGCGATCAGCTTCTTCGACATGGCCAGACCCAGGGGCTTCAGCGCCTCCATCATCGGCTGGATGTCCTCCTCGTAGCGGCCGGCATAGGGATTGCGGATGACCACGGCGCAGGCCGCGCGCACGCGGGGGCGCTCGCCCTTAGGGCCGAACTCGTGGTGGATCTCCTCCACGATGGTGACCATCTTCCTGACGTCGATATCGATGCTCATGAACGGGCTCCGGCAAGGTGGGTGTGGCGGTTGAGGGCGACCACCCGGCGGCGGTTCTGCAGCGCCAGGTAGGCATGGGTGATGAGGCCGCGCGCGCGATAGTCCTTGGCCAGGGTAACGCCGGCGTTCATCGCGGTGACGATACTGGATTCCTCCAGTGGGCTCACGGCGACGGTGACGGGGCGATCGCCCAGATCGGTGTCGTCGCGCAGCGCGCTGGCCGGGCGGCGTTCGATCGCCGCATCATCGGCGTCGACCGCACCGGCGATCAGGGTCGCCGCGACATCGGCCGTGGCCGCGTTGCGCGCAAAGGCGGTCACCGCATCGGCGATGCCAAAGGAAAGCGATCGGCCGCGCCAGCCCGATGTCGCCAGTCCGCCCACGCCCAGGCTGGCGGTCAGTTCGGCATCGGCGTCGATGTGGGGATGATCCTGATTGTCGACGATGCCGGTTTTCAGGCTGTGGCCCGGTGTCAGGTGTATCGCGATATCGCCGCCGTCGTTGACATAGGCGCGCTCCAGGTCGCGTCCTGCGGTCATGGCGGCGAGCACCTCGTCGGCCACCGCGCCCGCCACGGCCGCCATGGGCGTCACGAAGCGGTCGGCGAAGGGCAGGGCGGCCGCCACCATGCGCCGGGGTACCGCGCCGCGCACCAGCGGCGTGGCGTCGTCCAGCGGCCGGCGCAGGACGGCGAGATCGGCGACGATTTCCTCCAGAACGCCGATGAAGCGGCTGCTGGCCTGGCCGTAGGCGGCGTTGATTTCCGCCTCGCTGCCCCAGGCCCGCGCAATGATGTCGATGGGGCCGTGCTGCAGGTGAAGCCGCCCGCCCGAGACATGCCGGACATAGGCGCTCACAGCGCCGCCTTGCCGAGAGGCCAGGGGTTGCCCGTATTCCAGGGGGCTGCGACATAGCCGCTGCCGGCGGTCACGTCCTCCAGGGTGCGTACATGATCCATGTGGCCTCCCAGCTTCTCGAAGTCCGACACAGCAAGCGTGAACTCGATGGGCGCAACCAGCGCCGGGGTCGGGACATGGCCGAAGGCCTTGTCGGGCAGGCGCGTGACATCGACCATGAAGGTGATGCCGCCGCCCGGCCAGACATAAACCGGGGCGCCGCCGCAGGTGACGCGCGTCAGGGCGTCGCGCACGGAGCGGGTCAGGCGCACCGGATTTTCGGTGACGCCCGCGCGCAGACTGCCGCCCGCGCCCGCCATGAACAGCACGGTGGAAAGCGCCGGCTCGCAGTTCTCCGCAATGCGCTCGACCACCACCTGCAGCGGTTCCGGCATCACCTGTTCCACCGGCTTCAGATCGTCGTCCAGCGTGTAGAACGCCGCATCCTCGCCCGTGGTCGAAACCATCAGCAGGCGCAGGCCGGGCCAGGCCTTCCTGGCATCGATCCGCTCGATGATCTCAAGTGGGTCGGTGACGTTGGTGCCGCCCCAGCCCAGCCCCGGCTCGGCGACCTGGAAGTAGCGCCCCGGCGTCGACTTGCGGCCGCGCACGCGGATGCCCGATGGCGCAACATCCAGATAGGTGCCGGCATAGTGCTCGGTGAAAACGCCGGTGATGTGGTCATCGACCACGATGACCTCGTCGGCATGGCCATGCCACTGCCTGGCGAACATGCCCATGGCGGCACTGCCGCAGCCCACGCGCATGCGTTCCTCGCCATGGCCGTTGACCACCGGCGCCTTGCCCGCCTCCACGATCACGCTCGAACCGCCGTCCACGGTCAGTTCCACCGGCCTGCGGCTGGCCAGATCGAGCATCGCCTGGCAGGTCGTGTTGCCTTCCTTCTTCGAGCCGCCGGTCAGGTGATGGACACCGCCCAGCGAGAGCATCTGGGAGCCGTATTCGGCCGTCGTGACATGGCCGATGGCCTCGCCTTCGCAGCGCACCGCGGCCTGCTCGGGCCCCAGCCAGCGGTCGGTGTCGATCTTCACCTTGATGCCGCAGTAGCTGAAGATGCCTTCGCTCACCACGGTCACCATGTCGATGCCGTCGACCTGCGCGGAAACGATGAAGGGCGCGGGTTTGTAGTCGGGATAGGTCGTGCCCGCGCCGATGCCCGTGACGAAGGTTTCGGCGGGATGCAGCACCGATCCGGCCCAGGCCGCCGCACCCTCGGCAAAGGGCACCAGGTTCTCCGCGCGGCTCGCCAGCAGCAGCGGATCGACCCGCGTCAGCGTACCCTCGACATTGGCATAACGGTCGCAGGCCCCGGCCTTGCCCGGCCGGATGCGGCAGAGCACTGGGCAGGCATCGCACTTCACGATCCCCTGGGCCACGTCCTCGGCACTGGCGGGTTCGGCGCTCAACGCTGCGCCTCGATGGCGGCGAGCACACGATGGGGCAGGGCGGGGACCCGCGTCAGCCGTGCGCCGCAGGCGTGGCGGATGGCCGACAGGATCGCCGGGGCCGTCGCCACCAGGCCGGGTTCGCCCACGCCCTTGGCGCCGAACGGCCCGTGCGGCTCGGGATCCTCGATGATGATGACGTCGATCTGCGGCATGTCGCCGAAGGTCGGGATCAGATAGTCGTGCAGGTTCTCGGTGCGCCCGGGGATGTATTCCTCCATCAGCGCCAGCCCCAGGCCCTGCGCGATGCCGCCCTGGATCTGCCCCTCCACCTGGGTCGGGTTGATGGCCTTGCCGACGTCGTGGGCCGCCACCATGCGCAGCACCTTCACGGTGCCGAGCTCCGTATCGACCTCGACCACCGCCATCTGGGCGGCAAAGGCGTAGGAGGCATAGGGGTTGCCCTGGCCGCTGGCGTTGAGCGGTGTCGTCGGCGGATCGAAGGTGCCGTTGCCCACAAGGATGTCGCCGTTGTCGTCGGCGGCCATCCCGTCCAGGTCCGGCCGATGGGTGGCGCCGCCATCGTGCAGGGTGATGCCGCCCTCGGCCTGCTCGATCACCGCGGTATCCCCGGCATTGGCCAGGCGCAGCAACTGGGTGCGCAGGTCCATGGCCGCGGCCTCCACGGCACGGCCCGAAACCAGGGTCTGGCGGCTGGCCGATGTCTTGCCGGCGTCGGCTGTCCGGTCGGTATCTCCGGTCACCAGGCGGATGCGGTCGGCCGCGATCCCCAGGGCGTCCGCCGCGATCTGGGTCATGATCGTGTTGGAACCCTGGCCGATGTCGAAGGCGCCGCTGTAGAGCGTCACCGTGCCGTCGGCCCTCAGCCCCATGCGCATGGCCGAGGGGTTCGACATCGAGGTGTTGCCGATGCCGTACCACATGCAGCCCAGGCCGACGCCCCGGCGCAGGTGACCCTTCTGGCCATTGAAGCTGCCTGCCTGCGACAGCGCTTCCTTCCAGGGGCGGGTCAGGGCCTCCAGGCAGGCACGCATGCCGACGCTGGCATTGAGTTTCTGGCCGGTCGCCGTGCGGTCGCCGGTCTCCAGGGCGTTGAGCAGGCGGAACTCCAGCCGGTCCATCTTCACCTTGGCGGCGAGATCGTCCATCAGTGTCTCGTGGGCGATGGCGGCCTGGGGCACGCCGAAGCCGCGGAAGGCGCCCGCGGGCGGCCCGTTGGAAAACCATGCCCGGCCGCGCGCCGTCACGTTGGGCACACGGTAGGGGCCGGAAGCGTGGACCGGCACCCGCCCGGCTACCGTCGGCCCCCAGGAGGCATAGGCGCCGGTGTCGAAATCGGCGGTGACGTGGCAGGCCACGAGGCGGCCCATGCCGTCGCATCCGAAGCGGGCCTGGATGCGGCTGGGGTGACGCTTGGTACTGGCCATCATGCTTTCGGGGCGCGTCCATACGCAGGCCACCGTGCGTTCCGTGAGCCAGGCCGCAAGCGCCACAAGGGGCTGCACGCCCTGGTCCAGCTTGCCGCCGAAGCCGCCACCGCAGGCGCTGGGCACGATGCGCACCTGCTCGGGTGCGATCTGCATCACGTTGGCGACCTCGTCACGGTCCATGTACGGCGTCTGGGTGGAAACGCGGATTTCGATGCGGTCCTCCACCCGGCGCGCCCAGCCCGCTTCCGGCTCGATATAGGCGTGTTCGACAAAACCGGTCTCGAAGGTGCCTTCGGCGACATAAGCGGCGTTCTCGAGAATCTCCCCGGCATGGCCAGCGCGCACCAGGCCCTCGATCAGCAGGTTGCTCTCGCGGCCCTGCTGCACCACCGCGCCCTCGGCCATGGCGGCCTCGATGCCGGTGACCGGTTCGCTCGGCGTCCAGGCGATGGGCACGTCAGCAGGATCGACCGCCGAAAGGGCCGCGCGCGTGCCCAACAGGGCGATCACCGCCTGGCCGCGATAACGCACGACGCCATCGGCGAGCACCGGCTGGTCCTTGATGTCGGGATAGATGCCGAAGCCGTTGAAGGGCACGTCGGCGGCGGTCAGCACACACTCCAGCCCCTCGCGAGCGCCGATGAAGCCGTCGAGATCGCCCAGCTCGAAGGCTGCCGCGGCATGGGGCGAGCGGATGACGCGCAGCCACAGGGCGTCCGGCGGCACCGCGTCGGCGCCGTAGCGCTCCGTGCCGTCGAGCTTGGCGTAACCGTCCACCTTGGCCAGACGGAAGCCCACGGCCTGGCCCGCCGGGGCGCTCTCTGCCGTGGCGTCGTTGGCGAAGTCGAGCACGGCATCGACAATCTTGCTGTAGCCGGTGCAGCGGCAGAGCACACCGCCCAGGGCGTCCTCCACGGCGTTGCGGTCCGGCTCGGGCTGGCGCGCCAGCAGGTCGGCGGCGGCCATCAGCATGCCCGGCGTGCAGATGCCGCACTGGGCCGCGCCATGGCGGTGGAAGGCACGCTGCAGAGCCGACAGGCGCTCGCCCGCCAGGCCCTCCACGGTCTCCACGCTGCGCTCGCGCACCTGGGCGATGGGTACCATGCAGGCACAGACCTGGGCGCCGTCCAGACGCACGGTGCAGGCGCCGCAATCGCCCGCGTTGCAGCCGACCTTGGTACCCGTGGCGCCCAGACGCTCGCGCAGCACGTCGGCCAGACGCTCGGCAGGATCGGCCTCGACCGTCACCTCACGCCCATTGAGGATGAAGGGAACACCGATGGTCATGCCGCGCTCCCGAGCTGGCCCAGCACCCGGCGCACCAGCACCAGGGCGGCCTGCCGGCGATAGTCAGCGCTGGCGCGCACATCGTCGATCGGGCTGAGTTCGCTCAGATGCTCGGCCGTTACGGCAAGGCCCAGGTCGCCATCGGCAGCGCGCCCGACCAGATCGTTCTCCAGGGCCTTAAGGCGCCGCGCAACCGGCGAACAGGCGCCCACCGCCACCCGCGCCTCTGCCACCGTGTCGTCCTCGATTGCCAGGGTTGCGGCCACCATGGCGATGGAGATCACCAGATAGCGCCGTGCGCCCAGCTTCATGAATCCGCCGCGCGTACCCTGGTGGGCGGGGCGGGGCACATGGATGGTCGTGACCAGTTCACCGGCCTGCCTGGCCGTTTTCCGGTTGCCGGCGATGAAATCGGCAAGCCCCAGGCGGCGCTCACCGGCATGGCCCGTCAGGGCGATCTCCGCATCCAGGCTCATCAGGGGCGGCACGCCGTCGGCGGCGGGGGAGGCATTGACGAGATTGCCCGCGATGGTGGCGGCATTCTGGATCTGCACGCCGCCTACTTCACGCGCGGCGGCTTTCAGGCCGTCGAACAGTGGCGGCAGGTCGGCGGCGATCAGGTCGCTCCAGGTGGTCAGCGCCCCGATGGTCCAGCCGGCTTCGCCCTCGGCAATGCCGCGCAGTCCCTCGATGGCCGAGATGTCCAGCAGATCGCCGGCCAGCGGGCGCTCGACATGGGCCGGATAAAGGTCCGTGCCGCCCGCCAGCACGGTCCATGACCCTGCCTGCAATGCGGCCACCGCCTCGCCGACCGAAGTGGGGCGCACATACTCCGCCACGCTGCGAATCTCCCTTGTTCCCGGAAGCCCGAGCATTGGCGCAGGGGCAGGTCTCGTCAAGGAAAGGGACTGGGGGTGGGGGGTGGCTTCAAACCGGATCGACCTCGGAAATCCAGCGCGCGGTGTCGTCGATCGCGGCCGACAGACTGTTCACCATCTCGTCGATCTCGCCTTCGGTCGCCACAAGCGGCGGCGAAAGCGCCATGGTGTCGTTCGAGAGCGGGCGCACAATCAGGCCGTGCTTGAGGCCCATGTCCGAGCAGGTTGCTCCCACCTTGGAGGCCGGGTCGAAGTTGGTGCGGCCGACCTTGTCGCGTACCAGCTCTACACCCGCCATCATGCCCACCCCACGGACCTCGCCCACCAGGGGGTGATCGGCGAGCTCGGCCAGTCGCTGCTGCATGTAGGCGCCGACCCGCGCTGCATGTGCCACCAGATCGCGCTCCTCGTAGATCTTCAGGGTCTCGAGTGCAACCGCGGCGGCAACCGGATGCGCCGAATAGGTGAACCCGGTGCCCAGGATGCCGAAGCGGTCGCCGGCCGCCTTGATGCCATCGTAGAACGCGCCCGAGACCAGCACGCCCGAAATGGGGATGTAGGCCGAGGATATCTGCTTGGCCACGATCATGATGTCGGGCCGGATGCCGAAGGTCTCGGCACCGAACATGCGACCCGTACGGCCGAAGCCGCAGATCACCTCGTCGGCGACCATCAGCACGTCGTGCCTCTTGAGCACCGCCTGGACCTTCTCGAAGTAGCTCCGGGGCGGCACGATCATGCCCCCCGAGGCAATGACCGGCTCGGCGACGAAGGCCGCCACCGTCTCCGGACCCTCCGCCACGATCAGGGCGTCGAGCTGCGCGGCCAGTCGCGTCGCCAGGTCCTCCTCGGTCTCGCCCGCGTGCGCGCCATGGTAGGCGTGCGGCGTCTCGACATGCAGGAATCCAGGCAGCGGCAAGCCGAAACCCGCGTGCACGTAGGACAGGCCGGTCATGCTGGCGCTGACCGCCGTGGTGCCGTGATAGCCCTTCATCTGGGTGATGATCTTGCGCTTTTCGGGCTTGTCGCGCCCGGCATTGACGAACCAGATCAGCTTCACAGCCGTGTCGTTGGCTTCGGAACCCGAGTTGGCAAAGAACGCCTTCTCCAGTGGCTCGGGTGCGATCGCCAGCAGGCGTTCGGCAAGGTCGATGGCGGGCCCATGGGAGCGATGGGCGAAGCTGTGATAGTAGGCGAGCTTCTCCATCTGGTCGGCAGCCACTTTGGCCAGCCGCTTCTCGCCCCAGCCCAGGCCGACGCAGCACAGCCCTGCCAGGCTCTCAAGATAGCGGTTGCCCGCGTCGTCCCAGACGTAGACCCCCTCGCCGCGCTCGATAATCAGCGGCCCGACCTCCTCATGGCGGTGCGGGTTGGTGAAGGGGTGAATGTTGTAGGCGATGTCGCGCGCCTTGGGTGAGTTCGGGGTGGGAATGGCCATGTCGGTCTGCCTCAGGTTGCGGAACTGTCGGAGCGCGCTTCGGCCAGGC
>CALGGB010000039.1 GCA_937880925.1 uncultured Rhodospirillaceae bacterium | reverse complement strand
CGCAACCAGACTTTCTGGCCGCTTCACTGAGGGATTTTGTCTCCGGCGCTTACAGCCGCAAGCCTATGAGCAATTCAGTCACGCACCCTGCCTGGATTCTTCGGCTGCACGCCCAGCTAGACAACGCACCAGCATTTGACCAACCCACCAATCTGACGATGATAACCAAGACCATATTTCAATGGCCGATACGATGCACACCTACGGGAGAGACGATATCATGACACAACGCTCGAGAAAAACGTCAAACGGTCAACGCCTGAACGGACTCAAGCATGACCTCACCCGGCGCCGCCTGCTTGGTGGTGTTGCCGGTCTGACCTCCGCCGCCGCTGCGGTATCATGGCTCGGGACGAGCCGCGCACAGGCTGAAGACGTCGAAGGCGCGCTCAATATGATGGGCTGGGCCGACTACATCAGTCCCGACAACATTGCCCGGTGGGAAGACCGCACGGGAAGCATCCTGATCTACGATGCGTATGCATCGAACGACGAGATGTATTCCAAGCTTCAGCTTGCTGGTGGCAACAGCGGCTATGATCTGGGCATGAACACCGACTTCATGATGCGCCTGCTGATCGACGGCGGATACCTTCAGAAGCTCGACCATTCACAGATTCCCAACATCGGCAATATCCGGCCGGAGTTCGCCAGTCCCGCGTTTGATCCCGGCAACGAATACACCGTGCCGAAATCATGGGGCTCCGAGGGTTTCATCTATGACAAGTCGGTCATCACCGGAGAAATGTTGACCTGGTCCGATTTCCTGCGTGCTGCCAGCGAAGAAGCAAGCGGTCGTGTTTCGGTCCTCGATGATGCTCTCGCCATCGCTCCGCTGTTCTGGTCCATGGGCGAATCCTGGAACACGACCAACGAAACAGTCATCGCCGAGGTTGAAGGCAAGGTTGCCGCTTACGGCCCCCATATCCGCACGTTCAACTCCTATCCGGTTCAGGACGTGGCCGTGGGTACGGTCGTTCTGGCTCAAATATGGAACGGCAATGCACGCCAGGCGATCCAGTCGTCGGGCAACGAGAACCTGGTCTTTGTCTATCCGGGCCCCATCTCGGAAGCCTGGTTTGATAGTTATCACATGCCGGTCGGCGGCGAGCATCCCCATGCCGCTCACTCGTGGATGAACTTCGTCCTCGATTCCGAAGTCGCCGCCGAAGAGACCTCCTACACCGGCTTCCTCTCCCCTGTTTCCGGTATCGAGGAGTACCTGCCGGCTGATGTTGCGGGTGATCCACTCATCTTCCCGCCGGCCGACGCGCTGGCGCGCGGAGAGCAGACCCTGCGCAACGAGACCTATGACCGACGGGTCGGCATCCTCAACCAGTTAAAGGCTGCGGCAGCGGCATAAACCTGGCCAGACTGATGGAACACGCCGGATCGCCGGTTCTCACCAACCGCGCGATCCGGCCCTCCATAAAACAGATTAGGTTGTCCTGATGGCTAGCGATGTCCGACTTGACCGCGTCACAAAGACCTATGGCGATTTCCACGCCGTCGATGACGTAAGCCTGCATATTCAGGCCGGCGAGTTCATGTCGGTGCTGGGTTCATCGGGCGCGGGAAAGTCGACTGTTCTCAAGATGGTCGGCGGCTTCGAGCTCCCCGATACGGGAACCATCACCATCGGCGAGCAGGACGTCACCTTTGCGCCGCCCTACCGGCGTGACGTCAATACCGTGTTTCAGAGCTATGCGCTGTTTCCCCATATGACGGTCGCCGAAAACGTCGCCTATGGGCCGCGTCAGGATCGTGTTTCGCGCGCCGAGCGCACCACCCAAGTCCGTGATGCCCTCGATATGGTGCAGCTTCTCCATCTCGCGAATCGAAAGCCGGATCAACTTTCCGGTGGCCAGCAGCAGCGTGTTGCGCTTGCCCGCGCTCTGGTCAAACGCCCGTCCGTGCTGTTGCTCGACGAGCCACTCGGAGCACTCGACCGCAAGCTGCGTCAGCAGATGCAGGTCGAACTCAAGCTCCTGCAACACCGCCTTGAACTCACCTTCATGTTCGTGACCCACGACCAGGAAGAAGCACTCGCCATGTCCGACCGGATTGCCGTCATGCGCAACGGGCGTATCGAGCAGATAGGCTCTCCGGTCGAACTGTACGACGAACCCCGGACTGCCTATGTCGCGGGATTCATCGGGTCACAGAATTTCATTGGTGGAACGATCGATACGACGAACCCCGAGCAGCTCATCGCCGATAGCGGCGCGGTGCTTGCCGCCAGTCGTGTGGCCCAGGGCGCTGCTACCGCCGTGCGCGCAGTCGCCGCGGTGCGCCCCGAAAACGTCCGTCTGAGCCACGAAAAGCCGACCGACGGCAGCAACACCATTGCCGGTCGCATCGTGACCGTCGTCATGCTGGGTGACTCCCTTGAATACGTCCTCGTGACGGATCAGGGGCAGGAGTATCTCGCGCGCGTTCCTCGCTTTGGTGATCGCTTGCCCGAAACCGGTGAAAAGGTCTGGATGCACTGGCCGCGTGAACGCACATCCCTTTTCTCAGCAGAGGGGCTGGAGCAGCAGGAACCGCGATTTGCCCAGGATCAGGGCGCACAGAACAGCCGGGCGGCGGGATAATCGCGTCATGCGCATACGCATCCCTCGTTTCTCGATGGCCATCCCTGCCATGGCATGGTGGGCAGCCTTCTTCATCGCTCCGCTGGGCGCGATCATCTATTTCAGTTTCGGCATCAAACCTTCCGACCCCGGCGCCGGCGTCGTCGACCTCACCAGCCTTTCGTTCTCGAACTACATCGCGGCCACGTCGGAAGTATACCTGACGGTATTCCAGATCACGATGCGGACCGCAGGATTGGGGACGCTGGCCTGCGCTCTCGTCGGCTTTCCTGTGGCGTATGTCCTCGCGCGCCACATCACCACGCGCTGGCAGCCCATCCTTCTGTTCCTGCTGGTGCTTCCGTTCTGGATCAGCTTCCTGCTGCGCACCTTTGCCTGGCGCATCATCCTTGCGCCCGAAGGTGTGCTTTCACACGCTCTCCAGGATATCGGGCTACTTAGCGGGCCGCTTTCCATGCTGGATACCAATTCGGCCGTGCAACTGGGCATCATCTATAACTACCTGCCGCTGATGGTGCTTCCCATGTTCGTCGCGCTCGACAAGATCGATCCCGCGCTCATACGCGGCAGCATGGATCTGGGCGCGGGCCCCGTCCGCACCTTCCTGTCGATCACACTGCCGCTTGCCCTCCCGGGCATTCTGGGCGGCATGGTTCTCACCTTCATCCTGGCATCGGGTGATTATGTGGTTCCGGCCATTCTTGGCGGGGCGAAAGGGCTGATGATCGGCAACCTCGTGGCCACACAAATCCTTGCTGCCCAGAACCTTCCCATGGGATCGGCCATGGCCGTCATTCTGATTTTGATGATCTGCGGCATCGTGCTCTCGATGCTCATGCTCCTGATGGCGTTCCGCTGGCTTCTCAGGACCATCGCAGGACCTGCTGTCGATGCCCGGGCGCTATCCGTTGCGGTGGCCGCCGAGACCCGGGAGCGGACCTGACATGCGCAGGCCAAGAAACTGGAGCCGCGCCCTGCTGCTAATCTGGATGGGACTCGTCTTCGTGTTCCTTTTCCTGCCCATTCTCGTTGTCATCATTTATTCCTTCAACGGCGGTCGAAATCTCTATGTCTGGACCGAATTCTCGACACGCTGGTACTGGGTCGCAGTCCACAATCCTCGCGTTGTGAATGCGCTGATCGTCTCGTTACAGGCCGCGACCATCAGTTGCGCCATAGCGGTATGTCTTGGCGTTCCCGCCGGTATCGCCCTGGCGCGACGCAAGGGCATGTGGTCGCCGCCCTTCATGGTTCTGCTTTTCATTATTCTGGGCACACCCGAGCTTGTCTCGGCGATCGGCCAGATGATCTGGCTCGACCGCATCGGGCTCTATGATGGGTTGCTGCGCCTGGCGGTCGGCCATTCCCTGTTCAATCTGGCCGTTGTCATCCTGATCGTGCGAGCCCGTGCCGAAGGTCTTGGCGAAGCGCTGGAAGACGCCGCCGCCGATCTGGGCGCCGTGCCCTGGCGCGCCTTCATGCAGATCACGTTGCCACTCATGCTGCCTGCCGTGCTGGCAAGCGTCCTGCTTTCCTTCATCCTGTCGTTCGACGACGTCATCATCTCGCTCTTCGTCCAGCGGCCGGGAACGTCCACGCTGCCGATCCAGATTCTCTCCTCGTTCAAACCCGGACTGAAGGGCGATGTGGCGGCCATCGTGGTCATCACTCTGGGCGTCACCCTGGCCGGCATGCTGGTCGCAGCCCTGATGCTGCGGCGCAGCGACAAACGTGGAAAGTTCCTGGGTGGCGCGCTGAACTGATCCTTCAGCCGGTCAGATTTGCAACGTGCACCGCGGGCCGCCGCAAGGCCCAAGGACGCGCCTGTTCAAGCTCGACGGCCAGTCTCAGCAAGGTCGCCTCGTCACCGAACCGGCCCACGAACTGCATGCCGACCGGCATCCCGTCATCGCTCTCTTCGAGCGGCAACGAGATCGCGGGCTGTCCCGTCGCGTTGAAGAGTGCGGTAAAGGTCTCATGGGCGCCCAACTGATCGAACAGATCCGCACCCTCTCCATCGGGATCAAACGTGCCCAGAGGCCGTGGCGCGATGGTGCAGGTCGGCGTCAGCAGGATGTCGTAGTGATCCCAGAATGCGCCGACGGCCCTGGTGATCTCGTTGTAAACATCCAGTGCTGCCATCAAGGCGCCGGCCTCCAGCGCCATACCCCGGCGATAGCAGTTCCAAGTGGTCGTCTGCAGGTTATCCAGGCCCGGTGTCCGGCCAAGTTCCCGTGCAACAGCAGCGATGTCGTGGGCCGTAAACGACTGCCAAAGCACCTTCTGGGCTGCGATATAGGGTTCGTAATCAAACGCCGGGGCCGCCTCTTCAACATGATGCCCAAGTGATTCACACAGCACCGCGGTGCGCCGCACTGCTTCGGCAACATCCCGGTCAACGGTCAGCCCCGACCAGGCTTCGTCGGTAAACCCGATACGCAGGGGGCCGTGCACACGCTCGATCTCGCTGCAATACGGCCTGGCCGGGCGAGGTATCTCGACTGCATCACCGCGTGCAGGCCCCTCCACAGCATCCAGCACGGCTGCACAATCACGCACGGAGCGCGTCAGCACGAAGACGTTGTTGAGTCCCGCATAGGCCAGGGTCGGTGCAGGAGCGAGCGGAACACGCGCGCGTGTCGGCTTCAGTCCGACCAGACCGCAGAACGACGCAGGCATCCGGATCGAACCGCCGGCATCCGAGCCCTGGGCAAACGGCACGATCCCGCTGGCTACTGACGCTGCCGCACCACCACTGGACCCGGCGACCGAACGATCGGGGTTCCACGGGTTGCAGGTCCGTCCGGTCAGGCGATTTTCCGTGGCCGCAGCAAGGGCAAACTCCGACGTCGTCGTCCGCCCAAGGTTGACGGCCCCGGCTCTGCGGAGCCGAATGGCAAGTTCCGTATCTTCGGTGCAGACGTAACCCTGCGCCAGTTGGCTGCCCATTTCGGCCTTCACACCCTTTTCGAACGGCAGGTCCTTGCCCAGATAGGGAACACCACCCAGCGGTCCATCCGGTCGAACCGGAAGTCCCTCGGCGCGCTCGAGAAAACAGTCAATGACGCAGTTGATGCGCGGATTGACGGTGGCGATGGCCTCCAGCGCAAGTCGCGCCAGTTCGTCGGGCGTAACTTCTCCGCGCCGGACAAGACCGGCAAGGCCCGTCGCATCCTGACTTGCATAGTCTTCAGGACTCATGGCGCATCCTCTCAAGCAGTCGCACACTTGCCATCCGATCAACAATCCAGCCCGGGTCGCTCATGAATATCCTGTTCACAACCGGACTCGAACGCCACAGTCATTTCGGTATTGATGCCCTATGAACAAGTCCTGATACTGGGCGTTGTCAAGTAAATGGTCGATGGCTCCTGAGCGATCCAGACGGACTGGAACCGGTTCCCCCGTTGCCGAAATTGCGGTGACCATGACCGCCATCGTTGAGCAGATACGTCCCGCTCCGGAAGCCCTTCTCGTTGATCTCAACACCAGCAAGCGAGTCTGAGACACCTCCGGAACCGTGGCCTGAGCAACACTTTAGACCAGAATGAAGCCGTACTAACTCTTTGAAATTGAACGCTTCTTTGCGCGACCCGTATCAGAGGCATACGCAAGGTTCTGAATTTAGGTGTTTGGCTTGCGAACTCAGTGCGTAACGCACTTTCGGGTCTGGAGCCCAACCGTTGGTGCCCTCCCGTTTTGACCTTGGTCGATGATCGTTGTCGATCCATCGAAGATCGGGTGCCGCCAACCACGATGCATTTCGGGGCATACCCGTACCACCGAATTGGCTCCCAGAGACGCCAGGCCATTTGGCCGCGCCGTTGGCGAGAAGTTCGGTCTCCCGAAGCGTCAACACGATCACGCAGAAGCCACAAGCCACGGATATGTGGGGTGAATTTCGAGCAATACGAAATCCATTTTTCCCTTGTATATC
>CALGGB010000038.1 GCA_937880925.1 uncultured Rhodospirillaceae bacterium | reverse complement strand
TTGTGCACCTTGCGGGTCACCTGGGTGCGCGCGAGGTCCATGGCGGCGAGCGACATGCCATTGTAGGAGGCGCCGAACAGCACCAGGGTCAGCGGGTCGACGGCCTCGTCGTTCGAAATGGCGCCGTCGCCCGGCGGGCCGATCATGCGGTTTTTGGGCACCTCGACGCCGTTGATCTCGATCGGGCCGGACTGGTTGCCGCGCATGCCCATGGCGGACCAGGTGCTGGCGTGGCTGACGATCTCGTCCTTGTAGATCAGGAAGACCGAGAGGTCGGCGAAGTTGCCGTTGAAGTTGGGGCTCGAGGTCTGTGCGACGTAGAAGTCGGCAAAGCCGCCCGAGGTCGTCCACGACGACCGCTTGTTGACCTTCCAGCCGTTGGGGGTCTCCTCGGCCTTGGACGCCATCGGATACCAGAAATGCGAGCCGGTCTCGGGGTCGGAATAGGAGGCGGTGCCGACGAAGACGTCCTTGTTGAGCCGGCGCAGCACCTTTTCGATCTCGGGGTTGCCCTCGGCGCGGAACAGCAGCGCGGTCACCGCCAGCAGGTGCATGGTGTAGACCAGCGTCGTCGAGCTGCAGCCGTAGCGCCCGATCGTCTCCAGCACCATGGCGCAGCAGGTGTGGTTCTGCCCCATGCCGCCGTATTTCTTGGGTACGTGCAGCGCCAGCAGGCCCATGGAGGCCAGCGCCTCCAGGTTCTTGCGCGGGTATTCGTAGGTCTTGTCGAATTCGATGCCGTTGGGACGCAGCGTCGACTTGCAAAGTTCGATCAGCCTGGCCTTCAGGTCCTTCTGCTCGTCGGTCAGGATCCAGTCGGGATCCCAGTCGGCTTTCAGTCCGTCGATCTGCGGTGCTGCGGTCATGATGGCAAGTCCCCCCTTTGATGGCGATTCGTCGCCATCAGGAGGTCCAAACGCCGTGCGGCGCCTTGAGATGGATCAAGGCGCCGCACGGCAAAGTCGGATCAGGAAACGACCATGTAGACCTTGCGCACCGTTTCCCGCACGTCGCTTTCGCCCTTCCAGCCGTTGGGGAAGACCCAGCTGTCGCCGGCGCGCAGTTCGGTGACCACCCCGGAATCGGAGGTCAGCACCCAGTGACCCTTCAGGAGATGGCAGAATTCGGTCACCTTGAGGTCCAGGCGCAGCTTGCCGGGTGCGCATTCCCAGGTGCCGGTCGCCAGGTTGCCTTCGACGAAGAAGCTGTCGTTGGTCTGCGCGGGAAGGGGACCGATCGGTTCGCCGAACGAGGACGTCGGTGTCAGGCTGGTCAGGCCAAGGCACTGCTTCTGGACGGAAATCTCGGGCATTTCTGGCTCACTTCCATGAACGGCTGTTGACACGGCGGCCGGCGGCCGCGGGTGCGAAGCAGCCATCTAAGGAGAAGGCCGGCCCGGAGCAAGTGGTCCGGTCGCCGCGCTGCCGGTCCGGGTTCGGCAGCGCGGCGGGCCGTGTCCTACAGCTTCGGGCGGTGCGCCGCCTTGGTGTACCAGGGGTCGGCCGCTTCCACCGCCGCGCCAATCCGGAAGACCGTGGCGTCCTCATAGGTCGGGCCAACGATCTGGATGCCGGTTGGCATGCCATTGCGGTCGCGTCCCGACGGCACGTTGAGCACCGGACAGCGCGACATGATGTTGAAGGGCGGCGTCATCGCCCAGCCCAGCATGGGATCGACCTCGACGCCGTTGATGACGATCTTGTCGCGTGTCGAATCGTGGTCGGCCGGGATCGCGGCGGTGGCGTTGGTCGGGCAGATCAGGGCGTCGTACTTGGTCAGCAGCGGGCCCAGGGTGTCGTACATCTCGCCGGCGATGTTCAGACTCTCGATGAAGTCGGCCGCGGTGGTGCGGGCGCCGTATTCGGCGATCTGCACCGCATAGGGCATCATCTCGTGGCGGTGACGCGTCAGCACCTGGCCGATGACGCCGCCGAACAGGTGGCCCAGGTAGTTCATCGCCGCGGTCATCACCCGCGGCGTCCAGCCGATGTCGACCTCCTCGACGATGGCGCCGGCGTCCTGCAGCTTCTTCAGCGCCGCCTTGGTGTTCTTCACGACGTCCTTGTCGACCTCGTAGAAGCCCAGGTCCATGGACCAGGCGATCTTCATGCCCTTCACCGACTCGTATTCCAGAGGCAGGCGGATCTTCGGCTTCACGGTTGCGATGTCGCGGTTGTGCGGGCCGCTCATGACGTTCTGGAGCAGGGCGACATCGGCCACCGAGCGGGCCATCGGGCCGGTGTGGCAATAGAAATCGAGGTTGAAGATGTGGCCCTGCGGGTTGCGCCCGTACGGAGGCTTGAAGCCGACGACGCCGGACTGGGAGGCCGGAATGCGGATCGATCCGCCGATGTCGGAACCGCTGGCGAGTGTCGCCGCGCCGGCGGCCAGGGTCGCGCCGGTGCCGCCGGAGCTGCCGCCCGGTGTGAACTTGGTGTTCCAGGGATTGCGCGTCACGCCCCAAAGCTTGCTGTGGGTGACACCGGCGCAGGAGAACTCCGGCGTCGTGGTGCGCGCATGCATGATGCCGCCGGCGTTGAAGCAGCGCTCGGCGATGAACGTGGTGTATTCGCCGATGTTGTCCTTGAAGGCCAGCGAGCCGGATGTGGAGGGCAGACCCTTGAGCACTTCCTCGTCCTTCAGAGCCAGCGGCAGGCCCTCGATGGCGCGGGTGCGCGCACCTCTGGCATACTTCTCCTCGGCCTTCTTGGACTTGTCGCGCGCCTCATCAAAGAAGGTCTGGGAGAGCGAGTTGATCGTCGGCTGCACCGCCTCGGCGCGCGCGATGACCGCGTCCATCAGCTCCACGGGCGAGAGCTTCTTCTTCTTGAACAGATCGAGCGCCTCGACGGCGCCCATGTAATGCAGGTCGGACTTGGCCATGATCATTTCCCCTTCGTTTGTGTGGCGAGTTTGGGTCGGCGCGCGGCGCGGGTAAACCACGGATCTGCAGCCTCGATCGCCGCGCCGACGCGGAACACCGTGGCGTCTTCATAGGGACTGGCGACGATCTGAACGCCGGTGGGCACGCCGTTTTTTGCGAGGCCGCTGGGCACCTGCAGCACGGGGCAATGGCCCATCATGTTGAAGGGGTAGCTCATCACCCAGCCGAAGTTGGAATCGACCGGCACCCCATCAATCTCGACCGGATCCAGGAAGGGGCGGTGGTCGGCGGCCACGGCGGGCAGTCCCGTGGTCGGGCAGATCAGGGCGTCGTACTTGTGCAGAAGCGGTCCCAGCGTGTCGTACATCTCACCGACCATCCGGTTTGATTCCAGGAGGTCGACCGCGGTCGTGTCGCGGGCCATTTCGGCGATGGTGGCGACATAGTTCGTCAGTTCATGGCGGTGACGGCGCAGCATGGGCTCCAGGGCGTTGCCCAGGATGTGGCTGAGATGCCCTACGGCCGCGGTCATCACACCGGGAGTCCAGCCCAGGTCGACCTCCTCGACGATCGCCCCGGCGTCGCGCAGCTTGGCGACCACATCCATGGTGTTCTTGCGCACCTCCCTGGAGACGGTGCAGTAGCCCAGGTCCATCGACAGGGCGATCTTCATGCCCTTCACCGGCTTGAACGTCGTCGGCAGGGTCAGCTTGGGTTTGAGGCTGGCGATGTCGCGCTCGTGCGGGCCGGACATGACGTTCTGCAACAGGGCGCAGTCGGCGACCGAACGGGCCATCGGTCCTTCGACGGCAAAGTGGTCGAGATTGAACAGACGGCCCTCGGGATTGCGTCCGTAAGGCGGCTTGAAGCCGACCAGGCCGCAAGTGGAGGAGGGCACCCGGATCGACCCGCCGATGTCGGAGCCCGTGCCGATCGGCGCGACGCCCGCGGCCAGGGCCGCAGCGGTGCCGCCGGAACTGCCGCCCGGCGTGCATTCCGGGTTCCATGGGTTGCGCGTCACGCCCCACAGGCGCGAATGGGTGACGACCGCGCAGCAGAACTCCGGCGTCGTGGTGCGCACATGCATGATCGCGCCGGCATCGAAGCAGCGCTCGACAATGACCAGGGTCTCATCGGCAATGACGTCCTTCAGCGCCAGGCAGCCGCCGGTTGCGGGCAGGCCGGCGATGGCGGCTTCTTCCTTGACCGCCAGCGGCAGGCCCTCGAGGGCACCGGTGCGTTTGCCCTTGGCGTACCTGGCTTCGGCCAGCCTGGCCTTGTCGCGGGCCTCATCGAAATAGGTGTTGCTGAACGGGTTGAGGGTAGGGGCGACCTGCTCGGCACGTGCAATGACGGCGTCCATCAGCTCAACAGGCGAGAGCTTTCGGGCCTTGAAGAGCGCGATCGCCTCGCTTGCGCCCAGGTAGGTGAGATCGCTCGACGCCATGTGCTGCCTCCGTTTGCGGCGGCATCTTGGCCCAGGGCAGGGGTGTGCGTCATGCACGGAATGGCCCGCAGCTGGCCATCGACGCCGGCCTCACGGCGCGCGATGATCGCTGTCGACTGAGGAGGCCCTGCCATGCTGCCGCGCCCGACTGCCGATCTCGACCGCGCCGAGGATGATCTCTTCGAGCATGGCTACTGCATCGTTGCCGATGTGCTGACGCCCGCTCAGGTTACGGTGCTGCGTGCGCGCCTGCTGGATCAGGCAGCCGCCGAACGTGAACGCGCCATAGCCTATGAGTTCGGCGCGGTGGAGCGGGTCGCGGGCACGGAGAACTTCACCCGCGTCGCCGCGCCTGGAGAGGCTGGGCCAAAGCACCAGTTTGTCGGCGTGCTGATCAACAAGGGCCGCTGCTTCCGCGATCTCGTTCTGCATCCCGCTGCCGACCGGCTGGCGGGCGCCCTGCTGGGTGCCGACTGGGTGCTCTCTGCCTATGATTCCAGCATCGTGCGGCCGCAGGGACCAGCCCAGGCGTTGCATACCGATCAGTGGTGGATGCCGCGCCCGCAGCCGCGCAACCAGCGTCAGCGCCCGCCGGGCGACATACGGCGCGGCGAGTTCCACGGCGCGGACGAAGGCCCTGCGGACAGGCTGATCGCCCCGGCGGTTTCCTGTACCGCGGCCTGGACGCTCACCGCCTTCACCGCCGAGAACGGCGCTACCCGCGTCGTGCCCGGCAGCCATCTATCGGGCGAGCAGCCGGACCCGGCCCACGACTACGACAACGAGGCGGTGTCGGTGGAGGCACCGGCCGGCGCACTGATCCTCTGGGACGCGCGCACCTGGCACGGCATGGGCCACAATCGTACGCAGGAAGAGCGCGTGGCCCTCTATACCGTCTACAACGCCCCGATCGTCCGTACCCAGATCAACTTCACCTACGCGACCCTGCCGGAGGTTGTCGCGGACTGTTCGCCCGAGCTTCTGGCCCGTCTGGGCTTCAAGGTATGGGGTGGTTACTACGGTCGGGTCGGCGCCGCCGATGGTACGCTCATTGCGCGCGAGGAGATCATCGGGCAACTGGAGCAGGGCGCCGGTTGACCCCCGGCCCGGCCTCGGCCATGTCATCGCCATGGAATGGAACGATCGCGGCATCGTGCTGGCGGCCCGGGGCCATGGCGAGAACAACGCCATCGTCACCTTGCTCACCCGCGAGCGCGGACGCCATGCCGGCTTGGTGCGCGGCGGGGCTGGACGCCGCCTGAAGGGCGTGCTGCAGCCCGGCAATATCGTCCAGGCACGCTGGCGCGGCCGCCTGACCGAACATCTGGGCAGCTTCACCGTCGAAGCCGAACGGGCCGCGCCCGCGGCCTTCATCGAGGATGCCCAGCGCCTGACCTGCCTCTCCTCGGCCTGCGCCGTTGCCGAACGGGCGCTGCCCGAGCGCCATCCCTATGCCCCGTTGTTCGACGGCTTTCTTGCGCTGCTGGATGCCCTTTCGGCACCGGGCGACCATTGGGGGGCGGTCTATGTCCGCTGGGAACTGGGCCTGCTGGAGCAGCTCGGTTTCGGCCTCGACCTTTCCGAATGCGCCGTCACCGGCGGCAACGATGCCCTGGTCTGGGTCTCGCCACGTTCGGGCCGCGCGGTGTGTGCTTCCGCCGGCGAACCGTACCGCGAAAAACTGCTGGCGCTGCCCGGTTTCCTGCTTGGCGGGCCTGACGGCGGTCCCGAGGAAGTGCTTGCCGGGCTGCGCCTCACGGGGCACTTCCTGGAGCGCCACCTGTTTGTCCACGATGCCAGCGGTCCGCCCCCTGCGCGTGAACGATTCGTCGCCCGAATGGCTCGCGCAGCCACAAGACCTAGTGTAATAAGCGCGCCATGACGGATGTTCTTGATTCGCCCCGCATTGAGCCGGTTCCGCTCGCCGACGCCCTCGGCGAGCGTTATCTCGCCTATGCGCTCTCCACCATCACATCCCGGTCTCTGCCCGATGTGCGCGATGGCCTGAAGCCGGTCCACCGCCGCATTCTCTATGCCATGCGGCAGTTGAAGCTGGACCCCAAGGAGGGCTTCAAGAAGTCGGCCCGTGTCGTGGGCGACGTCATCGGCAAGTATCATCCGCACGGCGACCAGTCGATCTACGACGCCCTGGTGCGTCTCGCCCAGGAGTTTGCGGCGCGTTATCCCCTGGTCGATGGTCAGGGCAACTTCGGCAACGTCGATGGCGATAACGCTGCGGCCATGCGTTACACCGAAGCGCGCATGACCGAGGTCGCCACGGCCCTGCTCGATGGCTTGGACGAGGATGCCGTCGATTTCCGCCCTACCTATGACGGCTCCGAGAGCGAGCCCGTGGTCCTGCCGGCAGCCTTCCCGAACCTGTTGGCCAACGGCGCCAACGGTATCGCCGTGGGCATGGCGACCAGTGTGCCACCGCACAACGCCGGCGAGCTTTGCGCAGCGCTGATCCATCTGGTCGACAAACCCAAGGCGACCTTCGAAACGCTGGTCTCGCTGGTGCCCGGCCCGGATTTCCCCACCGGCGGCGAACTGGTCGAGGCGCCCGAGGCGGTGATGGAGGCCTATGCCACCGGGCGCGGCTCCTTCCGCGTGCGCGCCACCTGGCAGGTCGAGGACCTGGGGCGCGGGACCTGGCAGATCGTCGTCACCGAAATTCCCTGGCAGGTACAGAAGTCACGTCTGGTCGAGCGCATCGCAGAGCTGATCGAGACGCGCAAGCTGACGCTGCTTGAAGGTGTGGTCGATGAATCGGCCGAGGACATCCGCCTCATCCTGCAGCCCAAGAGCCGCACGGTGGATGCCGCCGTGCTGATGGAATCCCTCTTCCGCGCCACGGAGCTGGAGACGCGGGCCTCGCTGAACCTCAACGTGCTCGATGCCACAGGTGTGCCGCGGGTGATGAACCTGCGCGAGGCGCTGATCGCCTTCATCGAGCACCGCCAGGTCGTGCTGCAGCGCCGCTCGGCCCACCGGCTGGAGAAGATCGTCAAGCGGCTGGAGGTGCTGGAAGGTTACCTCATCGTCTATCTCAACCTCGACGAGGTGATCCGTATCATCCGCGAGGAGGACGAGCCCAAACCCGCGCTGATGAAGCGCTTCAAGCTCACCGACGTGCAGGCCGAGGCCATCCTCAACATGCGCCTGCGCTCCCTGCGCAAGCTCGAGGAGATGGAGCTTCAGGGCGAGAAGAAGACGCTTTCGGCCGAAAAGAAGGACCTGGAGGCGCTGCTCGCCAGCGACGCCAAGCAGAAAAGCGCGCTGAAGGACGAGTTCAAGGCGACCCGCGTCCGCTTCGGCGAAAAGACCGAACTGGGCAAGCGTCGCACCCGCGTCGGCAAGCCGCCCGCCGAGATCGACATCCCGATCGACGCCACCATCGAGCGCGAGCCGGTGACCGTGGTGCTGTCGTCCAAGGGCTGGATCCGTGCGGCCAAGGGCCATGGCGAGCAGGTCGGCGCCCTGCGCTACAAGGAAGGCGACCGCGAGCGCTTCCGCGCCGAGGCCCAGACCACCGACAAGCTGCTGCTGTTTGCCACCAACGGGCGGTTCTACACGCTGGGCTGCGACAAGCTGCCGGGCGGGCGCGGCTACGGCGATCCCGTGCGCCTGATGCTGGACCTGGGCAACGATGTCGAGATCATCGCGATGTTCGTCTATCAGGGCGACCGCAAGCTGCTGGTTGCGTCCAGCCAGGGTTACGGCTTTGTCGTGCCCGAGGAAGCCGTCCTCGCGCAGACCCGTGCGGGCAAGCAGGTGCTCAATGTTTCCGGCGATGCCGAGGCCGCGGTAGCGCGGTTCGTCGAAGGCGATCATGTCGCGGTCGTCGGCGAGAACCGCAAGGTGGTCATCTTCCCGCTGGAGGAGATGCCCGAGATGACCCGCGGCAAGGGCGTGATGCTGCAGCGCTACAAGTCCGGCGGCCTGTCGGATGCCAAGACCTTCACGCTGGCCGACGGCCTGACATGGCAGGCCGGCACGCGCACGCGGACCGAGATGAAGCTGGAGAACTGGATCGGCAAGCGCAGCCAGGCCGGCCGCGTTGCCCCTGCCGGCTTTGCCAGCAACAACAAGTTCGGCTGATTGAGGACCAGGGGGCATCGCGCGACCGGCCGCGGTGTTTCCGAAGTGGCACGCCGGTAGGGCGCAGGCAGCGAAAAGGCCGCCGCACCCAGGGGAGACGGGGTTGACGCAGCAGGATCGCGCGGGCCGGGCACGGGGTCCGCTGGCGGCCTTCGCCGATGCGGTGGACCGCCTCAACGGCGCCATCGGCCGCTGGGTATCGTGGCTGGTGCTGGCGATGGCGCTGGTCACCTTCGCGGTTGCCATCCTGCGGTATGTCTTTTCCTTCGGTTTCGTCTGGCTCCAGGAATCCTACGTCTGGATGCATGGCATCGTCTTCATGGCCGGCGCAGGCTACGCGTTGCTCGCCGACGCCCATGTCCGGGTCGATATCCTCTACCGGCCCTTCGGGCGGCGCTACAAGGCCTGGGTCGATCTGGTCGGCAGCGTCCTGCTGCTGCTCCCCATGGTTGCCGTGGCTGCCTGGTCGAGCTGGCCCTATCTGCTGACCTCCTGGGAGCGTCTGGAAACCTCGCGCGAGGCTGCAGGGCTGCCGGCGCTTTACCTGCTCAAGAGTTTCCTCATCGTCTTCTGTGTCCTGGTCGGACTGCAGGGCCTGGCCCTGGCCGCGCGCAGCATCCTCGCGCTGACGAACCGGCATAGGGAGGACGTGTCATGAGCGGCCAGGAAGTGCTCGCCATTGCCATGGTGGTGACGACCTGTGCCGTGCTGATGGCGGGTTTCCCGGTCGCCTTTTCGCTTGCCGGTTCGGCGCTCGCCTTCGCCCTCGGCGGCTGGGCGCTGGGCATGTTCAATCCCAGCCTGCTGGGCAGCCTTGCTTCGCGTTATTTCGGCGTCATGTCCAACGAGGTGCTGGTCGCCGTGCCGCTCTTCGTTCTGATGGGCATCATCCTGGAGCGATCACGCATCGCCGAGCAGCTTCTGGAAACCATGGGCCTGCTCTTCGGACGCTTGCGCGGCGGGCTGGCCATCGCGGTCGTGATCGTCGGCGCCCTGCTGGCGGCCTCCACCGGCATCGTCGGGGCCACGGTCGTCACCATGGGCCTGCTCAGCCTGCCGACCATGCTGAAGGCGGGCTACGACCCGCGCATCGCGACCGGCGTGATCTGTGCGTCGGGTACCCTGGGCCAGATTATCCCGCCTTCGATCGTTCTGGTGCTGCTGGGCGACATCCTGCAGGGCGCCAATACCCAGGCCCAGATCGCCAAGGGCAACTGGGCGCCCGATCCGGTCTCGGTCGTCGATCTGTTCGCCGGTGCCTTTATCCCCGGCATGATGCTGGTCGGTCTGTACCTCGCCTGGACCCTTGGTATTGCCTGGCTGCGGCCATCCGTTGCGCCGGCCCTGCCGCCACGTGAGGAGAACGACCTCGCCCGCCGCGTCGTGGTCGTGCTGTTGCCGCCCCTGACGCTGATGGTGGCGGTGCTGGGTTCGATTATCGCGGGCGTCGCCACGCCCACCGAGGCAGCCGCCGTGGGTTCGGTCGGTGCCTTGCTGCTGGCCGCGCGGCGGCGCGACGGGCAGGGAGCCAATCGTCCTGTCTATGTTGGGGCCCTGGCGCTGCTTGCCATGCTGGTGATCACCGCCTTCTTCGACTTGCGCATGACGCGCGACGAGGTGCCGCTGGGTGATGCGGTGGCATTTGGCACCTGCGTCGTCCTGGGTCTGGTCTTCCTGTGGGGCCTTGGCGTCGCCATTCTGCGGGTCAATCGCAACGGTGTGCTTCCCGATGTCCTTCAGGCGACGCTGAAGGTGACGGCGATGGTCTTTGTCATCCTGCTCGGCGCCTCGGTCTTCTCGCTCGTCTTCCGCGGCCTGGGCGGCGACGTGCTGGTCGCCGATGTGCTCTCGACCATGCCGGGCGGGGCGCTGGGCGCCATGATCGTCGTCATGGCGGTGATGTTCGTGCTGGGCTTCTTCCTCGATTTCATCGAGATCGTCTTTGTCGTGGTGCCCATCGTTGGGCCGGTGCTCCTCGCCATGGACCTCGATCCCGTTTGGCTCGGCGTCATGATCGCGGTCAACCTGCAGACCAGCTTCCTGACGCCGCCCTTCGGCTTTGCCCTGTTCTACCTGCGCGGCGTCGCCCCGCCCGAGGTCTCGACCATGCAGATCTACCGCGGCATTGTGCCGTTCGTCGGCATTCAGGTTGTGGCCCTGATCGTGATCGCGGCAATTCCGGGGATGGCGACCTGGCTGCCGTCGGTGCTGTTCGACTAGAAGCGTGTTCGCGTTGTTAACTGTTTGCTAGTCTGCCGTGCTGAATTGGGGAGTGCACGATGGCTGATCATCATCATCACCGTCACGGCGAGCCGGAGTCCGAGATGGCCCTGCGCGTGCGAGCGATCGAGCAGCTCCTTTCCGAAAAGGGTCTGGTCGACCCGACAGCGATCGACCGACTGGTCGAGCTCTACGAAACCAGGGTCGGGCCGCACAATGGCGCCCGTGTTGTCGCCCATGCCTGGAGCGACCCTGCCTACAGGGCCCGCCTTCTGGAGAACGGCACCGATGCCATCGGTGAGCTCGGCATCTCCGGTCTCCAGGGCGAGAACATGGTGGTGCTGGAAACCACGCCTGACGTCCACAACGTCGTCGTCTGCACCCTGT
>CALGGB010000037.1 GCA_937880925.1 uncultured Rhodospirillaceae bacterium | reverse complement strand
ATACCCCGCGTCTGTGCGCGCAGCTTGGGGGATCAACCCGGTCTGCTCGTAGTAGCGGATCATCTTGGCCGACACACCCGACCGGGCAGAGGTGTCTCCGATATTCATGGGCTGGGCTCCGTTCGTTGTGTGGAACAGATATGGGGCTTCCCATGATAGGAAGGTCAAGAACGGCCGCGGGTCTTTTTTGATGGTCTTTAGCAGAGAACCGCGCGGCATCATGCCGCGCGGTTCAAGGCAGGCTCAGTTGGCGTTCTCAGCCAGCCAGGTGGTCATTTCCTCGATCTCACCGACTTGGGCGGCGATGATCTCACCCGCAAGTTCGATCATCTCAGCGTCTTCGCCATGCTCAAGAAGAACCTGGGCCATGTCGATGGCACCTTGATGGTGGGCAATCATCCCGCAAGCAAAGGCCACGTCGGCATCTTCGTTCATCATGCCGTCATGCATGGCAGGCATCGTGACCATCATGCGACGCATGTTCTCCTGAACATGTTCCGGCATGGTTGCCAAGTCCACGCCACCCATCCCCATCATGGCGCCCATGCCGTCAGACTGCGCATCGCCGCCCATCTGTGACCCGTCCATGCTTTCAGCAGGCATATCACTGGCGGGTGCAGCCATGGCGCACTGCTCAGGCATCTGGAATTCAGCGTCCTGAGCAAAGACGGGCGCAGTAAGGCTGGTCGCAGCAATCGCTGCGGCAATAAGGATCTTAATAGAACTCATCTTAGTTCTCCGTAAATTTGAGACATTTGACGATGCTAAGCCTGTTGCTCAGAAAACTGAAACATGCATGACGACATCGTCAGGGCTCAACCCTGCCCTACCCAGTTCCCTTGAGGACATGATACGTCCTGCCGGAACAGGAATCGTATTCGTAGCCGGCGCAACAGAATCCGACCGGTCAGGCCTTTCCGGCGTATTGTCCACGGAAGCTGATGCTCCGCCCCCTGAGCCTGCATTCGATCCTCTTGTGCCGTGACTTGCCTCTTCAGCATATCCGGCACCAGCCATCAGGCTGACCGCAGTAAGAATGGCCACAAATTTCTTGTTCATTTTATCCTCCGAACGGCGACGGTTCGATTATTCCAGAATTTCAGTGATGGTCAGCTTGCCTTTGACCCGGTCGGCCGCAAAGCGGATGCTCTGCCCCTCGCTCAGGCCCTCGAGCATTTCCGGCTCTGCGACCTGGAAGACCATCTTCATGGCCGGCATATCCAGGTTCTTCAGCTCCTCATGATCGACGGTCACCTTGCTCCATTGGGTGTCGACCTTGGTGACGGTCCCGTTGGTGATGTGCGTGTCCGCAAAGGCGCCTCCAGCAGAAAGGATCAGCGCAGCGGCAGTCAGTTGGATCAGTTTCATGGTCAGGTCCTCGCGGTTCAGGATTCGGTGACGTTCAGGGGGCCGTGCATGCCGGACTCGTAATGGCCCAGCATCAGGCAGGCGAATTCGTATTCGCCGGCATTCTTGAAGGTCCACAGGATCTCGCCGGTCTCGCCTGGCTGAAGACGGACCGCGTTCGGGTCGTCGTGTTCCATCTCGGGAAACCTTGCCATCAGCTCCTTGTGCTCGGCATTGGCCTCGACGGTATCCATGACGAATTCATGTTCCAGCTCGCCATTGTTGGTAATCACAAGGCGGACGGTTTCGCCGGAGGCAAAAGACAGTTCCGAAGGCTCGAAGATCATCGTTCCCTCGTCGGTCTCCCGCATCGAGATCTCGACGGATTTCATGTCTGCGGCCCCCTCTGCGGCCGGGGTCCCCATGGCATATTCGTCATGGCCGCCTTCATGGGTACCCGCGGCAAGTGCGAGGGCCGGGAAGAGGGAAATGGCAGTAACCAGCATAAACGATTTCATCGTGTTTCCTTTGTGTTGCTCGATAGGATCAGATCAGCCCAACCGCTTGCCGCCGCGCGGCGTCAGGATGGTTTCAGGGCTGTAGTTGCTGGCATGCTCGGGCAACTCGCCCGTCCATTCCCATGCCTGCGTACCGGGAGGGTTCTCGAACCAGCCCGGATCGGAATAGTCGTCAGGGGCGATGCCTTCGCGCACCTTCATGACAGAGAACATGCCGCCCATCTCCAGCGGACCATGCGGACCCCAGCCTGCCATCATCGGGATGGTGTTTTCGGGAATCTCCATGGACATCTCGCCCATGTCACCCATGCCGGCGGTGCCCATCGGCATGTAGCCGGGCTGGTGACGGCGGACCATGTCGGTGACGCGGCTCTTGTTGGCGCCGATGATCGTGGGCAACTCGTGCCCCATGGCGTTCATGGTATGGTGCGACTTGTGGCAGTGGAACGCCCAGTCCCCTTCATGAACGGCATCGAATTCGTAGGCACGCATCGCACCTACAGGAATATCGATGCTGACCTCAGGCCAGCGGGCTTCCGGCCGGACCCATCCTCCATCTGTGCAGGTCACCTCGAAATCATAGCCATGCATGTGAATGGGGTGATTGGTCATTGTCAGATTGCCGACACGCACTCGGACACGGTCGCCTTTGCTGGCGACAAGCGGGTCAATGTCCGGGAAAATGCGGCTGTTAAAGGTCCACAGGTTGAAGTCCGTCATCTCCGCGACGCGGGGGATATAGGTCCCGGGATCGATGTCATAGGCGGCCAACAAAATCCCGAAATCACGATCCACTGGCATGAAGGCCGGGTCGCGCGGATGCACGATGAACAGTCCCATCATGCCCATGGCCATCTGGACCATCTCGTCGGCATGGGGGTGGTACATGAAGGTCCCCGACTTCACGAGATCGAACTCGTAGACGAAGGTCTTGCCCGAAGGGATGCCCGGATGGCTGAGACCCGACACACCGTCCATCCCGGACGGCAGGATCAGGCCGTGCCAGTGAACGGATGTGTGTTCGGGCAGACGGTTGGTCACATAGATGCGGACCCGCTCGCCCTCGATGGCCTCGATCGTGGGGCCGGTGGACTGGCCGTTATAGCCCCACAAGCGCGCCACCATTCCATCCGCCATGATCCGCTCGACCGGCTCGGCGACAAGGTGGAACTCCTTGACGTTGCCGTTCATCCGATAGGGCAGTGACCAGCCGTTCAGCGTGACGATCGGGTTGTACTCTAACCCGGTCGTCGGGCGCGGCGGCACCTGCGTATAGGGGCTGTCGGTGCTGGCGGCTTCGGGCAGATCGCGAAACCGTGTCTGCGCCTGACCCATGTTGACGGTCAGGGCTGCTGCCCCTGCCCCGATGCCCGCACCCATCAATTGTCTGCGATTCATCATTCGTCCTCTCCATTGTCACTTGCGCCACCCCAGATCGCGGCGGTGGCATCCGCCTCGGCCAGCCAATAGTCGCGCTTCGCCTCGGCAGCGCTCAGTTGGGATTCCAGACCCTCGCGGGCGTCGTTCAGAAGCTCGAAAGTGGAGGTCAGCATGCCGTTGTAGCTCAGCAGCGCCTGCTCATCGATCTGGCGGCGCAAGGGCAGGACCTGGTCGCGCCAGTGCAGGGCGATCTGATGCTTGCCCGTGACTGCCGTATAAGCAGACCGCGCCTCCGACCGGGCATTGATTGCCGATTGCGCCAGCGTATTGGCCGAGCGCTGGTATTCCAGCTTGCCGCGCCGGGAAATCAGGCCGCTGGTGTCGTAAACCGGAATGCTGAAGGCGACGTCGACCACCGGTGAGCGTTCGTTCTCTCCATCTTCACGCTCGATTTCGACGCCGGCGGCGACTTCTGCATCCGAGAGCATGCGGGTCTGTCCAGTCAGTCGATAGCGCGCGGCCACAGCCTCCAGCTCCAACCGGCCCGCAGCCAAATCGACGCGGTTTTCCAGCGCCAGCCGTTCGATATTGGAACGGTTCGGCGCGCTTCCCGGAAGCGCTGGCAGGCTGTCGGGAACATAGAACTCTGTCCCTGTGCCCCACAGGCCCAGAAGGCGAACGAGCTTCTCTTTCGCAATTTGTGCTTCCAGCCTTGCCTCGGCTCGTTCGGCTGCCAGCTCTGCATTGAACGCATGTTCCCGTGCCTGATCGGCGCGACTCAGCGCACCCGTTTCGCCAAGCTCTGCGGCCAGCTCGGATGCCGCGTCCGCGGCGCCTTGCGCTCGACCGACCAGACCGGCTGCCTCGAACGCACCGACGGCCTCGATCCAGGTCCGGCGGGTTTCATGGGCCAGCGCCAGGGTTTCGCCCGCTGCGGCCAGCTGAGCCTGCCGAAACTCCAGATCGGCGGCCCGCGTGCGCGATCTCTTCGTGACCATGTCCAGAATTGAGGACGCCACCGTACCTTCCACGGACCGGGTGACATCTCCACTGACCAGCCCGGAAACAGAGATGCCGACGCTCGGCACCGGTCCCAGGGCCGTCTCCCACAGATCTGCAGCAGACATGCCCAGGTCAGCATAACTGGCCTGCAGGCCGGGGTTGTTCAGAAGCGCCACCTGCACCGCCTGTTCGGCACTGATTGTCTTTCCCTGAACAATGGCGCGCACGCGTTGCGCATGAGCCTGCCGTTCAGCCGGCGTCTGAAGCCAGGCTGCCTCTGCCCCTGTCGCCTGTCGGGAGATCCCGGCAACAGTCTCGAACCCTGCCCGCTCGCCGCGGGCCTTGCTCATGGTCACCGTATCCGCACAGGCGGACAGCAGCAGCACTGCGCCCAACGAAAGTCCCAATGCCCTCTTCATTCGACACCTGGGGCTTGGGCATTGTTCAGGTCGGTCCAGTTACCTGGTTCCTGAACGCTGCGGCTTCGATAGGTGATGGCAGGGCCGGCTTGCAGGGTCGAGACCGGCGATGCGGTATCGGCGACCGTGACAAGCCCGGATGACGTATCCAGAGGCGCCAGCGGGGCGCAAGCCACCGCGACAAGCGGCATTGCAGCCGCAAACAGAAGTTTCATGTGATGAATCCGCTTTTAGATCAGAAGGATGGTCGCCGCGGCCCGTTCAGGCGTCGGCTTGCAACGTTCGGATCAGGCCCGCGGAGGGCGGCGCAGTCCTTCGGAAACGGTCAGTTCCACCAGCGGGGCCGTGCGGACAGCTTCAATCGTCTGGCTGATCAGAAAGGCCTGAGCCATATCGCTGGAACTCAGGAGTGCTGTAACCGGGCAGGCATGGGCCTTGCAGTGCGATCCATGCCCTTCGGAAGACGTATC
>CALGGB010000036.1 GCA_937880925.1 uncultured Rhodospirillaceae bacterium | reverse complement strand
CTGCCGGCCGGACTCAGGCTGGCCAGCGCCGGTCCGTCATGGTCTTCTCACGCTCGGGAGGAACGCCATGACCACAACCAACGTCATCCGCAACATCGCCTGGCTCGTCGCCTGGGACGGCACGCGCCACGTCTATCTGCGCGGCGCCGACCTGGCCTTCGCCGGTGGCGCCATAACCTTTGTCGGCAAGGGTTATGACGGCCCGGCCGATGCGGAGCAGGATGGCAGCGGCCTGATGGTCATGCCGGGCCTCGTCAACATCCACACCCACGCCACCAGCGAGGCGATGCGCAAGGGGGTCACCGATGAGACCCGCTCGCCCGGCTTCTGGCACAGCTCGCTCTACGAACACCTGCCGATCTTCGAGCCTTCCGACGATGAGGGCCGCATGGCCTGCCTCAAGGTCTCGCTGGGCGAACTGCTGCTCTCGGGCGTGACCACGGTGGTCGACCTTTCCGGCCCCTTCGACGGCTGGCTCGATGCGCTGGCCGACAGCGGCATCCGCGCCGTCGCCGCTCCCTTCTTCCGCGATGCCCGCTGGTACACCACCGACGGCCACAGTCTCGACTACGACTGGAACCTGGAAGCCGGAAAGCAGGGCTTCGAGCGAGCGCGGCGTATCATCGATCTCGCCGCCCAGCATCCCTCCGGCCGTCTTTCCGGCATGTTGTCGCCGTCCCAGGTCGATACCTGCTCGGAAGAGCTGCTGCGCGACAGTCATGCCTGGGCGACCGAGCGCAACCTGCCCTGGACGGTCCATGCCGCCCAGTCGGTCACAGAGTTCCTGGAAATGCAGAAGCGCCACGGCAAGACGCCCATCGAATGGATGGACTCCATCGGGGTGCTGAACGATCGCAGCATCATCGCCCACTGCATCTTCCTCGATCACCATCCCTGGCTGCACTGGACCAGCCGCAAGGACCTCGACCGCATGGCAGAAAGCGGCGCCACGGTCGCCCACTGCCCCACGGTCTTCTCGCGCCGCGGCATCACCCTGCGCACGCTCGGCGGCTACATCGACAGGGGCATCAACGTCGGCATCGGCACCGACACCTATCCCCACAACATGCTCGATGAGATGCGCACCGCCGCCGTCGCGGCCCGTGTCATCGGCGAGAGTGTCGCCGACCTGCACTACAGCGATGTCTTCAACGCCGCGACCATTGCCGGAGCCAAGGCCCTGCGGCGCGACGATCTGGGCCGCCTGGCCGTGGGTTCGCGCGCGGACTTCGTGGCTGTCGATCTGGAGCATCCGGCGATGAAACCCGTGCGCGAACCGCTGCGCAGCCTGCTCGTGGTCGCCGCCGAACGGGCCGTGCGCGACGTCTGGGTCGAGGGCCACCGCGTCGTCGCCGACGGCGTGCTCACCACCATCGACATGGACGCCGAACTGGAACGCCTCCAGGTCGCCCAGCAGAAGATGCTTGCCGGCGTGCCCAAGCGCGACTGGGCCGGGCGCAGCGCCGATCAGATCGCGCCGATGGTCTTCGATACTGTCGAATCCGTGAATTGACACCAGCGCGCCCAGCCGCGACCGTTTGGCCATCAGCAAGGGGAACCTGCCCGACATGGTGCGTTTGACCGATCTGGATGAGGATACCGGCGCGTTTCTGCGCGGCTGGGATGCCCCGGAAGTCCCGGGTTCGCCCTGCGTCACGCCGCCGCCTGCCGCTGAGCGGCGGGTTGCGCTGATCTCCTCTGCGGGCCTGCGCCTGCCCGAGGACCAGCTTTTCTCGGCCGATGCGACCGATTACCGGGTCATCCCCGCGGAGCGCGCCGATCATGTCGTGATGGACCACGTCTCCACCTCGCATGATCGCACCGGCTTCCAGCAGGACGTCAACACGATCTTCCCGCTGGCGCGTCTCAAGGAGATGGCGGCGGCCGGTGAGATCGGCTCGGTCGCCGACTTCCACTATTCCTTCATGGGGGCGAGCGACCCCCGGCAGATGGAGCCTCAGGCGCGCAGCCTGGCAGCCATCATGAAGGCCGAAGGCGTCAACACCGTGGTGCTCTGCCCCGTCTGACCCCTTTGCACGTGCGCCGTGAGCGGACTGGCGAAGTATCTGGAAGACGAGGGCCTGGCGACCACGCTGGTGGCCCTGGTGCGCAAGCAGGCCGAACAGGTCGTGCCGCCGCGTGCCCTGTGGGTGCCCTATCCGCTCGGCCGCCCCTTCGGCGTGCCGGGCGATGCTGCGTTTCAGACGCGCGTGCTGCGCGCCGCGATGGCCCTGCTCGATGCGCCCTCTGGGCCGTTGCTGGTCGACCATGCGGAGGAAGCGCCGGAGGTTGCCGCAACACCAGATGATGAGGACGCTGGCTGGGTCTGCCCGGTCAGCTTCCCCAAGGCCCCTGCCGAGAGCGAAGGCGCATTGCTCGATGCGGTGCTCGCCGAAATCGCCGAACTGGCGCCCTGGTACAACGTCGGCGTGGCGCGCCGTGGCCGCACCACCATGGGCGGTTCAGGGCTGAAACCCGATGCCATGGCGCGCTTCCTCTCGGCCTGGGCCGAAGGCACGACACGGCAAAGCGTGGTCGAGGGCGTGCCGCCCGCCGAACTGATCCGCCAGTGTTCGGAGGACCTGAAGGCCTACTACTTCGAGGCCGCCACCGCCCGGCCGGGTCCCGATGCCGGCGATGCGCTCACCGCATGGTTCTGGCGCGAGACAGCGGCAGCCGACCTGTTGCGCAAGCTGCAGCCGGTGTGCTTCGACGACCCCGATCCGGCATTGCACGACGTCGGCGATTTCATGCTGGTACCCAGCCAGTACCGCAACTGAGACTCAGGCCAGGCGAAGCGCCGCCTGGCCTGCGTCTTCCACGGTGCCGACAATGGTTGCTGCGCCTTCGCCTGCCGCGTGCAGCGCGACCAGACAGCTCTGCGCACGGTCGGGTGGCAGCCCGGCCAGAAGGCCCCCGGCGGTCTGGGGATCGAACAGCAGGGGATCGGCTGTCGTCGTGTCGATGGCGCCCTCCAGAGCCAGCAGATTGCCGGGATGGAGCGTGCTGGCGATGCCTGCGGCGAGCAGCTCGCGGGCCTGCGGGTAGGCAGGCAGACCTGCGGCATCGATCCTTGCCGCGACCTGGGAGGCGCTCAGCATTTCCATCAGGTGACCGGCAAGGCCGAAACCGGTGACATCGGTCATCGCCGTGGCGCCGTGATTGATCAGGATGCGCGATGCCGGGCCGTTGGAGCGGGTCATGCCCGCCAGCGCGGCCTCGATGGCATCGCCGCGGGCCATGCCGCGCATGTCGCCGGCAAACAGGGTTCCGGTGCCCAGCGGCTTGGTCAGGATCAGGCGGTCGCCGGGATGGAGGCCGGACTTGCGTAGCAGCACGGCGGGATCGGCCCACCCGGTGACGGCAAAACCCAGGCTCATGCGCTCGGCCTCGCTGGTGTGGCCGCCGACCAGGTCACAGCCCTCCTGTGCAAAACAGGCGAGCGCGCCCGACAGCATCTGCACCAGATCGTCCTCGGCCTGTTCGGGCCGTCCGACCAGCAGGCCGGCGAGCGCCATGGCCGCGGCGGGCTGCGCGCCCATGGCGTGGAGGTCCGACAGGGCGTGGACCGCGGCGATGCGGCCGAAGAGGTAAGGATCGTCGAGGAAGGCGGGGAAGTGATCGACGGTCTGCACCAGCAGCTTGCCCGGCGGCGGGCGCAGCACGGCCGCGTCGTCGGCTCCCCCGAGTCCGATAACGACATCCTCGCGCGGCGGCGGCAGGTCGAGGCGGGCCAGCGCCCGGCGGAGCACCAGGGCGGGCACCTTGGCGCCGCAGCCGCCGCAGCGCATCGGAGTCTCCGCCATCTCCGGCATGGCCGGCAGGTCCTGGTACTTGGCCATCCAGCGCCGGTCGATGGTATCCTTCCAGCGCCACACCCAGTCGCCCTCCAGGGTCAGAGGTCCGCGCGAGGCGATGGCGTGACGCTCGCCAGTGGTGATCAGCGCCAGGGTCTGGCGCTGCGGCCGGAAGGGCTTGGGGGTTTGGCCTTGCGCCATGCGGCGCAGGTTGTCGGCCAGGCGCGGCCCCTGGCGCACGGCATAGACGCCGTTCTTGGTCAGCGGGCGCGGCGCGAAGGCCGCGATGTCGCCCGCGGCCAGGACGTGGGGGTGGGAGAGCGAACGCAGGCAGGCATCGACGCGCACGAAGCCATCCTCGTCGAGCGCCAGCCCGGTATCGGCAAGCCAGGGTGCGGCGCCGGCACTCGTCACCAGAACGCTCGCCTCTGCGGGCAGGGTCAGGCCGTCCTCGCAGCGCACCGCTTCGTGCGTGATCTCGCTGACGCGATGACCGATGTGGAGGGCCACCCCGGCGCGGGTAAAGGCCGCGGTCATGCGGGCGCGCACGCCCGCGCCATGGCGCGGCAGGAGTTGGCTGCTGTCGGTTACAAGGGCAAAGGCGAGTCGCCGGGGATCGCCGCCGGCGTCGGACAACCGCCGTTGCAGGCGGTGAAAAAGGCCCAGACAGACTTCGACGCCGCCCGCCCCGCCACCGATCACGACAACGCGGAAGGGGCCGGTGGCGGATAGCGCCTCTTCCTCCACGCTCTGCCAGCGCGCGAGAAAGCCATCGACGGGCTTTACCGGAATGGCGTTGGCGGCGCCCGCGATGGCCGTCGCCGCAGGCGTGGAGCCGATGTCCAGGCTGGCCAGATCGAAGCGCAGTGCGGGGCGATCGGGAAACGTGATGGTGCGCGCCTGGGGATCGAGGCCGGTGGCGGTTGCGTGGATCAGGCGTGCACCGGCGCGGGCGGCCAGCGGGCGCAGGTCGACATGGGCCTCGGCATGATCGTAGATGCCGGCGAGGTAACCCGGCAGCATGCCGGAATAGGGCGTCAGCACATCGCGCGCGATCATAGTGAGGCGCACGCCGGGGACCGGCGCCATGGAGAAGGACCGCAGCACCTCGACGTGGGCGTGGCCGCCGCCGATCAGCGCGATCTCGGTATGGATGTCAGCCGCAGGCTTCATCGTTGCGTCCTTTGCCCCCTGCGGCGCCTTGTGCGCCAACATGGCGCGCAGGACCACCGCGCGTCCATGCACACGACGACAAGAAAGCGCGAGCAAGGCCCTGGCGGAGGGGGGTGGGAGTCGAACCCACCAGAGACGTTGAACGCCTCACACCGGTTTTGAAGACCGGGCGATCCACCGGAACCGATCCCCTTCCATCGTTTGAAATCATATAGTTAGGAATTTGCTGCGTCACCGAAAGCTGGAATTGTCACCGGATTGGCACCCTAGTTCCGTTCGAATGTTCTCGCCTTATTCTTCGATGGCTTTCCTCAGTGCGGTGTCAAACACAGCAGCAGCGGCATCGTCTGCGCCTTCCATGACGTGCGCGTAGATGTTCAAGGTGACAGTAGGGTTAGCATGGCCGACACGCTGGGCCACGACGTTCACCGGGACACCGTTTGCGAGCAGCTTGCTGACGTGAGTGTGCCGCAGCCCGTGCAGCGTGAGGTGAGGAAGACCGGCCGCCGTAGCATCGTCCTTGAATGCCCGAGTAACTGCATTGGGCTTTCGGACCCTCCCGTCCCATGTCGAGAAAACCAGATCGTTGTCACCGCGCCCCAGGCCCAGCTTCAACCGCATGGCGGCCTGTTCCCGACGATGGTCCCTCAGAATGCCGATGATGGATGACGGTAGGCGGATGGTGCGCCGCGATTGTGTGGTCTTAGGCTCCTTGAACCGGAGGCTATTTTTGGTTTGCTCGATAACC
>CALGGB010000035.1 GCA_937880925.1 uncultured Rhodospirillaceae bacterium | reverse complement strand
GGAGCGGCGCGGCGATGCCGATGCCGCCGCCGTCCTGCGCACGGCCCTGTTGCGCGACAGGAACGATGTCGGCGGCCATCGCCGCATCGCAGTAGCCCTGATGCATGGCGGCCTGATCCGCAAGGCGATCGCCGCGCAGGTCCAATGCGTCAATGCCGGCATGCGCAAGGAGCGCCGGCTGGCCGACGACGAAAACCTGCTGGTTGCCATGATGCTGATGCTGGGTGATGCCCCCAGCGCGGCCGGTTTCGCCAAACGCATCGTCGATCATTGGCCCGACTATCTGCCAGGCTGGGAAAACTACGCCTACGCCCTCACCCAGGTCGGCGACATCGCCAGGGCCGCCGATGCCTATCGCCGCGTGCTGCAGGCTCAGCCCGACAAGCTCAACGCCATGGATGGGCTGGCGCGTTGCCTGGCCGGGGCAGATCATCATCAGGAGGCTGTTGCCCTGGGACGCCGATCCCTGGAGATCAAGGCCGCCGCGGCAGAGGCTCGCCCCCGCTTCTGGACGATGCCCGACACGCCACATGTCTTTGACAGCGCCCGCTCCGAACGCAATGTCATCGCCTACAGCCTATGGGGCAGCAATCCCCGCTACCTCGTGACCGCCGAACGCAACGCGCGGATCGCGCGCGACATCTATCCGGGCTGGACCTGCCGATTCTATCACGACGACACCGTGCCTCCCGACTGCCTGGCGCGACTGGCCGGATCGGGCGCCGAATGTGCGGCGATACCCCGTCATGTGGCCATGGAGGGTCTGATGTGGCGCTTCCAAGTCGCCGGAGATCCGGCCATCGACCGCTTTCTGGTGCGTGATGCCGACTCGCTGCTCACGGTGCAGGAACGGGTTGCGGTCGACGACTGGCTGGATTCCGGAAAGCGCTTTCACCTGATGCGCGACTGGTACAGCCATACCGACCTGATCCTCGCCGGTCTGTGGGGTGGCACCGGCGGAATCCTGACAGGCATCGACGAGCGCATCGCCGATTACACGGGCGAGAACGATCGCATTGACCGCAAGCTCGATCAGCGATTCCTGGCTGATGTCGTCTGGCCCTCGATCCACACCGATTGCCTGACCCATGATACCTACTTTGGCTGTTTCGATGCCCGTCCCTTTCCGGTCTGGGGTCGTCTGCCGCCGGGCCATCATGTTGGCCAGAATGCTGCCGTTCATGGGCGCTCGGGCTCATGAGCGAGGGCATCAAGGCCGCGGTCGCCGCTGCACTTCGGCGTGACGAAGCCGCATTCCTGCGCTCCGGCAGCGCCTTTGCGCAGGATCAGGACGATCCGGCCGCGGCATGGCGCCGAATCGCACTGGCGCTCAACGCCGCCGGCCAACCGGTATGGGCGGCACGTGCCCAACAGGAATGCATCAGGCTCGGACGCAACCAGTCGGGCTTCCGGCCCGATGACGAGGCCTTTCTGGGCGATCTGCTGTTGCGGGGCGGCAGGCTCAATCTGGCGCGTGACGTGCTGCAGGATCTTGTCCGTCGGCAACCCGACTTCATCCCTGCCCTTGTGCTGCTTGGCGGCACCTGGGCCACCGCCGCGCACTTTGACGAAGCCGCGCCGATCTTCCGGCGCATCCTGCAGACGCAACCCGATCACATCCAGGCGCTGGACGGTCTGGCACGTGCGGCAGGGTGGCTCGGCCGGGATGAGGAGGCGCTGCAAGCCGGGCGCCGATCCCTGACCTTGAAGGACAAGGCGGTGCGCGGGAACCCGCCGGCATGGCAGTTCGCCGTTCCCACGCCGCCAGCCTTCGACCCGCGGGCCAGGAAGCGCAACGTCATTGCCTACAGCCTGTGGGGCGATGCACCGCGTTACATCGAGACCGCGGTGCGCAATGCAGAGATCGCGCCGGAGATCTATCCTTCCTGGCATTGCCGCTTCTACTGCGACGACACGGTACCGTTGGCCGTGCGCAACCAGCTCGCGGCACTTGATGCCACCGTCATTATGAAAAGCCGACCGCCGATCCGTCACGGCAGTCTGTTCTGGCGTTTCCTGGTGGCCGACGATCCCACCGTGGACCGCTTTCTGGTGCGCGATGCCGATTCCCTGCTCACCGTGCGCGAGCGGGTTGCCGTCGACGACTGGTTGCTCAGCGAAAAGCCCTTCCACGCGATGCGCGACTGGTGGAGCCATACCGAACTGCTGCTGGCCGGCATGTGGGGTGGTTGCGGCGGCATGCTCACCGGCCTTTCCGCGCAGGTCGAGCGCTATCTCAAGCGGCCTGAAGTCGCCAACCGTGCCCTCGACCAGGGCTTTCTCGCCCATGTCGTTTGGCCCGCCATCCGGGGGCATTGCCTGATCCATGACGACCTTTACGGCAGTCTGGGCGCGAGGCCCTTTCCACCTCTGGGACGCCTGCCCAAGGGCGAACATGTCGGCATGAACGCCAAGGGCTACGACGAGGTCCGCAACCGCTAGGCTGCGTCGCCGCCGTTGGCGACGATCTGCAGTGGCGGGCGTTCCCCGCGCCAGAACGGCTGCAAACTGGTGAACTCGGACCACAGCCCGCGCAGCGCCTTCTCGCGTCCACCTGCCTGTGCAAGCCACCAACCGACCACAAGTCCGCTGGCCCGGGAAAGACGCCGCTGCTGCTTGGCGCTGCGGTCCCTGGCAGCGAGAAGTGCCGAAATATGCTCTTCGGCCAGCGCTGCATCGTTTGCCGCGCCAAGGCCGTCCTGCAAGGCGCCAAGGGGTCGCATCCATGGCGTTGCGCTATCGCCGAAGGCGCCGCCAACGAACTGGAGCGCATAACGCAACCGCTTGAAATCCAGCCGCAGGTCATGGCGCTGCACGGCATCAAGGGAAACGAAATCTCCTCCGGCGTCGAGAACCTGCTGGTACACATCCTCCAGTGCAGAACGTGTCGCAGGGCCAAGAGGCTCATTCCAGTCGCAGGTCTTGCCCGCACGCCAGTCGTGGCCCGCGATCCAGCCGCCCAGGCTCAGAACCAGGGTGGTATAGCGCGGCGTCGCGAGGGCAGCGACCAGCGCGTCATGCGCCTGAGTCTGCGCCTGGCGGATCACCCGCACAAGCAGCTTGAGATCGCGATCCTCGCCGCGCGCGGACGCCACAGGCGCCAGGGTGTCGGCCAGAAGGACGTCGAGATCGCGCACGGCTCCCAGCTTGCGGGCCATCCACTTGACCTCCCGGTCGAGCCAGCCGGCCTGCTCACCCTCCAGCCAGGGTGCAAGGAACACGAAGGCAGCACGCAGGCGCCGCATGGCCACGCGCATCTGGTGAACCCCTTCAATGTCCCGCCCGTCATGCGCGGCGGCCTGGTTGCCCATCCAATGGCCGAAGCACTGACCAAGGATCGCGGCGATGCCGTCATCCAGCGTTGCCTCCGGATCAATCGCAACGGAGCCTGCCTTGCTCCACGCCGGAGGTTTGCCGTGTGCCCGTGCGCCCGCGTCGTCGACAATGGTGCGGGGTGCCACCACGAGCGGTTCCAGCCGGTGCAGCGCGAGGGCGAGCTGCCAGAGTTCGCTCTCCGGCGTTTCCGGCGCGGGATCGAGCGCCAATTCGCTGATCCTGGTTGCGTGCTTTCCGGCCTCGAGCGAACCCGAAGCGATGGTGACGCGAACCTCGCCTCCCTCCCCGGCGGCCAGCACCATCGTGCGTTCTGCAAGTACGAGGGTGAAAAGCGGCGATAGAGCCTTGTTCGAGGCTTTGGCCGGAACGTGGGGAACCCTGCGCAAAGCTCCATTGAGCGGTTCCAGGCCGGC
Organism: uncultured Rhodospirillaceae bacterium; assembly: GCA_937880925.1. Classification (GTDB taxonomy): domain Bacteria; phylum Pseudomonadota; class Alphaproteobacteria; order SP197; family SP197; genus CALGGB01. Next base: position 3,147 of record CALGGB010000035.1, on the reverse strand, counting down.
GGCTTGATCTCGGCGAATGACATTCGGCGCCTCGTTCCAGGCACGACCGCGGCCATACAGAACCTGGCTGCACTGTCCGTCCCTGCGCTCGACGATGAGGCTGAAACCGGCCTTGCGCAGAACGCCGCGCGGTGTGTCGAAGCCAACAATCTCGACGTTGGAGACCGGCGCGGATGCCTGCAAAAAAGCAAGCGGAGGCATGCGCAGCAAACGGTCGATCGCCGAGGCGTCGGCGCGCAGCCGCAGCGTGACGCAGCCGGCATCTTCGCTCGTCAGTTCTTCAGTCACGGAAACGTCACCCACTGCGCTCACCACCGATCCTGCGACGATAACAACGCGCCAGCGCGGAGCGGTCAATCGTGGGCCATGGACGTGGCAAGGGTTGCCTGCCAAGCTCGCGAGACGAGCATGGGTGGGGGGCAGGATGACAAGTGTCTGGCTTCAGGATGCGATAGCGACCGAAATCGTACTGCCGGCGGACGTGCTGGATGGCGACCTGCGGGTCGATGTCGCCATTGTCGGTGGCGGTTATACCGGCCTCTGGACCGCGATCGAGCTGAAGAGCCGCGAACCGGGCCTGGACGTGGCCGTGATCGAACGCGATGTCTGTGGCGCGGGAGCGAGCGGCGCCAATGCCGGGTTTGCGCTGTCGATCTGGATGGCGGTTGCGGCCCTGGCCAAGCGGGGTGGCGAAGAAGAAGCCGTACGGTTGTGCCGCGCTTCCGATGCGGCGATCAACGAAATCGAAAGCCTGGCATCCGCCCATGGCATTGACGCCCAGGTCGACCGCCGTGGGGTGTTCTGGGGGGCCACCTGTCCGATGCAGTCGGGCCACTGGGACCGCATGCTCGAGACCGTGGCGCGCTATCAGATCCGCCACTACCGCGTGATGGATGGCGAGGAGATCCGCGCCGGCACCGGGGCGGCGAACTATGTCGCCGGCGTCCTCGACACCAGCAGCGCGCTCATCCATCCCGGCCATCTGGTCCGCGGCCTGCGGCGGCTGGCCATCGAGAAGGGCGTGCGCATCTTCGAGCACACGGCGATGACCGAACTCAAGCGCGGCAGGCCGCCGGCCGTGGTGACACCGCGCGGCACCGTGACGGCCGACAAGGTGGTCCTGGGGATCTACGGCTGGTCGCTGCAAGTCCCGGAGCTGCGTCCGGCGATCATGGTGATCTGCACCGATGCGGTGATGACGCAACCCATGCCTGAGCGGATCGCCGCAAGCGGCTGGCGGGACTATCCCGGCCTCACGGACTCGCGCATCTTCGTGGAGGCACAACGCACCACTGCCGACGGCCGCGTGATGTGGACCAAGGCAGGCGGACGCCTGCCCTTCGGCGCCAGGCTTGATGCCGCGCTGGTCACTCCGCACAAGAGCGTTGCGCAGATGCGCGCCTTGCTGCGCGAGGTCTATCCAGATCTTGCCGATGCGCCCATCGCAGGCACCTGGAGCGGCCCGATCGACCGCTCGAGAACCGGATTGCCGCTGTTCGGTCGCCTGCCGACCTGCCCCGACATCCTCTACGGCTATGGTTACTCGGGAGCGGGGATCGTGCTGAGCCGTCTGGGAAGCAAGATTCTGGCCTCTCTCGCCCTCGATACGGACGATGCCTGGTCGTCAGGACCCCTGGTGCGCGCGCCTGATCGGGCCTATCCGCCCGAGCCGATCCGCTGGGTCGGCGGCCACATGGTCCACGCCGCAATCGCCCGTAAGGACCGGCTGGATCACGAGGGCCGCAAGACCGGACCGGTGACGGATCTGCTGCTGAAGTTCAAGCCACCAAGCTACAAGCCGACCTGACGCTCAGGCGTTGCCCGGTTCCAGAACCGCGCGCAGCCAGGCATCGATCTCCTCGGCTGCGGCTCCCTCGGCAATGCCGACCAGAAACGGTGCATCAACGCCCACCGGCCAGGCGTCCAGCGGACGCGGCCGGTGGAACAGGTGCTGCACGCCATCGACCGAGACCGGACCGTCAAAGCCCTCGACACGCAGCAGACCCTTCACGCGGAGCAATCTGTCGCCATGCCGTTCCACCAGTTCGGCCACGGCACGGCGAACGTGGTCCCAGGTCAGCACTTCCCTCCCCGTCACCGTGACGGAGACAATGCGGTCGTGGTGCTGGTGATGGTGTTCATGGGTTTCGTGGGGGCCGATCAGCGCATCCGGCGCGGGGCCCTGCAACACGTCGGCGGGTGCACAGGCCCCGTCCAACGCGGTGAGCAATCGCGCGCGGCGGTTCCGCCGGTTCAGTTCGCGGACGAGCGCCTCGTCGTGAGGCAGATCGGTCTTGGTCACCACGATGGTGTCGGCAAGGGCAAGCTGGCGTTCGGCCTCCTTGTGATGTGAGAGCGTAGCCATGCCGTTGACCGCATCGAAGCAGGTCACTAGCCCGGCTATCTCGTAGAGCGAGAAGCGCAGGGGATCGGTGCGGAAGGTCTGGAGTACCGGCACAGGGTCGGCGAGACCTGTCGTCTCGATCACGACACGGCGGAAGGCCGGCACCTCGCCGCGCTCGCGCCGCTCCAGCAGGGATTGCAGGGTGGCCACCAGATCGCCACGCAGGCCGCAGCACAGGCAGCCGTTGTCGAGCAACAGGGTATCCTCGTTGGAACTCTCCAGAAGGTGATGGTCGAGCCCCACCGCGCCGAACTCATTCACGATGACGGCGGTTTCGTCCATCTCGGGATGGGCCAGAAGATGACGCAACAGGGTTGTCTTGCCGCTGCCCAGGAAGCCGGTGAGCACGGTGACCGGGATGGTCTCGGCATCGAGCGCAAGCGCGGTCATCGCACCAGACCGCCGTCGCCCTGCCAGGTGGCATCCCAGAATCTGCCGGGGTCTTCCACCATGGTCGCCATGCCGCCGACCCGTGGCGGCGACAACAGACGCGTGCCGATGCGCCCTGCCCGCTCGGCTTCGGCGGCCGTCACCAGATCCGGCGCAGCAAGTAACTCAAGCCCCGCAAGGGTCAGGGACTCGCCGGCAAAACAGGCACCCTTGAACTGGCTCTCGTGGCCAGAGGCCGCCGTCGCGGCCCAGTTGTGGAGCAACACGCCGGCGGGCAAGGCCCAGTTGGCCCGCGCCAGAGGGATGTAGTGGCTGGCCTCGCCGTCGTCCTGGCCGTAAGGGTCGCAGCCCTG
>CALGGB010000034.1 GCA_937880925.1 uncultured Rhodospirillaceae bacterium | reverse complement strand
CTCGCTCTGGCCGCTTTGCCCAGGCCCAGGGCGGCACCCTGTTCCTCGACGAGATCGGCGACATGCCGGGCGAGGCCCAGACCCGCCTGCTGCGTGTCCTCCAGGAGGGTCACTACACCCCGGTCGGCGGCCGCGAATCCGTCAATGCCGATGTCCGCATCGTCACCGCGACCCATCGTGACCTTGTCGGCCTGATCGACGAGGGGCGGTTCCGCGAGGATCTTTATTACCGGCTCAATGTCGTGCCGATCCGTGTGCCGCCGCTGCGCGAACGCCGCGAGGACATTCCGCTTCTGGTGCGCCATTTCCTCAAGCAGGCGGTGCGCGACGGCCTGGCCGACAAGCGTTTCGATGCCGACGCGCTGCTCGCGATGCAGGAGCACCGCTGGTCGGGCAACGTGCGAGAGCTCGAGAACCTGGTGCGGCGCCTGATCGTCCTGGTCGCAGAGGACAGCATCGACGTTGCTTCTGTGCGCCGCGAACTGGTTCGGGCGCGGGCCGGCGATGGCCGTCCCACGCCCCAGGGGCTGGCGGAGTCGGTGGAAAGCCACCTGCGCCAGTACTTCGACGCGCACGACGACAGCCTTCCGCCCACGGGGCTCTACGACCGAGTGCTGCGCGAAATCGAGCGCCCGCTGCTGTCGCTCACCCTGGAAGCAACCCAGGGCAACCAACTCCGCGCGGCCGATGTCCTGGGCATCAACCGCAACACCCTGCGCAAGAAGCTGCGCGATCTTGAACTTCCGGCCCAGCGCGGACAGGCTCTGCGGCGATGACCCTTGCTCTACCGAGAATCGATATCCGCCGGCGCTGGCGCCAGGTGCGCGTCTGGGCGCGCCGCAGCGGTCTGTCGCGAAAATTCGCCGTGGCCCTGGCCATCGCGGCTACGGTATCGGGCTTTGCCACCTATGGCGCCCTGACCCGATCGGGCCCGTTCGGCCCGGATGCCGAGAGCATCATCATCCTGCTCAACATCGACCTTGTGCTGCTGCTCGCACTGGGCGTGATCGTCGCGCGCCGGCTGGTCGTTCTCTGGGCGGAACGGCGGCGCGGCTCGGCAGGTTCGCGCCTGCACACCCGTCTGGTGCTGATGTTCTCCCTGGCGGCGATCGTGCCCGCCATCCTGGTCGGCACCTTTTCGGCGGTCTTCTTCACGCTGGGCGTGGACGCCTGGTTCAGCGAGCGGGTGAAGACCGCACTCGATGAATCGGCCGCCGTATCCCAGGCCTATCTCGACGAACACGCCGCCAACGTGCGTGCCCAGGTGCTCGCGATGGCCCGCGACATCGAATACAACAACGGACCCGGCCTGATCTTCGACCCCAACCGGCTGAGCATGGTTCTGGAGCGTCAGGCCAACCTGCGCGACCTTTCCGAGGCCATCGTCTTCCGCTCCGACGGGCGCCTGCTGGGCAAGACCAGCCTGAGCTTCTCCCTGGCGCTCGATCAGGTTCCCGATGACCTGCTGCTGCGAGCCGCAAGCGGTGAAGTGGTGATGGTCACTGGCGACAACTCGGACCGGGTTCGGGCGCTGGTGCAGCTGGATTCCGTGCCTGGCGTCTTCCTTTATGCCGGCCGCCTGGTCGATCCCATCGTCATCGGGCACACCGCCCGTGTCAGCAGCGCAGTCGACGAATTCCAGCTTCTGGAGGTCAAGCGCAGCGACCTGCAGATCGCCTTTGCCCTGGTCTATGTCATCGCGGCCATGTTGCTGCTGTTTGTCGCCATATGGTTTGCCCTGCTCTTTGCGACCCGCCTGGTGCAGCCTGTCAGCGCGCTGGTGGGCGCCGCCGAGCGGGTGCGGGCGGGCGACCTGACCGCGCGCGTCCCCGATAGCAACAGCAACGACGAACTGGGTTCGCTCAGCCGCGCCTTCAATCGCATGACCGGCCAGCTCGCCACCCAGCGGCGCGAACTGATCGAGGCCAACCGCCAGATCGACGCCCGCCGGCGTTTCACCGAGTCCGTGCTTTCGGGCGTCAGCGCGGGTGTTGTGGGCCTGGATGCGGAGGGCAGGGTCGAGCTGCCCAACCGGCGCGCCCTTGAGCTTCTGGAAGTCGGGCATGACGACCTTGTGGGTCATAACCTGGGCGATGTCGTGCCCGAACTGGCAGACATGCTGCGCCGTGCCGCAGCCGCACCGGACGGCCGCACCGCAGGTGATGTCACCCTGGTGCGCAACGATCACATTACCAGCCTCACCGTGCGTATCGGCTCGGAGCGCAATGCCGATCGCAGCGGTGAGGCCGAGACCACCGGCTATGTCGTCACCTTCGACGACATGACCCCGCTGATGTCGGCGCAGCGCAAGGCGGCATGGGCCGATGTCGCGCGCCGTATCGCTCACGAGATCAAGAATCCTCTTACACCGATCCAGCTTTCGGCCGAGCGCCTGAAGCGCAAGTACCTCAGCCAGATAACGAAGGATCAGGATATTTTCGTCTCCTGCACCGACACCATCGTGCGTCAGGTCGGCGATTTGCGGCACATCGTTGATGAATTCTCCAACTTTGCGCGGCTGCCCGCACCCGTCTTTGCGGTCGAGAACGCTGTCGCCATCGCCAACGACGCCATCACCCTGCAAGAGGTCGCCCGCGCCAAGGTTTCCTTCGTGCGCGAGTTTCCCGACGTCCCGGTGCCGATCCGCTGCGACCGGCGCCAGCTCGGCCAGGTGCTCAACAACCTGATCAAGAACGCGATCGAAGCAGTGGAGGCCAGGATTCAGGACGGCTGGGAAGGCAAGGGACGCATTCGCGTCACGGTTGCTCGTGAAGACGGGCGCTGTATCATCACGGTCCACGACAACGGACGCGGGCTGCCTTCCGGCCCGCGCGACAAACTGTTCGAACCATACGTGACACACCGAGACAAAGGCACCGGGCTTGGCCTGGCCATCGCCCAGCGAATCATCACCGAACATGATGGCAGCCTGACTCTGGTCGACAGTCCGGATGGCGGCGCCGGAGCCTGCATCGTGCTGGCGCTCGAGGCCGACGGCGAGCTGACACGCAATCAAGCCGACGGCAAGGTGGCCAGCCATGGCGCATGACATCCTGATCGTCGATGACGAAGCCGATATCCGCTCTGCGCTCTCGGGTATTCTCGAGGATGAGGGTTATTCGGCACGTACCGCGGGTGATGCCGCTTCGGCCGAGGTCGCCATCCGTTCCCGCCAGCCCTCGCTGGTCATCCTGGATATCTGGCTGGAGGGGAGCGATCGTGACGGGCTTGCGCTGCTCGATCAGATCGCGCTGGAACACCCGGGGGTTCCCGTCGTGATGATCAGCGGACACGGCAACATCGAGACCGCGGTATCGGCGATCAAGCGCGGCGCCTACGACTTCATCGAAAAGCCGTTCCAGACCGACCGCCTGCTGCTGATCGTGCGGCGTGCGATCGAGGCCGCCCAGCTTCGCCGCGAAAATCAGGAGCTGCGCAGCAGGGCCGGCAGCGACGATGAGTTGATCGGCGAATCCCACGTGATCAACCAGGTCCGCCAGGCCATCAAACGCGTTGCGCCGACCGGAAGCCGCGTGCTGATCACCGGCCCGGCAGGCGCGGGCAAGGAAGTGGTCGCACGTCAGCTTCACCGCCTGTCGCTGCGCGCCGAGGGGCCATTTGTGGTCATCAACGCAGCCACCATGGCGCCCGACCGCTTCGAGATGGAGCTGTTCGGCGTCGAGCGCGGCGTGCTGGGGCCGGATGCGCCGCGCACCAGCGGTACCTTCGAACGTGCCCACGATGGCACCCTGTTTCTCGACAACGTCGCGGACATGCCCCTGGAGACCCAGGGCAAGATCCTGCGCGCATTGCAGGAGCAGACCTTCTACAGGGTCGGCGGCAACACGCCGGTCCAGGTCGACGTGCGCGTGATCGCCGCGGCCAACCGTGATCTCACGGCGGAGATCGCCGACGGCAACTTCCGCGAGGATCTCTACTACCGTCTCAACGTCGTGCCCCTGGCGGTTCCCTCACTGGCCGAGCGGCGCGAGGACATCGCTTTTCTGACCCGCCACTTTGTCGAACGTGCTGCCGGTCTTCACGGCCTGCCGCCCCGCTCGGTCTCCGATGACGCCATGGCCTCGCTTCAGGCCGCTGAGTGGCCGGGCAACGTGCGTCAGTTGCGCAATGTCGTCGACTGGCTGCTGATCATGGCGCCGGCAGACGACAGCGGACGGATCACCGCCGACATGCTGCCCCCGGAAATCGCTTCGCGCGCGCCGGTCACGGTGCGCCATGACGGCGGTGCCGAACTGATGACGATGCCGTTGCGCAAGGCCCGCGAGGTCTTCGAGCGGCAGTACCTGGAATCCCAGCTCGTCCGCTTCGGCGGCAATATTTCGCGCACCGCGACCTTCGTCGGCATGGAGCGATCGGCGCTCCATCGCAAGCTCAAGTCCCTGGGCGTCGGTGACGACGGCCGCGACGGCGAGCGTCCCGCGCGCCCCTGAAGAAGGTCTCTCTCCGATGCAGGTCATTGTCTGCGGCGCCGGCCAGGTCGGCTTCAACATCGCACGCCAGCTCGCCAGCGAGGCCAACGACGTCACGGTAATCGACGTCGATGCCGAACGGGTCAAGCGCGTCACCGATGCCATCGACGTCAAGGGCCTGGTCGGCTTTGCCTCCCATCCTCCCGTGCTGCAGCAGGCAGGCGCCGAGGATGCCGACATGATCATAGCGGTGACGATCGCCGACGAGGTCAACATGATCGCCTGCCAGGTCGCCCATTCGCTGTTCAACGTACCGACCAAGATCGCCCGTGTACGCCACCAGTCCTATCTGGAGCCTGCCTGGCGCAACATGTTCAGCCGCGACCACCTGCCCATCGACGTCATCATCTCGCCCGAGGTCGAGGTGGCGCGCGCCATTATCCGCCGCCTGGAGGTGCCGGGCGCGCTGGACGTCATTCCCATGGCCGAGGACCGGGTGCGCGCCATCGCCGTGCGCCTGATGGCTGATTGTCCGCTGCTCAACACGCCGCTCTACGAACTCACCGAACTGTTCCCCGATCTCAAGATCTTCGTCGTCGGCATCGTGCGCAACGACGAGCTGATCGTGCCCCGCTCGGACACCGAGATGCTGGAGGGTGACGAGGTTTACTTCATCACCGACACCGAACATGTGCGCCGCGCCATGGCGGCCTTTGGCCACGAGGAGGCCGAGGCGCGCCGCATCATCATCATCGGCGGCGGCAACATCGGCCTCTTCGTCGCCCGTGAGCTTGAGGAAGCCCACCCCGAAGTGCGCTGCAAGCTGATCGAGGTCAGCGAGCACCGGGCCAAGGCGGTGGCCGACGAACTGGGCCGCACGACCGTGTTGCTGGGCGATGCCCTGGAGCGCGAAATCCTGGAGGAGGCCAACGTCGCGCAGACCGAGACCGTGGTCGCGGTCTCCAACGACGACGAGGTCAACATCCTCTCCTCGCTGCTGGCCAAGCGGCTGGGGGCAGGCTGGGCGATCACGCTGGTCAACTCCACCAGCTATGGTCCTCTGGTCGGCCAGCTTGGCGTCGACGCCGTGGTCAATCCGCGCGGCTCTACCGTGTCCACCATCCTCCAGCATGTCCGGCGCGGCCGGATCCGGGGGGTCCACAGCGTGCGTGAGGGTGCGGGCGAATTCATCGAGGCCGAGGCGCTCGACACCTCGGCCATTTCGGGCAAGCGCATCCGCGATATCCGCCTGCCCAAGGGCATCCTGATCGGGGCCGTGGTGCGCGACGGAGAGGTCCTGATGCCCCGCGGCGACACGGAGATCCGCGCGCGTGACCGTGTCGTGTTGTTCACCAATGCCGATCTCATCAAGAAGGTCGAGAAACTGTTTTCTGTCGGCCTGGAATTCTTCTAGAAACCAGCCCTACTGCCGCATCACTCGTCACCAGCAGGAACGCTCCCATGTCCCGTATCGCTTATGTCAACGGTCGTTATGTCCCTCATTCGGAGGCGCATATCCACATCGACGACCGGGCGCACAACTTCGCAGACGGCGTCTACGAGGTGACTCTGGTGGTGAACGGCAAGATGATCGACGAGGAGGGGCACATGGTCCGCCTGGCGCGCTCGCTCTCCGAGCTCGACATGAAGGCGCCGATGTCGGACCGGGCGATGATCCACGTCATGAACCAGACCATACGGCGCAACCGGGTCAAGGACGGCATGGTCTATCTGCAGATCAACCGCGGCACTGCGCCGCGCCTGCACGCCTACGACAACGATGCCCTGGAGCCCACCCTGGTGGTGACCGCCAAGTCGGTGAAGCTGCCCAGCGACCCCGACAACGTCCAGGGCGTCAAGGTCATCAGCCACCCCGACATTCGCTGGGGTCGTGTCGACATCAAGACGACCTCGCTGCTGCCCAACATCCTGGCCAAGACCGCAGCGGCGCGGGAAGGGGCCTACGAAGCCTGGCTGGTCGATCGCGACGGATTCGTCACCGAGTGCAGTTCTTCCAACGCCTGGATCGTCGACAAGGACGGCAATCTCGTCACCCGCCCGCTGGCCCGCGACATCCTGCCGGGGATCACCCGCGACCGCGTCATCAAGCTGGCCAGGGAGCTTGGCATTCCCGTGGTCGAGCGGCCGTTCACCATCGAGGAAGCACAGGGCGCACGCGAGGCTTTCCTCACCAGCACGACCTCCTTCGTCAAGCCGGTCACCCAGATCGACGACACCACCATCGCTAACGGCCACCCGGGCGAGACTTCAAGACGCCTCCTGAAAGCCTATCTCGACTTCGCACGCAAAGCGGCCTACGAAGCCGCTGCGTGACGGCTGCCACGCTATCAGCACTTGTACCTGACCTAAGGGTATGACTACGCTGCTTGCGTGAGAAGACGAGAGCGACGGCCCGTTCGGCAACGAGCGATGATCGTCCTCCGGCAACAATGATAACAGGGGGAGGTTCGCGCCATGTCGCAAGACAGGCCGCATAACCTGCAGGACACGTTTCTCAACAGCGTGCGCAAGAACAAGATGCCGGTCACCATCTTCCTGGTGAACGGCGTCAAACTGCAGGGCATGATTACATGGTTTGATAACTTCTGCGTGCTGTTGCGCCGGGACGGCCACAGCCAGCTCGTGTACAAGCATGCGATCTCGACGGTCATGCCGTCGGCGCCGCTGAAGCTGTTCGAGCACGAAGACGACCCCGAGACGGAGACAGCAGACGTCTGAACCCGTCATCACGGCAAAACCTGCCACGCGGGCTCTAGTTCTCTACCCGTCGCTGCGCGGACGCCACAAGCGTGCGCGCGACGACGATCGTGGATTGCAGGAGGCCGAAGCCCTGGTGCACGCCATCGACCTCGATCTCGTGGGCAGCGAGATCGTAGCCGTGCGCGCGGCCCGTCCGGGCAGCTTCTTCGGCAAGGGCCAGATCGAAAGCCTGAAGGGCTGGATCGAGGAGCACGAGGTCGAGCTGGTGTTCGTCGATACCGCGCTTTCGCCGGTGCAGCAGCGCAACCTGGAAACCGGCTTCGGCGCCAAGGTGATCGACCGCACGGGCCTCATCCTCGATATCTTCGGCGAGCGGGCGGCGACGCGGGAAGGCGTTCTGCAGGTCGAGATGGCGGCACTTTCCTACCAGCGCAGCCGACTTGTGCGAAGCTGGACCCATCTGGAACGCCAGCGCGGCGGTTTCGGTTTCATCGGCGGACCGGGCGAAAGCCAGCTCGAGATGGACCGCCGCCTGATCGACGAGCGCCTGGTCAAGATCCGCAAGGAACTGGCCGACGTGGTCAAGATGCGCGAGCAGCACCGCGGCGCCCGGCGCAAGGTGCCCTATCCCATCGTTGCCCTGGTCGGCTACACCAACGCCGGCAAGTCGACCCTGTTCAACCGGCTGACCGGCGCCAAGGTCTATGCCGACGACAAGGTCTTTGCCACGCTCGACCCCACCATGCGCGGCATTGATCTGCCTTCAGGCCGGCGCATCATCCTCTCCGATACCGTGGGGTTCATCTCCGAGTTGCCGACGACGCTGGTTGCGGCCTTCCGCGCCACGCTGGAGGAGGTGATCGAGGCCGATATCATTGTCCACGTCCGCGACATGAGCGATCCCGATGTCGCCCAGCAGGGCAGCGACGTGCTTGCCGTACTGGACGAACTGGGCATCGGCGCGGAACGCCAGCATGAACACATGATCGAGGCGCTCAACAAGATCGACCGCCTGGAACCCGAGGAGCGCGAGCGCATCGTCTCGGGCGCGCAGCGACGGGAGGATGCCGTCGCGATCTCGGCCGTGACGGGCGAGGGGGTCGATACCCTGCTCGCACTGCTCGATACGCGCCTGCGCACGGCCCGCCGGATTCTTGAGATCGACGTCCCCGTCACCGATGGCCGCACACTGAGCTACCTCTACAGCCACGGCGAGGTTCTGGAGCGTACCGACAGCGAAACCATGGTCCACCTGCGGGTCTCCATGGACGAGGCCGACCTCTCGCGCTTCGAGAAACAGGCCGGCGAGGACTGACGGGGCGCAGACGCCGGGAGAAATAGCCAGATGCAGGAACTTGTTGAACTGTAACCTGCGATGGCTCCATCAAGCTTCGGAAATCAATTAACGATTCCAGTTTTTCCTTTCGTCGTGTAGGGTGCCGTTTCTGATCGGTTGCAGACGGCGCGATACCATGGCTGGTGGGTTACAACGACAGGCGGCACCATGCCGCAAGCCGCATGCGGCCTGTTTCCTTGCTCTGGCCTGCGCCCTGTTGGTCACTGCCTGCGCGGGGAGGGAGCCAGTCGCGCCGGAGCCGGTTGTTCTGGCCATGCCCGTCGTGCCCGATGTCCAGGAACCGATCGGGGCGTCGGCCCACATCATCGAGACTTCGCAGAACCTGCAGTGCGTCGCCTATGCCCGCCGCATCGGGGCGATCCAGATCTATGGCGATGCCTGGACCTGGTGGGATACCGCGAAAGGCATCTACAGCCGCGGCGCAATACCCCAGGTCGGTGCCGTCCTGGTGCTGGGCAAGAAGGGGGCTTCGCTGGGCCATGTGGCCGTCGTTCGCCAGATCGTCAACGAGCGCATTGTCATCACCGAACACGCCAACTGGCTCAACCGCGGCGAGATCGAGATGAACTCTCCGATCATGGATGTCTCGCCCGACAACGACTGGTCTGCCGTGCGGGTCTGGTATGTGCCGAACGCCACATGGGGCGGATCAGTTTATCCCGCCTACGGCTTCATCTATCCCGAGAGGATGGCCAGCCTCTAGAGCCTCGCGGCCCTGGCGCGGCAGCATCATCAACAGGGGCCGCACGGAGGTGACGCCGCCGTCGGCGCCGCTGGTCCAGCGGACTTCGCACCAGATGGTGCGGTCGAGCAGATGTCCGACGAAACGCCCGCCGGGATTGAGCCGTCCGGCGCGCGGCAGGACCGGAGCAAAGCCTTCGTCATCCAGCGCTACTTTCACCTCCTGCCAGGGCGTGCCGACGGGAAAGCGCGTGTAGACCCTGTCGGCAAAGGCATAAGCGGCCGCGGCATCGTCCGCGCCCGGCACGGTCGCGCAGAGTTCCGGGCGTTGCCAATCTTCATAGGCCGCCGTGGCCAGGACGGAAACGACAAGAACGCAC
>CALGGB010000033.1 GCA_937880925.1 uncultured Rhodospirillaceae bacterium | reverse complement strand
GTGCGGGGGCTGCTTCGTTCCTTGCGGCAAGGGCTGACATGGCGGCATCATAGGGCATGGCGACAAAAGGTGAACAATTACCAAAGGGACCGGGTGCCCCTCCCAACTGGCTGATGCCGGTGCCCGGCGGGCTGTGGTGCGAGCCGGGCGGCTTTTTTGTCGATCCCACGCGGGCGGTGGATCGGGCGATCATCACCCATGGCCATGCCGACCACGCGCGCGCCGGCCACAACCACGTGCTGGCCACGTCGGAAACCCTGGCGATCATGGAAGACCGCTACAGTGATCGCGCAGGCACGCAACGCCAGGCGGCGCGCTACGGCGAGGCGGTGCGCATCGGCGATGTCACGATCACCCTGCGGCCGGCGGGCCATGTCCTGGGCAGCGCCCAGGCGGTGCTGGAGCACAAGGGCGAGCGGATCGTTGTCTCGGGCGACTACAAGCGGCGGCGCGATCCCACCTGCCCGGCCTTCGAGCCGGTGCCCTGCGATCTCTTCATCACCGAGGCGACCTTCGCCCTGCCGGTCTTCCGCCATCCCGACGACCGCGAGGAGATCGCCCGCCTGCTCCACACCCGCACGGTCTTTCCCGAGCGCGCCCTGCTCGTCGGCGCCTATACCCTGGGCAAGGCCCAGCGCATCCTCTGCCTGCTGCGCGAGGCGGGCTACGACCGGCCGATCTACACCCACGGCAGCCTGGATGCGATCAACGCCACCTACCGCCGCTTCGGCATCGACTTCGGCGACCTGCGCCCTGTGATGGAGACCGACAAGGCGGAGATGGCGGGCGAGATCGTCCTTGCGCCGCCGTCGACGCTCAACGACCGCTGGTCGCGCCGTCTGCCGGACCCCGTGCCCTGTTTCGCCTCGGGCTGGATGCGGGTGCGGGCGCGCGCCCGCCAGCGCGCCGTGGAGGTGCCGCTGGTCATCTCCGACCATGCCGACTGGGACGAACTCAACCGCACGCTCAACGATGTCGGCGCGCCCCATGTCTGGGTGACCCATGGCGCCGAGGAGGCGCTGATCCATGCCGCGACCCAGCGCGGCTTTGATGCCCGCGCCCTGCGCCTTCAGGGTTATGAGGACGACGCCGAATGATGGCCGGGACATGAAGGCCTTCGCGGAACTCCTCGACGCGCTGTCGTTCCAGCCCTCGCGCAACGGCAAGCTCGCCCTGTTGACGACCTATCTCGCCGAGACACCAGACCCCGATCGGGGCTGGGCGCTGGCCGCCCTGACGGGCGAACTGTCGCTGCGCCAGGCCAAACCCGCGCTGGTGCGCGGCCTTGTCATGGAGCGGGTCGATGAGACCCTGTTTGCCCTCTCCTACGACTATGTCGGCGATCTGGCCGAGACCGTGGCGCTGATCTGGCCGGAACGTCCCGGCGCCAACCGGGTGCCAACCGTCTCCGAGGTCATTGAACAGGCCGAGACGACGGGCAAGAGCGCCCTCCCCGCGCTGCTGGCCGGCTGGTTCGATGCCATGACCGCGACCCAGCGCTGGGCGACGATCAAGCTGATGACCGGCGCCCTGCGTGTCGGGGTCTCGGCGCGACTGGCCAAGACGGCGCTTGCCCGCTGGGCCGGGCGCGAGCCCGATGAAATCGAGGAAGTCTGGCATGCCGTCGAAGCGCCCTACGAAGAGCTGTTCGCCTGGCTCGAAGGCGCCGGCGAGCGGCCGGACCCCGCCCACACGGCCGCCTTCCGCCCGGTCATGCTGGCCCATGCCCTGGACGAAGCCGATCTGGAAAGCATGGATCCCGCCGATTTCCGAGCCGAATGGAAATGGGACGGCATCCGCGTCCAGGTGGTGGGAGAATCCGGACGGCTGCGGCTCTACTCCCGCACGGGCGAGGAGATCGGCCCGACCTTCCCCGATCTGCTCGATGGCCCGGCGATCGAGGCGACGCTCGACGGCGAACTCCTGGTGGTCCGCGAAGGCCTTGTGGCGCCCTTCGCCGATCTGCAGAAGCGGCTCAACCGCAAGACCGTCACGGCCAAGCTGGCCGCGAGCCATCCCGCGCATATCCGGCTCTACGACATGCTGGTTGAAGGCGGCGAGGACATCCGCGCCCTGCCTTTCGATATCCGGCGGGCGCGCCTGGAAGCCTGGTTTGGCGCCCACGGCCATCCGCGCATGGACCTTTCCTCCTTGGTCTCGTTCGCGAACTGGGAGGAACTCGCCGCCATCCGTGCGGGGGCGGCGGGCGAGGCCGTCGAGGGCCTGATGCTCAAGCGCGGCGACAGCGCCTATGTTCCCGGCCGCCCCAAGGGACCGTGGTTCAAGTGGAAGTTCGACCCGAAACTGGTCGATGCCGTGCTGATGTACGCCCAACGTGGCCACGGCAAACGCAGTTCCTTCTTTTCCGACTTCACCTTCGGTGTCTGGAAGGACGACGAGCTGGTGCCGGTCGGCAAGGCCTATTTCGGCTTTACCGACGAGGAACTGAAGCAACTCGACGCCTGGGTGCGCAAGCACGCCATGGAGCGCTTCGGCCCGGTGACGGCGGTGGAGCGCAAGCTGGTGCTGGAGGTCGCCTTCGAGGGCCTGCAACGCTCGCCGCGTCACAAATCCGGCATCGCCATGCGTTTCCCCCGCATCAGCCGCATCCGCTGGGACAAACCTGCCGATGAAGCCGACCGCATTGCGATGCTGGAAGACCTGCTGGAAAGCTAATCCTATGCGCGCCGCATGGCGGCGGTCATGACGCCGGCGCCGATCAGGACGAGGCCGCTGGACCAGCGCATGGCCGAACGCCAGAGCGGGCGCGTCAGGTGGTGCGCCACGCGGGAGGCGGCAACCGCGTAGAGCAGCGTGTTGAGCCCGGCCAAGGCGACAAAGGTGGCGCCCATCAGAATGAGCTGGGGCGCCAGTGCGGCAGCCGGATCAACGAACTGCGGCAGGAAGGCCACGAAAAAGGCGACACTCTTGGGATTGAGCGCGGTGACGATAAAGGCGCGCCCGGCCAGCCTGCGGGAACTGGCGACGGGACGGGCTTCCGCCGCTTCAGCGGCATGGGGCTTTTCCATCAGGGTGCGGATGCCAAGCCAGATCAGATAGGCCACACCCAGCCACTTCAGAACCTCGAAGAGCATGGCGGAAGCGGCAAGCAGCGCGCCCAGACCGACCAGCGTCACGGTGACGGCCAAGGCATCGCCCGCGACGACACCCGCGGTGGTCGGCAAGGTGGCCCGCGGCCCTTCCTTGAGGGCGTGCGCCACGATCAGCAGGACCGTGGGCCCCGGCACCATCAGCACGATGGCCGAGGCGCCGACAAAGGCGAGGTAGAGTTCGAGAGACATGGCAGGTTTCTCCGGGGGCGATCCGCCTCAGGAAAGACAGATCGCCCCGGGAAGATCAAGCGGCCTCAGCCGTAGGGGTGTGCGTCGCCGTCGGTGCGCAGGTCGGTGACGGCAAGCACCCGGTCGCGGATGCTCTCCTGCCACTCGCGGCCCGAGGCATCACGCCACCACACGACCTGACCGCTGGTCGCGGCGAACTCATAGGGGCTGATGCCGACGTTCTTCTCCGGGTGCCACTGCGCGGCGAGCTCGGGGAACATCACCTTGAACTGGGTCGTGGTGTCGATGCGGCCGGGAATCTCCCGCGGGCCGGGAATCCTCTCGCCATCCTCGTACCAGCCGTCCATGCGACCCCAGTAGAAGCCGGCGTATCCCTTGAGTTCAGCCATTTCCTTGTGCGGGTTTGCGTAGGTCCAGACGGCGTTCTTTGCCGTCTTTCCGCTCGCGTTGATCGACCAGTAGCTGGCATGGCCCTTGTAGGGGCAGTAGGTGTCGTGGTCGGTCGCCTCCAGCACGCTCATGTCGAGGTCGTCGAGGGGCAGATAGTACATCGGCGCATGGCCCAGCTCGTACATCACCTTGGCCGCCTTGGAGCGGCCAACGGTAACGCCGCCGAACTCGACCCGCACTTCGGCCGGAATCCGGTCGAAGAAGATTTCGTAGTCGGGATTGTTGATCCAGCCATTGGTGCCGGGTTTGCCCATGGTCTTCTCCTCTGCTGAAAGGTTCCCTGGAGCAGCGCGGTAGCGGAACGCTCAGCCCTGGCGGCCCATTGCGACGAGATCATCAAAGTCCTGGGCATCGAGCGCACCGGGGTAGAGCGTGCCGTCGACGACGAAGGCCGGTGTACCGCCTATGCCGAGTTCGCGGGCAAGCGCGTCGGTGCGGGCGAGATAGGCGTCGATCTCGGGCGCGGCCATGTCGGCCTTGAGCTTGTCCGTATCGAGGCCGACGGAGGCTGCGACTGCCATGATCTCTTCCTCGCTGAAACCGATGTCGGCCTGCATCAGGGCCTGATGGAAGTCGAAGTACATGTCCTGCTCACGTGCGGCGAGCGCGGCCCGCGCGGCGAGCCTGGAAGCCTCGCCCAGGATCGGGAACTCCTTGAAGACCACCTTCACGTTCGGGTCCTTCTCGACCAGGGCGAAGAGGTCCGGCGCACTGTGGCGGCAGTAGCCGCAGCGATAGTCGAAGAATTCCACGATGACGACATCACCGTCGGGATTGCCGGCAAAAGGTGTCTCGCTGTCGTCGTAGAGTTCGTCGGCGCGCGCGGCCATGGCCTGCTGGGCGGCGGCGGCCTGTTCGGCCTCGGCCTGATGCTGCCAGGCGCGAATCGCCTCGACGATGATCTCGGGATGCTCGGCGATGTAGTCGCGCACGATCACCTCGATCTCCTCGCGGTTGAGCGTGGTCGTTGTCTCCTCGGCGCGGGCGCCGCCGGCGAAGATGGAAAGACAAAGCGCAAAGGCAAACAGGCAGCGGGTCATGAGGCCTCCAAAAGGGTCGCCGCGGTGATGCCAGCGCCCGGTTCCGCGGTCAAATGACGGCTGCGCGAGGTTCTAGGGCTTTTCCGAGGCAGCAATGAGGCCGATGAAACTCGCCTCATCGATGCCGCCGACAATAAGCAGGTCGCCGATCACGAAGCTTGGTGTGCCATCGACACCGATATCGGCCGCAAGCGCACGGTTGGCGTTCAGGATGGCAGCGACCTCATCGCCATGGGCGTCCTCGGCCAGGCGCACGGGATCAAGGCCCAGGGCCGCTCCCAGATCGGTGAGGCCCTCGTCGGTGTAGGGCACCGTCGAGAACATCAGGGCGCGATGGAAGGGGCCGTAACCATTCTGCAGGGCTGCGGCCATGGCGTATTGCGAAGCCAGCACGGATTCGGGACCCAGGATCGGCAGCTCGATCGGCACCAGGGCAAAGGGCGGCTCGCCCGCCGACAGGGCGTCATGAACGATCGGCGCCATGGCCCGGCAGTGGCCGCAGCGGTAATCGAAGAACTCCACGACCTGCACGCCCTGCCCGTTGCCGTCGAGCACCGGCACGAAGGGCAAGGCCGCCAGGCCAGCGTCCAGCACGGCGACATCGACCGTATCGCGCGGCTGGCCCTGATAACTGTCGCCCAGGAAGCCCATCTGGCGGGCGACCACGACGATGCCGACGATGGCAAGGATCATCAGCACGTTGCGCCGGTTGCTGCGTCGGCTGTTGCGGACCTCGCCCATGGCGTTGTCCATGGCGTCGCGCACGGTGCGCGGGCGGTCGTTGTCGTTACCAGGCAAGGGCGTAGCACTCCCGTCGTGGATCGGCGCCGGCTACGCGGTCGCCTGTTGTGTCATCGACAGCTATGGCGCAGACCCCGCCTGCCCGCCAGCCCAGTTCCGGCCAGGGCTCGATGACGTGGCCCATCGCCGACAGCGCCTCGGCATGATGCATCAGACCAGGCTCCAGACGCAGCACGCCGGGTTTGTGGGTGTGGGGCCAGAAGGAGCCGGGGTAACTCTCGGTCGAGAAACGCGGCGCCTCGATGGCGGCCTGGGGGTCCAGACCGTGCACGGCATGAAGCAGGAAGACCTGCAGCATGGCCTGGGTCTGGACATCGCCGCCGGGAGTACCGAAGAGGAAGGCGAGCTTGCCGTCTTTCTTGGCGAGTGCGGGCGTGGGCGTCAGGCGCGGGCGTTTCCAGGGCGCAATCACGCTGGGATGACGCGGATCGAGCCAGTTCTGATCGCCGCGCGTGGAGACGCAGAAGCCGAGCCCGGGAATGATCGGCGCCGTGCTGTAGCCGTCCGAGGGTGTGGCCGACATCGCGTTGCCCGCGGCATCGACGACGCAGAGATAGGTCGTGTCCTGGTGGGTGCGGTTCCTCTGTGTGCTGGCGGTTGCCTCCCAGACCCAGGGCGTGTCGGGCCGGCCAAGGCGGGTTTCACCCGCGCGCGGCAGGTCCGGGCAGGCCCGATCCGGGTCGATCGCCTTGACCCGCTCTGCGGCATAACCCTCGCTAAGCAGGTCG
>CALGGB010000032.1 GCA_937880925.1 uncultured Rhodospirillaceae bacterium | reverse complement strand
CGCTTTACGGCTCGCCCGGATCGGCCAGCACCGCCGCCCACTGCATGCTCGAGGAGGTCGGTGCGCCTTACGAATTCGTCCAGGTCGACATTTCCGGCGACACACGCGATCCGGCCTACCTGAAGCTCAATCCCCATGGCCGCGTGCCGACCCTGCTGGTCGACGGCAAGCCGATGTTCGAGTGTGCGGCGATCTGCGCCTTCCTCGCCGACCGCCATCCCCAGGCTGGGCTCGCGCCGGCCGCCGATGCGCCCGAGCGCGCGGCCTACATGCAGTGGATGGTCTATCTGACGAACACGATTCAGGAACTGATGCTGCAGATGTTCTATCCCGAGCGCTGCACCACCCATGCCGACGAGGCGCCCCACATTGCAGCCAAGGCGCGCGAGCGCTTCGACGCGGCCTTCGACGTCGTCGAGAAGGCGCTGAAGGCGGGCGGGCCCTACCTGCTGGGGACCAAGGCCAGCGCCGCCGACGTCTATCTCTCGATGCTGGCCGGATGGCATCCCGATCCGGACGCTCTGGCCAAGCGCTGCCCGGGGATCGCAGCCATGCGCAAGAAGATCGCGGAGCGGCCCGGCATGGCCAGGGCACTGGCGGTCAACAGCTAGGACCGGTGGCAGACAACGCCGGTCGCGGGCGCCGCGCGCCCTGGAAGCTGCTCTTCCGGGGGCGGCGGGGCCTTGCGACCGGCGTCATCCTCACCGCCATCAGCCTGCACGCCATCGATGTCTTCGTGATGTCGACGGTGATGCCGTCCGTGGTCGCCGAGATCGGGGGGGCGGCCTTCTATGCCTGGCCGACGGCGATCTACATGGTGGCGACCATCGTCGGCTCGGCCAGCGCCGGACCTATCCAGGCGGGGCAAGGGCTGCGCTTCGGCTACATCATGGCCGCCGGACTCTTCGGCATCGGCGCCCTGATCGGCGGCAGCGCGCCCTCGATCGGCGTGCTGATCGCCGGACGCGCGGTCCAGGGCTGGGGCGGCGGTTTGCTGCTGGCGCTGTCCTACGTTCTGGTGCGCACCCTTTATGCCGACCGCCTGCGACCACGGCTGTTTGCCGTACTTTCCACGCTGTGGGGCGCGGCGGCCATCGTCGGTCCCGCGGTGGGCGGCATCTTTGCCGAGATCGACTGGTGGCGTGGCGCCTTCTGGTGCCAGGTGCCGATCACCCTGCTGTTCATCGTGCTGGCCTGGCGCGTGGTGCCGCGCCGAAGCGACGACGGGCGCGCCACGACCTTTCCGGTCATGGCCATCACGCTGCTGTGCGGCGGAGCCATGGCCGTGGCGGCCGCGGGCAATGTCGCGCAGGCAGGCGGCAAGGCCGCCCTGCTGGCGACAGGGGCGGGCATGTTCGTGCTTGCCCTATGGCGCGACAGGGGCGGGGCCAACCCGATGTTCCCCTCGCGCGCGTTCGTGCCGGCCGTGGCGCCCGGTGCCCTGCACTGGGTCTTCCTGCTGATCGCCATGGCGCCGACGGGTGTGGGCATCTTCCTGCCGCTGGCGATGCAGACGCTGCACGGCTACACGCCGCTTGCCGCAGGCTACTTCGGCTGCCTGCTGGCGCTGGGCTGGACGACTTCGGCGATTACGGTCTCGGGCCTGCACGATGCCGGGGTGCGCCGCGTGATGATCGCGGGGCCGTTCCTGACGGCATCCTCGCTGATCGCTGCCTCCCTGCTGATCGACGATGCCGCTCCGTGGGTCTTCGGACCGCTATTGGTCACCGCCGGCTGCGGCATCGGCATGTGCCTGCCGCACTACACCACCCGCATCATGCGCGTGGCGCGCCGGGGCGAGGAGGCGGTGACCGCA
Organism: uncultured Rhodospirillaceae bacterium; assembly: GCA_937880925.1. Lineage (GTDB taxonomy): Bacteria > Pseudomonadota > Alphaproteobacteria > SP197 > SP197 > CALGGB01. The sequence continues at coordinate 8,731 of CALGGB010000032.1, read as the reverse complement.
TCCTCGGTCACCACCGTGCGCTCCCTGGGCGTGGCCTTCGGCTCGGCGCTGGCCGGCATGATCGCCAACCTCGCAGGGCTCACCGCCGGGCTGGAACCCGAAGCGGTGGCACGCGCGTCCCACTGGGTGCTCACCTTTGCGGGTTGCGCACCGCTGCTGGCAGGCTGCATTGCCGTCTGGCTGGTCGCCACCCACGGACGCGAACTGGGTCTGGCACGGCGCTGACGCCGCTCCAGATCAACTAGGCGACGCGGTTGGGCGGGGTCTTGCCGGCGAAGAAGGCGTCCAGGTTGTCGAGCGCCTTGAAGCCCATGCCGTCGCGGGTGGCGTGGGTCGCGCTGCCCAGATGGGGCAGCAGGAAGGCGTTGGTCAGGTCGCGGTAGCCGGGATGGATGTTGGGCTCGCCGTCGTAGACATCGATGCCGGCGGCAAACAGCTTGCCGGACTTCAGAGCCTCGATCAGGGCCTCATCGTCGACCACGTTGCCGCGCGCGGTGTTCACCACGATGGCGCCGTCGGGCAGCTTTGCGATGGTCTCTGCATTGATCGACTTGCGGGTTTCCGCCGTCGAGGGGCAGTGGATCGAGAGGATGTCGCTGACCGCCAGGAGGCCGTCCAGGGTCTCGTGGAAGGTGGCGCCGAATTCCTCGGCGGCCGGCAGCTTGCTGCGGTTGTGGTAGTGGACCTCCATCTCGAAACCCCTGGCGCGCCGTGCCACGGCCTGGCCGATGCGGCCCATGCCCATGATGCCTAAGCGGTTGCCGGTGACCTGCACGCCCAGCATGCCCGTGGGCTCCCAGGCGCCCCAGGTGGCGTTGCGCACCATCATCTCGCCCTCGTAGGCCCGGCGGGCCGCGCCCAGGATCAGCAGCATGGCGATGTCGGCGGTGGCGTCGGTCAGCACGTCGGGCGTGTTGGTGACAACGATGCCGCGCTTCTTGGCCGCCTCGACGTCGATGTGCTCGTAGCCCACCGAGAAGGTTGCGATCGCCTTGACGCTGTCGTCGAGCCGCTCGATCACTTCGGCGGTGATCTTGTCGGTGGGGCAGGGGAGCAGCGCGTCGGCGCCCTTGCAGCCCGCGACGACCTCATCGGCGCCCGGCAGGTGGTCGTCGGCATTGAGAATGGGATCGTAATCGCGCTTGAGACGCGCCTCGACATTGTCGGGCAGGCGGCGGGTAACAAAGACCTTCGGTTTGGCGGACATGGTGACTCCCTCCCTCAAGGCAGCGCGATTGACCTTGCCTGCGCCAGCGCCGAAAGTCGGCGGAACGGTGCGAGAGAAAGGCCACAGGTTGAACCAACGCAAACGTGTCTGCTCCCGCGCTCGTTTCGCCGCACTTCCGGTCGGTCGGCACGCCCGCAGGGGCGGCGGCTACTTAGCCGATGCCGGGGGGCTGCGCAAAGCCCTCCTGTTCATGGCCGTGGCATGGCTGAGCCTGCCGTTGCCGGTCATGGCGCAGGAAAGCGGGCTTCTGGCGCATCAGGCGACCTACGAGCTGCGCCTGGAGCACCACACCCAGGGCAGCGGCATCGAAAGCGCCCATGGCCTGCTTGTGGTGGAAGTGACCGACACGTGCGATGCATGGGGCCTGCGCCAGGCGATCGTCCTCACCATGACCCGGGAAGAAAGCCAGATCACCACGGCGTCAGAGTTCGACAGCCAGGAAGCCAAGGACGGTTCCTGGTATCGCTTCGACGACCGCACCCGGCTGGAGCCGGGCGGCACCGAGGTTTCCAGCGGCCAGGCTTCGGCATCGCCCGAAGGGATCGGCAGGGTGCACGTCAATGCACCGCAGACCGATGAAGCGCCGCTGCCGGCGGGGACCCTGTTTCCCACCGGCCATCTGGTCTCCATCCTGCGTGGCGCCATGGCGGGCGAGCACCTGATGACCGATATCCTGTTCGACGGCACCGAGGGCACGCAGGTCTATGACGTCACGACACTGGTCGGGCCAGTCGAGAGCGATCCCGATTCCGGCCTGCGTGTCTGGCCGTTGCGCCTCGCCTATTTTGTCCATGGCGATGCCGGCGAGCTGCCCGATATCGAACTTTCCGCGCGCCTGCGCGAGGACGGCGTTTCCTTGGGGCTATCCTATGACTATGGTAGCTTCGTCCTGGGCGCGGAGCTGAAGTCGCTCGAGGCGCTGCCGCCGCCAGACTGCTGATCGCCGGTCACGACGTCTCCGGCCACAGACGCGCCGCACCCCGCACGCCGCTGGAATCGCCATGGCGCGCGGGAACCAGCCGGGTCGTCACGACATCGGAGAAGATGTAGCGCTGCCAGATGGCCGGGACCCTGGTGTAAAGCCGGCCAAGGTTGGAAAGGCCGCCGCCCAGTACGACGACATCGGGGTCGACGATGTTGATCAGGCTGCCCAGGGCCCGCGCCAGCCGGTCCTCGTGGCGTTGCAGGCTGGCCTCGGCTTCCTCGTCACCTTGTTCGGCAAGGGCGGCGATCTCCATCGGCAACAGGTTTTGGCCCGTTGCCTGGTCATGGTCGCGGGCCAGCGAGGGGCCAGAGAGGAAGGCCTCGATGCAGCCGGTACGGCCGCAATAGCAGACGGGGCCGGGGACCTCGTCGCCCTGGGCGCCGGGCAAGGGGTTGTGGCCCCATTCGCCGCCGATCAGGTTGACGCCCTGGATCAGCCGTCCGTCCACCACCAGCCCACCCCCGACACCGGTGCCCAGGATCGCGGCAAACACCACGGGCGCACCGGCTCCGGCGCCGTCGGTTGCCTCCGATAGCGCCAGACAATTGGCATCGTTGGCCAGGCGCACCTCACGCGCCAGCCGCGCTTCGATGTCCTGCCGGAATGGCCGGTGATTGAGGCAGGTCGAGTTGGAGTTGCGCACCAGCCCGTCAAGCGGAGACAGTGAGCCAGGCATGCCGATGCCGACAGGGCAATGCGCTTGCGCCTTCTGTTCCAGCGCCAGCACCAGCCCGGCGACGGCCTCAACCGTGGCCCCATAATCGTCACGCGGCGTTGCCACCCGAAGGCGCTGGGCTTCGCTGCCGTCGGGGGCGAGCAGCAGGCCCTCGATCTTGGTCCCGCCCAGGTCGATGCCGATGCGCATTTTTCAGGTCGCCGTGTCGTCGAGGTGGTCCTCGATGAAACGCCGGATATCGTCCCAGGAACGTGCGCGCAGGTGGCTGGCCTCGGCCGGGCCGATCAGTTCCGCCAGTCGGGGATGCCCCACATAGTGGATCCGGCGTACATGGCCGGCATGCACGGCGACGTCGTCATGGTGGGAAGGCGCATCGTCGATGAAGAAGACCGGCGCGTTGGTGCGCGCGGCAAGAAAGGCGACCGCGCGGCCCTTTGCGCCCTCGTTGGCGATCAAGGGATAGTCCATGCCATGGCGGGCCAGCGCCCATTGACGATCGCCATGGCGGGGCGCGGGAACATTGCTCAGAACGACGATCTGCAGCCCGCGTTCGGCGACCAGCGCGGCCATGGCCTCTGCCGCGCCTTCCAGGGGCTCGATCGTGCGTGTGTGCTGCTCGAAGAAGTCCGCGATCAGCGCCTTGACCTGGGGATTGTCGACGGCTGTCTCATCGGCGCGGGCGATGATGTTGCCGTTGAGCCGGTAGGAGGCCCAGTTGAAGTAGGTGTCGTTGGCATGCAGATGGCGCTCGAATGCCGCCATGAAGGCAAACAATACCTCGTCGGCATCCGTGATCAGTAGCGGGCGATCAGGGGCCAGCAGGGCGGCAACATCCCTGAGGTTGTTGGTGTTCGGGTCGTCCGCAATCATTCCGGGTTCTGTCATCGCCAAATTCATTGCATATGCGGTGTACGTCGCGGGTCAAAACCTATGCTAAAAGGCCACAGGTGCAAGCGGCCGCTGTGTCCGGGGATCGGGTGTGCATGCGGTGACGGCGTGCGAACGCAGGCGTTTCCAGTCTCGTGAGGAGCCAATGGCAAAGACCGTTCTCATCGTCGAGGACAACGAGCTCAATATGAAGCTCTTCAACGATCTTCTCGACGCCAATGGCTTTGCCGTCCTGCAGGCCTTCAATGGTGAGGAGGCCTTTCGGATCGCGAAGGAAAAGCTGCCCGACCTCATCATCATGGACGTCCAGTTGCCCGAGGCCTCCGGCCTGGATGTCACGCAGTGGATCAAGGCGGAAGAACTGACCAGGCACATCCCCGTTGTCGCCGTCACGGCGCTTGCCATGAAGGGCGACGAGGAAAAGGTGCTGAACGTCGGTTGCGATGCCTACATCGCCAAGCCCATTTCGGTGCATCAGTTTCTTGAGACGGTTAAGCGTTTCCTAGGGTAGTGCGTTTGTTGTCATGACCGGCAGAATCCTCGTTGTCGACGACCAGCCGCTCAATGTGAAGCTTCTCGAAGCCAAGCTGACGAGCGAGTACTACGATGTTCTGACCGCCAGAGGCGGTGCGGAAGCCATTCGCATGGCGGTCGAAGAACGCCCCGATCTCATCCTGCTGGACGTCATGATGCCCGACATGGACGGCTATGAGGTTTGCCGTCACTTGCGCGAGCAACCGGAGACCATGCACATCCCGATCGTCATGGTGACGGCGCTCTCGGACACCGCCGATCGTGTTCTGGGTCTGCAGGCAGGCGCCGACGATTTCCTCACCAAACCCGTGGACGACCTGGCGCTGTTCTCGCGCGTGCGGTCCCTGCTGCGCTTCAAGGTCACCTTCGACGAACTGCGCCTGCGCCTTGGCGTCAACGACGGCGCGGCGCTGGGCGAGCGTGCCCTGCGCTGGGGCGAGCCGGTGGAAGACGCGCGGGTCCTGCTGCTGGAGGATTTCGATTCCCGGGCCCGCTTCATGGCCGAGGCGCTGCAGGATCATCACCACGTCGATGTCGTCGACAACGAGAGCGATGCCCTGCGCATGGCCGAGGGGGGCGATTACGCGGTCATCATCATCAGCCTGTCGCTGGAGGATATCGACGGCCTGCGCGTGGCCTCACAGCTGCGCAGCCGCCCGGCCACGCGCATGGTGCCGATCCTGGTGCTGATCGAGGACGGCGACCTGGAGCGCCTGGCCAAGGCCCTGGACCTGGGGGTCACCGATTACGTGATGGCGCCGGTCGACCGCAACGAGCTGATTGCACGGGTGCGCATGCAGGTGCGGCGCAAGCACTATCAGGACCGACTGCGCTCCGACATCGAGACCAGCGTCTCCATGGCCACGCTCGACGAGCTGACGCGGCTGCACAATAGGCGTTACCTGACGACCTATCTGGCGCGGGAGTTCGAGCGCGCGCAGGCTACCGGCAAGGCTCTGTCGCTGATGGTGCTCGACGTCGACCACTTCAAGGCGGTCAACGACACCTATGGCCACGCCTCGGGCGATCTGGTGCTCATCGAACTGGGCCGCCGGATGCTGCAGGCAACGCGCTCGACCGATCTGGCGGCGCGTTACGGCGGCGAGGAATTCGTCGTGGTGATGCCAGAGACCGATCTGGCGGTGGCCTGTTCGGTCGCCGAGCGGCTGCGCCAGGCGATCGGCGACGCGCCATTTTCGGCAGGCGAGGGCAACCCGGAACTGCCGATCACGATCAGCATCGGCGTTGCCGCCTTGACGGCCTCCGTGACCACGCCGGACGCCCTGTTCCGTGCCGCCGACGATGCTCTCTACAGAGCCAAGGGTGCCGGCCGCAACCAAGTGGTGACGGCCTGAAGCCAGGGCTCCTGAAAAACCAAAAGCGGCGCCGCTGGTGCGACGCCGCCCGATGGCCGGCCAGAGGGCGCGTACGCCCGGCAGAACCTACTTCAGCTTGGTTTCCTTGAACTCGACGTGCTTGCGCGCGACGGGATCGTACTTGCGGAAGACCATCTTCTCGGTCTGCGTCCGGGGATTCTTCTTGGTCACGTAGTAGTAACCGGTGTCGGCCGTGCTCTCGAGCTTGACCAGAATAGTCGTGGGTTTGGCCATGAGACCTGTGTCCTGGGGCTGATTTGGAGGGGGAACATAGCCGCCGCTGGCCCCAAGTCAAGCGCGACGGCGCAGTCCCGTTCGCAGGTACTGCCGATAGGCGGCAAACAGCAGGTAGGCCAGCACCGTGATCGCCAGTGCGGCGGGATAACCGCGCGAGCCGAAGTTCTCCATGGCAGCCCCGACGATGAACGGGCCGAGCAGCCCGCCGACGCCGAACAGCACCGAAAACACGGCGTTGGCCGCAACCAGCTCGACGCCCCGGAAGCGCTGGCCCAGAAGGGTGATGCCGACCGTGAAGATCGCGCCCATGGCGCCGCCCCAGAGCGACAGGGAGGCCCACAGCGCAAGGGCGCCGCGTGTCCACCAGGGGTCGGCGCCAAAGCCGATCAGGACCGGCAGCAGGGTGACCATGAAGAACAGCACGGCCACGCAGATCACCAGCAGCCAGCCGCGATCCATCTTGTCGGCGAGCCAGCCGACGGGGAACTGGAAGAAGATGGCTCCGACCGAGGCGACCCAGATCACGGCATATCCGACATCGCGATGCTGCTGGCCCAGAAGGTCCATGGTGTAGAGGTGGGCAAAGGACTGTACGCTGCCTTCGACGATGCCGAACATGCCCGCCGACAGCAGCACCGTGGGTGCCACGATCAGCACGGCCAGAAGCCTGCCGCGCCCGGGATCGTGGTCGGCCTGGGCGCTGAGCCTGATGTCGATCTGGCGCGTCGGCAGCAGCACGATGGTTGCGATGGCGATGGCGACCAGCCCGGCGACGAAGGGCCACCAGCTTTCCGGGTCCATCATCGAGCCCATGATCGGCCCCACGGCCCAGCCGGCCATGCCCACGGTGCTGTAGATGCCCAGCCAGCGGCCGCGCACGCGCTCCTCGACGATCGAGTTGACCCAGGTGTCGCCGGCGGTGAAGAGCAGGGAGATGCCCATGCCCATCAGGAAGCGCAGGACGAACCATGCCCAGTAATCGCGCAGCAGGGGCAACAGGAACAGCATCACCGCGGCCACGGCCAGACCGGTGAGGATGGTGCGGTAGAATCCGAGCAGGGGGATGATGCGCGTCACCAGCAGGGCGACGACGACGATGCCGCCGAACTGGGCGGCGGCATTGACCCCGATCATGGTCTCGTCCCAGCCGCGGTTGCGCAGAGCTTCCGAGAGGATCGGCCACATCAGCGAACTCAGGGTCGAGACGACGGCCAGGGCGCCGATCAGCGCGATCAGGCAGCGCATCCGGTCGCGGGGTGACAGGTTGAGCTCAGCCATGTTCGATGCGCTGGCGCCCTCCAAGGTAACGCAGGAACGGCACGCTCTCCTGGCCGCGGCCGGCGGCATGATCACTCCAGCGCTGGCGCGCGCGGTTGAGCACGAATTCGGTGACGTCGACGATGGGCAGGCGGTGCGCCTTGTCCAGCGCGACCCAGTGCAGGTCCTCGAGCTCGCCCTCGTCGATCAGGTTCCCGCGCGCTTCGTTGGCGTCGACCATGAAGAAGCGCGTGTTGAAGCGCTTGTGCGAGGAGGTCGGGGTCAGCGCCCGTGCGATGTAATGCATGCGCGCGAGATCGGGCAGGGCGGTCTCGGCGCGAAAGGCTTCCCAGAACGGTGTTGCGGGCAGGCCGTCGAGCGCGCCGTCGGGAGCGTCGCGGGCGATCAGGTAGCCGGTTTCCTCGAAGGTTTCGCGCAGCGCGGCGATGGCCAGCGGCAGCGGCGCTGTCGCCGGGGCGTGCCTGCGGATCAGGCGCTCGGCTTCCGGATGGAAGGTGAGATCACGCGGGACATGGCGGTCCATGGCATCGACCCGGCCGCCGGGAAAGACATAGATGTTGGGCAGGAAACTCGCGCGCTTGCGGCGGCGGCCCATCAGCACCTCGGCCTTGTCGGCGCTGCCGCGTATCAGCACGACGCTGGCGGCATCGCGTGGCTTCACGGGGCGGCGTAGGTCCTCGCTCATGGGAACGTCCGATAGGCTGGGATTGTGACGGGAGACGCATGCTCCGGTCTGGCTCGTCATTTGTCCAGACTTGTACCCCTTGCAGGATAGCGATGCCGGAAATTTTCGACGGGGCACTGTACGGCAAGCCTCTGTAACGCGAGACTGTCGTTAAGTCGCGGAAACAGCGTGTAAAATCGACATCACACCGTGTGGGAGCAGACTATGGCGCTATCGATCATCGGGCCGGGTTTCGGGCGAACAGGGACCTCCTCGCTCAAAATCGCTCTGGAGCAGATCGGCTTCGGGCCATGCCATCACATGGAGGAAGCCTTCGCGAACCCGGAACAGGTTCCCCATTGGCAGGCGATCGCGGCCGGCCAGGCGGTCGACTGGAACACGGTCTTTGCGGGTTATCGGGCGCAGGTCGATTGGCCCGGGGCCCATGTCTGGCGCGAACTGGCGCAGGCCTTCCCGCAGGCCAAGGTGGTGCTCAGCGTGCGGCCCGAGGAATCGTGGTGGAAAAGTTACTCCCAGACCATCGGCAAGTTCTTCAAGCACCGCCATACGCTGCCGATGCCGTCGCATATCGCAGCCATGGCGGAAGCCGCGGGCGAACTGATCGTCGAGCAGACGTTTTCGGGCCACGCGCTCGATCGTGACGTGGCGCTGGCCGCCTATCGCCAGCGTACGCTGGACGTGCGCGCGGCGATCGCGCCGGAACGTCTTCTTGTCTTTGACGTGGCACAGGGCTGGGAGCCCTTGTGCGATTTCCTGGGTGTGCCGGTGCCAGGCGATCCGTTTCCTCACCGCAATTCGACGGTCGAGTTCTGGGAACACTTCGGGGGCGTCATACCGCCGGACT
>CALGGB010000031.1 GCA_937880925.1 uncultured Rhodospirillaceae bacterium | reverse complement strand
GGACGTCGGCGGCCATGTCAACGCCTATACCTCGCGCGAACACACCGCCTTCTTAGCCCGGGTCCTGAAGGACGACGTGCCGCTCGCCGTCGACATGCTGTCGGACATTCTCCAGCACTCCACCTTCCTGGAGGACGAGCTGGAAAAGGAACGCTGGGTGGTGATGCAGGAGATCGCCCAGGTCCACGACACGCCCGACGACCTGGTCTTCGACCTGTTCCAGGAGAAGGCCTATCCCGACCAGCCTCTGGGCCGCTCGATCCTGGGCACTTCCAAGGGCGTGGAGGGTTTCCAGCGGGCCTCGCTCGCCGACTTCCAGAGCCGCTTCTATACCGCCGATTCGATGATTCTCTCGGCTGCCGGCGCGGTCGATCACGACGCGATCGTGGCCATGGCCGAAAGCCAGTTCGGCAACCTGCGCCGGCGCAACGGCCATGTCGCGGAGGCTGCGGTCTATGGCGGCGGCGGCGTCGAGCACGAGGACGATGTCGAGCAGGTCCACCTGATCATGGGCTTCGACGGCGTGGGCTACCGCGATCCCGACTACTTCCCCATCCAGGTGCTGACCGGCGCCCTGGGCGGGGGCATGTCCTCTCGCCTGTTCCAGGAGGTGCGCGAGAAGCGCGGACTGGCCTACAGCATCTTTGCCTTCCACTCCTCCTACGTCGACGGCGGCCTGTTCGGCGTCTATGCCGGCTGCGCCGACGAGGATGCCGCCGAGGTGGCGGTGCTGGTCGCCGACGAACTCAAGCGTGCGACCGACGGCATCAGCGAAAGCGAGCTCAACCGCGCCCGCACCCAGATCAAGGCCGGGTTGCTGATGTCGCGCGAAAGCACCTCGACGCGCTGCGAGAACGCCGCGCGCCAGATCCTCATCCACGGCCGCCATCTGCCCCAGGACGAGATCGTCGAGCGCCTGGATGCGGTAACGACCGCCGACATGCGCCGCTGTGCCGAACGCCTGTTCTGCAACAGCCAGCCCACGGTCTCCACGATCGGACCCAAGGCGGGGCTGGGCCAGCACGAGCGCATCGCCGCCCGTTTCGCCTGAGCGGCCATGTTCACGCTGCTGCGGCGCCAGACGCCAGGAACCCTGGAGCCGCTGCTGGAAGGCCCGCGGGTGGTGCTGCGGCCCCCGCGCATGGACGACTGGTCCGCCTGGTCCAGCCTGCGCAGCGAAAGCCGCGACTTTCTCACACCCTGGGAACCGGCCTGGCCACGCGATGCCCTTGGCCAGACCGCCTTCCGCCGCCGTCTGCGCCAGATGCAGCGTGAACGCGCCGCGGCTGAGGCCTATGGCCTGTTCGTCACCAGCAAGGCCGACGGCGCGGTGCTGGGCGGCATCACGATCTCGGACATCCGCCGTGGCGTCGCCCAGACCGCGACCCTGGGCTACTGGATCGGCCAGCGCCATTCCCGCCAGGGCTATATGGCCGAGGCGATCGCCACCCTGCTGCCCTTCGTCTTTGTCACCCTGGGCCTGCACCGTCTGGAAGCGGCCTGTGTACCCCAGAACGAACCGTCAAAGCGTCTGCTGGAAAAGTCCGGCTTCCGCCAGGAAGGCCTGGCGCGTGCCTATCTCAAGATCGACGGCCAGTGGCGCGATCACCTGCTGTTTGCCCAGCTCGAGAACGAGTGGCGCAACCGGCGGCGTTAGAGTGAACTGGCTCTATCTTGTTGATGTAGAGCGGATTCACATGATCACACGAAACCATGGAATGGTTCCGTGTGATCATGATCCGCTCTAGGTGGTGAAGCTGGTCTGAAGCCTCAGTTGGGCTTGCCGCTGCCGCCGATGTCGGTGGAAAGCAGGGCGGGATCGATGCCGATCTTGGAAAGCGCCTTGTGCCACTTGCCGTCCAGGTTGTTGCCGAACAGCAGGTCCTCGTCGGCGTCACAGGTCAGCCAGCCGTTGGCCTGGATCTCGGCGTCGAGCTGGCCCGGCGCCCAGCCGGCGTAACCCAGAGCCAGCAGGGACCGGCGCGGGCCACCGCCGCTGGCCATGGCGCGCAGCACATCGACCGTGGCGGTCAGCGCGATGCCGCCGGTGATCGTCAGTGTGCCGTCGTGCTGGTAATCGTCGGAGTGGAGGACGAATCCGCGTCCGGTCTCCACGGGACCGCCGAAATGCATGCGGATGGCCTCGCCCGTGTTGCCGCCCGTGATGCCAAGCTGTTCCAGCATGTCCTCGAAGGAGAGGTCGTCGAGCGGCTTGTTGATCACCAGGCCCATCGCGCCGTCGGAACTGTGGGCACAGAGATAGATGAGGCTGCGGTCGAAGCGCGGATCACCGATCGTCGGCATCGCGATCAGGCAGCGTCCTTCCAGATAGGTTTCGTCGACCATGGCCTTTTCCCTGGCTCTTGTTGCGTTTCTCCCGCCCCCGGCTTGGATATGAGGATACAGTCTCTGCGCGGCAAGGCCAGCCCGCTGCCTGCAAAGATGGCTTGAGAGACGGACCCCGGCGGCCCATATCTGTCTTCCGGCGGCTGCGTCCGCCACGCATTCGCATCAGGGAGTCCTCTACGATGACCATCAAAGTCGGCGATCACATGCCTTCGGGCACCATGCACACCATGACCGACAACGGGCCCGCCCCCGTCAGCACGGACGAGCTTTTCAAGGGCAAGAAGGTGGTGCTGTTCTCCGTGCCCGGGGCATTCACCCCGACCTGCTCGGCCAAGCACCTGCCCGGCTTCGTCGGCAACTACGACAAGCTGAAGGCCAAGGGTGTCGACACCATCGCCTGCATGGCGGTCAACGACGCCTTCGTCATGGGCGCCTGGGGCAAGGACCAGAAGACCGACGGCAAGGTGACGATGCTGGCCGACGGCAGCGCCGACTATTCCAAGAAGCTGGGCCTGGATGCCGATTTCACCGGCTACGGCATGGGCATCCGCGGCAAGCGCTTCTCGCTGCTCGTTGATGACGGCGTCGTCAAGGCGGTCAACATCGATGACGGCGAATTCAAGTCGACAAGCGCCGAGTCGATGCTCGAACAGCTCGGCTGATTGCGCCTGACCTGAGATTGCGGGGCCGCGGATGTTTGTTCGCGGCCCCGCTTCATGTCAGCGCTTGAAGGGGGCCATGCCCTCGCGGGCCAGTTCGTCGGCACGTTCGTTGCCGGGATTGCCGTCGTGGCCCTTGACCCAGTGCCAGGAGATATCGTGCCTGGCGGTGGCCTCGTCCAGGGCGCGCCACAGGTCCTCGTTTTTCACCGGTTTCCTGGCGGCGGTCTTCCAGCCGTTCTTCTTCCACTTGGCGAGCCAGCCCAGGATGCCGTCGCGCACATAGGTGCTGTCGGTATAGAGATCGACCCTGCTTTCCCGCTTGAGCGACTCCAGGGCGCGGATCGCGGCGGTCATTTCCATGCGGTTGTTGGTCGTTTGCGCTTCGCCGCCCTTCAGTTCCTTGGTCAGGCCGTTCCAGGAAAGCAGCGCACCCCAGCCGCCGGGCCCGGGGTTTCCCGAGCAGGCGCCATCGGTGTGAATCTCGATGACCGGCTTCTCCCCGCTCATGCGATGCCGTAGGCCGCGGCACTCGTCACGCCGCGGTGAAAGCGCAGTTTGGCGAGGTATTCGCGCGGGTCCTTGGGCGTCACCAGGGCGCCCTCCACGGGATGGAGCCAGTCGTAGAGGCGTGTCATCAGGAAGCGCAGGGCCGCACCGCGCGCCAGCAGGGGCAGGGCGGCAAGCTCGGCCGCTTCGAACGGCCGCACCTGGCGATAGGCCGCCAGAAGGGCGCGTGCCTTGGTGACGTTGAGTTCGCGGTGGTTCTCGAAGCACCAGGCGTTGAGGCAGATCGCCACGTCGTAGGCAAAGAGGTCGTTGCAGGCAAAGTAGAAGTCGATGATGCCGCTGAGATGGGGCCCGTCGAAGAAGACGTTGTCGCAGAACAGATCGGCGTGGATGACCCCGCTGGGCAGGTTGTTTGGCCAGCAGCTGGCAAAGGTCTCCAGCTCCTCGGCAATCTCACCGGCAAGGCCCGGCTCCACCTCATCGGCGCGTGCGCCGCAGCCATCGGCCAGCTTCTGCCATCCGGCAAGCGACAGATCGTTCTCCCGGCGAATCCCGAAATCGGCGCCCTGCAGGTGCAGTTCGGCGACGGCACGGCCCACCGCGGCGCAATGTTCGGGTGTGGTGCGCCGGGGTGAGAGACCTTTCAGGAAGCTCGCCAGCGCCGCGGGACGGCCGTTGAGCCGCTTGAGTGCCTGGCCGGCACGGTCGCGGATCGGCGTGGGACAGGGCACGCCGCGTGCGGCCAGATGTTCCATCAGGCCGATGAAAAATGACAGGTCTTCCTCGCGCACGCGCTTTTCGTAGAGCGTCAGGACATAGGGGCCGAGGTCGGTGAAGACGAAGTAGTTGGAATTCTCGACGCCCTCGGCAATGCCCTTGAGCGAGACCAGACGGCCGATCTCGTAGTCGGTCAGGAAGGCCTGCAGGTCTTCGGCGGAAACATCGGTATAGACGGCCATGACGCCTCAGCCCGCCAGGGCGCGCGGCAGCTTGAAGCTGACGTCCTCGCGCGTGACTTCGGTTTCCTCGATGGTCAGGTCGAAGCGCTCGCGCAGGGTCTGGAGAACCTCCTCGACCAGCAGTTCGGGCGCGGAGGCTCCGGCCGTAATGCCCAGCGTCGCGATGCCGGTAAAATCGACCAGGTCGAGATCGGCGCCGCGCTGGATCAATCCGGCGTGGGCGGCGCCAGCGACGCGCGCGACCTCCACCAGACGCAGGGAGTTCGATGAATTGGGCGCGCCGATCACCAGGACCATGTCGCAGGTGTGGGCGATCGCCTTGACCGCTTCCTGACGGTTGGTGGTGGCATAGCAGATGTCCTGCTTGTGCGGCCCGCGGATGGTGGGAAAGCGTTCGGTCAGTGCGGCCACGATCGCTGTCGTGTCGTCCACCGAAAGGGTGGTCTGGGTGATGTAGGCGAGGTTCTCGGTATCCTCCGGCGCGATCACGCGGGCGTCCTCGACGCTTTCGACCAGGATGATCGCGCCGTCGGGAAGCTGGCCCATGGTGCCGATCACTTCCGGATGGCCGGCATGGCCGATCAGCACGATCTGGCGTCCCGCGCCGTGGTGGCGCGCAGCCTCGTGATGGACCTTGCTGACCAGCGGGCAGGTGGCGTCGAGATAGTAGAGATTGCGCGCGGCCGCATCGGCCGGCACCGCCTTGGGAACGCCATGGGCCGAAAAGATCACCGGCCGGCTGTCGTCGGGGATTTCGTCGAGTTCTTCGACAAAGACCGCACCCTTGGCCTCCAGAGCCTCGACCACGAAGCGGTTGTGAACGATCTCGTGGCGCACGTAGACAGGGCTGCCGTGCTTGGCCAGCGCCTTCTCGACGATCTGGATGGCGCGGTCGACCCCGGCGCAGAATCCGCGCGGGCTGGCAAGCACCACGCGCAGCGGGGGAAGGCCGTCGGTCTGGCTCATGTCTGGTTGCGCCTGATCGCTGGTTCCGGGGTTTCGGCACATACCATGGCGCGCGCGCAGGCGCCACGTCCGCAGGGGGCTTCTAAGCCCTTGAAACAGGGCAGTTTCATGACAAAGCCTCGGGATGTCTGCTTTCCCTCGGGCTGCGATCCGCTCTAGAGTGCGCCGCGGCGGGCCGGCACGCCCGCGCAAGCTGTTCAAGAAAGGGCATGGCATGAGCGACGACGTGGTGATCGCGCAGAAATCTCCCTACAAGGCGGAACTGAAGAAGGGCCAGCGCTACTTCTGGTGCGCCTGCGGCAAGAGCGCCAAGCAGCCCTATTGCGACGGCTCGCACAAGGGCAGCGGCGTTTCACCGATCGGTTTCGTGGCCGAGGAGGACAAGACGGCATGGCTGTGCGGTTGCAAGCACACCGCCGGCAAGCCGTTCTGCGACGGGACCCACAGCAAGATCTGATCGCCGGAGCAAGCAGGATGCGCCATTCATGAATTTTTCGCGTCACGTGCGGCAGGCGCTTGTGGCCCTGGCGGCAGGTTTCCTGCTGCTTGCGGCGGGGTGCAGCAGCGATGAGCAGATCTCGGTCCTGACCTGCCCGCAGGTCTATCTGGTCCAGGATGCCACGCACTACGTCGAATATGCGCCGGGTCCGGGCACCGACCTGATCGACGTGCGTTACGATGCCCAGATCGTCAGCATCGAATGGCTCTGCAATTTCCTGACCGATCAGAACCGCGTCGAGATGGAGGTGCGCTTTGGCATGCGCGCCATGATGGGCCCTTCCGCGACGGAATCGCAGACCCGTTTCCCCTACTTCGTCGTTGTTGCCGATCCCGAAGGCAACATCATCGCCAAGCAGGTCTTCGGTATCGACATCGGCTTCCCCGGCAATGCCATCGAGATCGGGCACGTCGAATCGGTGTTCCAGAAGCTGACCTATTCGAGCATCGCGTGGGCGGCCGAATACACCGTTTATATCGGCTTCCAGCTTACCCCCGAGCAGCTTGCACTGGCCCGCTCGGGACGGGGCCAGTAGGCGGAAACGTCGCGCTGTCCTGTGTGGCGGCAACCAACAAGCACGGTTGACCGCTCCGCGCTGGCCGCCCATGCTTTGCACCTGCCGCTGAACCCTGCGGGAGAGACCGGCCATGCCGGCGCCGAAGGAGCAACCAGCCCCGGAAACTCTCAGGCCCATGAACCGCAGGGGAATGGCCGCTCTGGAAAGCGGATGGCGCCTGATCCGGCGTCGTCACACCGAAGGGGAAAGCCGGCGCTAGCCGGCGATGCTCTCAGGTCCCGGGACAGAGGGGGCTGCCGCTGACGCGATCCTCGCGTCGGTGGACGCCGACTGTCCGGGAGTGCCCTTATGAGCGACGACACCGCATTGAAGCACACGCCGCTCGACGCTCTGCATCGCGAGCTCGGCGCCCGCATGGTGCCGTTCGCCGGCTACGCCATGCCTGTGCAGTACCCTTCCGGGATTCTTGCCGAACACCAGCACACGCGCAGCGCCGCAGGGCTCTTCGATGTCTCCCACATGGGCCAGGTGCGGCTCACGGCCAGGGGCGGCAAACCCCGGCAGGAGGCCGCCCGTGCGCTCGAACGCCTGGTGCCCGCGGCGCTGGAGGATCTTGCCCCGGGCCGCATGCGCTATACCCAGTTCACCAACGATGCCGGCGGCATCCTCGATGACCTGATGGTCACCGCCATGGGCGACCACCTGGGGCTGATCGTGAACGCCGGCTGCAAGGATGCCGACCTCGCCCACCTGCGCGCCCATCTGGGCGAGGTGTGCGAGATCGAATACATGGAAAGCCGCGCGCTGCTTGCCCTGCAGGGGCCGCAGGCCGTGGCGGTGTTTTCACGCCATGTGCCGGAGGTTGCGCAACTGGCCTTCATGCAGGCCGCGACCTGGACTTTCGAGGGCGAGCGGCTGCAGATCTCCCGCTCGGGCTACACGGGCGAGGATGGGCTGGAAATCTCCGTGCCGGGCCACGCCGCCGAGGCCTTGGCGCGGCGCCTGCTTGCCGAACCGGAAGTGATGGCGATCGGCCTTGGCGCGCGCGACAGCCTGCGCCTTGAGGCGGGCCTCTGCCTCTATGGCCACGATATCGACACCACCACCACGCCGGTCGAGGCCGGACTCACCTGGTCGATCCAGAAAGCGCGGCGCAGCGGCGGGGATTATCCCGGCGCCGAGGTCATCGCATCCCAGATTGCGGCTGGCGTATCGCGCAAGCGGGTCGGTATCCGTCCCCAGGGGCGCGCGCCGGTGCGCGAGGGCGCAACGGTGAGCCTGCCCGGCGGCAGCGCCATCGGTGCCGTCACCAGCGGCGGCTTCGGCGCCACCGCGGGCGGCCCCGTCGCCATGGGTTATGTCGCGGCCGAACACGCCACCATCGGCCAGGCCCTGGAACTCGACTTGCGGGGCAGGGCGGTGGCGGCGGAGATTGTCGCGCTGCCTTTCGTGCCGCAGCGTTACCATCGCAACTGAAAACAACACCATCCATCAGGGAGACGAACGGATGAGCGACCGGCTCTACACCAAGGATCACGAATGGGTTGAGGTCGACGGCGATATCGCCACGATCGGCATTTCCGAGCATGCCCAGGAGCAGCTCGGCGACGTGGTCTTTGTCGAGTTGCCCGAGGTGGGCCGTTCGGTGGCCCAGAACGAAGACGCCGCCGTGATCGAATCGGTCAAGGCGGCCAGCGAGGTCTATGCCCCGCTGACCGGCGAGATCGTCGAGGTCAACGAGATGCTGGCAGAGGACCCGGCCCAGGTGAACGCCGATCCCTATGGCGTCGGCTGGTTCATGCGTATCCGTATCGATGAGCCTTCCGAGCTCGACGAACTGATGGACGAAGAGGCCTACAAGGACTTTCTGGCGGATCTCGAGTGATGCGCTACCTGCCGCAGACCGATGACGACCGTACGGCGATGCTGGCGGCGATCGGCGCCGCCGGCATCGACGACCTTTATGTCGACGTGCCCCGTTCGGCCTGGCGCGACGGCCTGGTCGACCTGCCGCTCCACCAGGGCGAGATGCAGGTCGAGCGGGCGCTGGCCGCCATGGCGGCAAAGAACCTGCACGGCGGCAATGCGCCCTTTTTCCTGGGCTGCGGCAGCTATCGCCATCACATCCCCGCCAGCGTCGATGCGCTGATCCAGCGCGGCGAATTCCTCACCTCCTACACGCCTTACCAGCCCGAGGTGAGCCAGGGCACGCTGCAGATGCTCTTCGAGTTCCAGACCATGATCGCCATGCTGACCGGCATGGAGGTCGCCAACGCCTCGATGTACGACGGGGCAAGCGGCACGGCCGAGGCGGTGCTGATGGCCAACCGGGTGACGCGGCGCCACCGCGCGGTGCTCTCGGGCGGGCTTCATCCCCACTATCGCGAGACCGTGGAGACCTACGCCCGTTACGGCGAGTTCGAGATCGTCAGCCGGACCCCGTCGCCCGACGGCCGCGACGACCTGATCGAGGCCATCGACGGGACGACGAGCTGTGTCGTGGTCCAGACGCCCGACCTGTTCGGGCGTCCGCGCGACCTGACGAAGATTGCCGAGGCCTGCCATGCCGCCGGCGCCCTGCTGGTCGCCGTGGTGACGGAAGTCGTCTCGCTGGGCCTGCTGATGCCGCCGGGCGCCATGGGCGCAGACATCGTCGTCTGTGAGGGCCAGTCGCTGGGCAATCCCATGGGATTCGGCGGCCCCTATGTCGGCCTCTTTGCCACGAAATCGAAGTACCTGCGTCAGATGCCCGGCCGCCTTGCCGGCCAGACGGTGGATGCCGAAGGGCGGCGCGGCTGGGTGCTGACCCTTTCGACGCGCGAGCAGCACATCCGCCGCGAAAAGGCGACGAGCAACATCTGCACGAACTCCGGCCTTTGCGCACTGGCCTTCACGATCCATCTCGCGCTGCTGGGCGAGGAGGGCTTCACGACCCTTGCCCGCCTCAACCACGAGGCCGCCCAGCGCGCCGCCGAGCGGCTGGAGCAGGTGAAGGGTGTCAGCGTGCTCAACGAGACCTACTTCAACGAGTTCACCCTGCGCCTGCCGCGCCCGGCGATCGGCGTCGTTGAGGATCTGGCAGGGCGCGGCATCCTGGGCGGCGTGCCGCTGGCCCGCTTCCACCCCGACGATCCCGGTCTCTCGGACCTCATGGCCGTTGCCGTGACGGAAATGACGACGGCCGAGGAGATCGCGGCGCTGGCCGATGGCCTTGCGGAGGTGCTGGCATGACCACGACATCGGGCAACCGCGGGCTGGTGATGGACGAACCGCTGCTCTTCGAGCAGGATGCGCCGGGGCGCTGCGGCGTCGATCTGGAAACACCGGAGGGCCGCCCGCTGAAGCTCGGCGGGCTGGAGCGCAAGGGCGCGATCGGCCTGCCGGGCCTGGCCGAGCCCCAGGTGGTGCGCCACTTCACCCGCCTGTCGCAGAAGAACTACGCCATCGATGCCGGGTTCTATCCGCTGGGTTCCTGCACCATGAAGCACAACCCGCGGCTCAACGAAAAGGCCGTGCGGATGCCGGGTTTTGCGCTGGCGCATCCCCTGCAGCCCGAATCGACGGTGCAGGGCGCGCTGGAACTGATAGCCACGCTTGCCCACTGGCTGACGACGCTCACCGGCATGCCCGGTGTCGCCATGTCGCCGGCGGCGGGCGCCCATGGCGAACTGGCCGGCCTGATGACCATCCGCGCGGCGCTGACCGCGCGCGGCGATGCCAGGAAGAAGGTGCTGGTGCCCGAATCGGCCCATGGCACCAATCCCGCCACGGCGACCCTGTGCGACTACGCGGTCGAATCGATTCCGGCGAACGAGCGCGGCCGCATCGATATCGAGGCGCTGAAGGAAGCGCTCGACCAGGACGTCGCCGCGCTGATGCTGACAAACCCCAACACCTGCGGCCTGTTCGAGGACGAGATCGTCGAGGTCGCGCGCCTGGTCCACGACGCCGGCGCCTTCTTCTACGGCGACGGCGCGAACTTCAATGCCATCGTCGGGCGTGTGCGCCCGGGCGACCTCGGCATCGACGCCATGCACATCAACCTGCACAAGACCTTCTCGACGCCCCATGGCGGCGGCGGACCGGGCAGCGGCCCGGTGGTGCTCGCCGAATCGCTCGTGCCCTTCGCGCCGCTCCCCTATGTCGTGGCGGGCGAGGGCGGCTTCCGCATGGTCGAGCACGACCCCAGCGGACGCAGCTTCGGGCGCCTCCGCGCCTTCCACGGCCAGATGGGCATGTTCGTGCGGGCGCTGGCCTACATGATGAGCCACGGCGCCGACGGCCTGCGCCAGGTCGCCGAGGATGCCGTGCTCAACGCCAACTACGTCTTGGCCCGCCTGAAGGGCGCCTACCATCCCTCCTTCGACGGTCCCTGCATGCACGAATGCCTGTTCGACGACCGGACGCTGAAGGACACCGGCGTTTCGACCCTCGATCTCGCCAAGGCGCTGATCGACGAGGGTTTCCACCCGATGACCATGTACTTCCCGCTGGTCGTCCACGGCGCCATGCTGATCGAGCCGACCGAAACCGAGAGCAAGGCGACGCTCGACCAGTTCTGCGACACCATGCTCGCCCTGATGGAAAAGGCCCAGGCCGGCAACGCCGAATGGTTCCACGAATCGCCCCACCTGGCGCCATGGCGCCGTCTCGACGAGACCGCTGCCGCACGCAATCCGGTGCTGACCTGGTCGCCCGAGCAGGGCAAGAACGCCGCCGCCTAGCGCGCTATCGAGTTGGGGCACGCGGAGCCGCGGAGGACGCGGAGAGCGGGTCTCCTCGCACCAGGCGGCGTCCTCCTGCCGCTCCCATTCCTCCTCATCCCCGCGCACGCGGGGATCCAGGGTTGTCCGCTCCAGCAGCGGCCACGCCTGCCGCCCTGGACCCCTGCGTGCGCAGGGGTGAGGAGTGAAAGAGGGGCGGCACATGCTCACCAAGGGAGCAGGCGACAGCGTCCCTCAGGAAGCGTCTCAGGACGATTCCCCGCCAACTTCGTCGTCCCCACGAAGGCGGGGACCCATACGCACGGCCGTTCGTGGGGTCGGAGACGAGGCGGCGGGCTTCTCCTCCGCTCCTGTGCGTAGGGATGCCCGCCTTCGTGGGCATGAGGAGTGGAGAGAAGGCGGGCGGATATCGCGGTCCGCGGAAGACTGTATGGACTTAGAGACAGGCCCCCATGTCGTAGCCGGAGATGGTCGCGAGGGTACGGTCCGCCTGCAGGGCCCACACCACGATCCAGTCGTTCGAGCACACCACTGACTGCCTGGAGAATCTCGCACGGCCTGCTGCGGCGTCCGGAACGAAACCAAGGCGCTCGAGACCCGAGACCAGATCTGATTCGGCCATACCTTGTGGAAAGCGTAGTTCCAGTCGCGTTGTGAAATCGTCGTCCCCCGGCAGATCGCTTACGATCTCTGGAGTTGGACGCACGATCTCGTCGATTGTCCCCAGACCGATAATCGAAGCGGGGACACCAACGAAGACGATCACAAAGGACCAAAGGAACAGCCGGCCCCACAGAGGCATCTCGTCGGCCGATCCTGATGTCATGGGGCACCTCGCTGCGCAATGTCGATCAGTCTGCGCTCGCATTGGGGCCGGAAAGTGCCCCAGCGCCCCACAGACAAAAAGGGCGCCAGGTCTTTCGACCGGCGCCCCTTCTGCTCGGATGCCCCCGATAACGTCGTTCAGTGCAGGCGCTTGGCGACCTCGTTGATGGCGTCGTCGACCAGCTTGGACTGCTGGTCCTCGCCGATCTTCTCGGCCAGAAGCTTGCGCGTGGCCTTCAGGGCCAGGTCGACGGCGGCGGCGCGGACTTCGCGTTCGGCGTCCTTGCCGGCCTGGTCGATGCGGTCCAGAGCCTGCTGGCGGCGGCGGGCGACCTGGGCTTCCAGCTCGGTCGCGGCACGCCTGGCGAGGCGCTCGGCCTCTTCCTTGGCATGGGCGACGATGCCTTCGGCTTCCTTCTCGGCTTCGCGCTGCTTGCGCTCGTAGCTGGCCAGAAGCTCCTGGGCTTCCTCGCGCAGGCGGCGGGCCTCATCGAGCTCGTCGCGGATGCGGTCGCTGCGCTTGTCCAGACTGCCGACGATCATCTTGCTGGCGGGCTTGAACAGGGCAAGCACAGCGATGATGAAGGCGATCGCGACCCAGAATGCGGTGTCGTGGATGACGTCTTCCATGGTCAGCCCTCCTTAGCGGCTTCGACCGCCTGGCGGGCGTCAGCCTCGCCGACGTCGATGCCGACCAGCTTGGCGGTCGCGGCACGGGCAGCCTCGGCGGCCATGCCGGAGAGGTTTTCCATGGCCTGGACCTTGGAAGCGGTGATCGCGCGGCCGGCTTCCTCGATCTGGCGGGCGATCTCGCCGTCCAGCTCGTGGTTGCGCGCCTCGGCCGCCTTGGCCGCGGCCTGCGATGCTTCGCCGATCGCCTTGTGGGCGGCATCACGGGCGCCGACCAGAGAAGCCTCATAGGCTTCCAGTGCGGCGTCCGCTTCGGACTTGGCCCGTTCGGCTGCGTCGAGATCGCTCTCGATCTTCTCCTTGCGCTGGGCAAGCACGCTGCCGATACGCGGCAGCGCGACGAATGCCATCACCAGGTAAAGGGTGATGAAGCAGACGGCCAGCCAGAAGAACTGTGGCAGGAAATGCCAGAATTGAAGCTGAGGCATGTGCTCAGGCCCCCGTGTTCAGAGATGAAAGCGCCGGCCCCGGGGATCCGGGGCCGGCACGGAAATCAGAACACGAAGAGGAGCAGCAGGGCGATCAGCAGGGCGTACAGCGCCACGGCCTCGACCAGCGCGAAGCCGATCCACATGAAGCCCTGAACGTTGCCGGCAGCCGCGGGATTGCGGCCGACCGAAGAAATCATCGAGGCGAAGATGTTGCCGATACCGGCGCCAACGCCGCCGAGACCGATGACGGCAAGGCCGGCACCGATGAGCTTTGCAGCTTCTGCTTCCATGGAACTGTCCTCTTTCTTGCGCTGAGGGTCGATTGCTGACGACTCGAGAGCCGCCGGTTTCTAGTGCATGTGGATCGCGTCGTGAAGATAAATGCAGCTCAGGACCGCGAAAACGTAGGCCTGAAGGAAGGCGATCGCGAACTCGAGCACGGTCAGGCCGATCACCGCAGCCATCGGGATCACACCCGGAATGATGTAGAAGGCGCCCAGCGGCACGATGAAGCCCGCGAACACCTTGAGCATGGTGTGGCCGGCCGTCAGGTTTGCGAAAAGACGCAAGCCGAGGCTGACCGGGCGGATCAGGTAGGAGAGCACCTCGATCGGGATGACCAGCGGCGCCAGGAAACCCGGCACGCCCTGGGGCAGGAAGAACTTGAAGAAGCCCAGGCCGTGCTTGACGAAACCGACGATGGTCACGCCGATGAAGACGACGAAGGCGAGCCCGAAGGTGACGGCGATCTGGCTGGTGACCGTGAAGCTGTAGGGCAGCATGCCGAGCATGTTGCAGGCCAGGATGAACATGAACAGCGTGAAGATGAAGGGGAAGTAGGGACGCCCCTCGTTGCCCACGTTGTCCTTGATCATGTTGGCGACGAATTCATAGGACAGTTCGACCAGCGACTGCATGCGCCCGGGAACGAG
>CALGGB010000030.1 GCA_937880925.1 uncultured Rhodospirillaceae bacterium | reverse complement strand
CACTCAAAGGCACCGAGATAGAGGACGACGAAACAGGCAACGATGCCGGCATGGCGCAGCCAGCGCCACAGTCTCCCCGGTCTGGGCTTGACCACACGTCGTGGCGCGGCCTTCTCATGGATGTTCATGGAGACTCAGGATCGATCACGGACGGTCATGACCCAGCCTTCAAGCATCGACACAGAGAGCAGGCGCCTTGGCGACCGCGGCCAGCAACCCCAGGGCGCCAAGAGTCAGTAGGGGCGGACAGAACATGGAAGCAATGGGACCGTAGCGTCGCAGGCTCTCGCCAAGCGGCGGACGCCAGGGCCGATGCGGCTGTTCAGCGTCGTTCATGATCCTTGGCCTGGCGCCACAGGGCGTCCATGTCCTCCAGAGATGCTTCCCGGGTCGTGCGGTTCTCTTTCGCCAGCCCGTCCTCGACATGGCGGAAGCGGCGTTCGAACTTCGCATTGGTGCGGCGCAGCGCGCTCTCGGGATCGACGCCGAGATGGCGCGCAAGATTGACGACGCTGAAGAGCAGATCGCCCATCTCGTCTTCCAGCCGGTCATGGGGCGATCCCGCCGCCATCTCGGCCTTCAGCTCATCGAATTCCCCCTCGACGTCGGCAACGACATGGGCGGCATCGGGCCAGTCGAAACCGACGCGGGCGGCGCGCTTCTGCAGCTTGGCCGCACGGGTGAGGGCGGGCAGCCCTGGCGTCACGCCATCCAGGGCCGAAGGCCGCCGGCCATCGCGTGCCGCCTGCGCTTCCCGCTCGGCAGCCTTCTGCGCCTCCCAGTTGACCGTCTGCGCGGCGGCATCGTCGATCCCGCTCTGGTCGGCAAAGACATGGGGGTGGCGCCGGATCATCTTGTCGGAGATGCCGCTCGCGACATCGTTGAAGTCGAAATGGCCGGCTTCCTGCGCCATGCGCGCATGGAAGACGACCTGGAACAGCAGATCGCCCAACTCGTCCTTCAGATGCGGGAAATCGCCCTTCTCGATGGCATCGGCGACCTCATAGGCCTCCTCGATGGTGTAGGGCGCGATGGTGCGGAAATCCTGCTCCACATCCCAGGGGCAGCCGTTCCGGGGGTCGCGCAGGCGCGCCATGATGGCAAGCAGGCGGGCGAGGGGCTGCTGGTCGTCGCCAGCGATCGGGTCGGGTTCTGACATGTCGCCAAGCTAGCCGTGCAGCGCCTGCCGCTCAACCGGGGATGGCCAGGCTGCCGCTGATGATCCGCGTCGCCATGCCACCGACGCGCACGGCTGTCGCGGCACCGTCGGCTACGTCCATCTCGATATCGATGCGGCTGGGCCTGCCGACCTCGATGCCCTGTTCGGCATGGACCGCAATGCGGCCGCCCGCATCGGGCGTCAGCACGCCATGGCGCACCAGGTAACAAGCCAGTGCGCCGTTGCTGGTGCCGACGGCCGGCGCCTCATTGACGCCCACGGCAGGACAGAAGTCACGGCAACGCCACGCGGCGTCGGGATCGGCGGTCTGGGTGCTGAAGGCGATCACCGTGCCGATGCCGCGATCCATGCAATAACGGCCCAGAGCCGGGAAGTCCGGGCGCAATGCAGACAGCGCCTCCAGGGAGGCCATCGCCACGGGCAGATGCACGAAGTCGGCCCCGGCGGTCTCCAGCGGCAGCGCCGTATCCATCGCCGCCGGGTTCGTGCCCAACAGGCCGGCCAATGTGTCGCGCGCGATCGCCGGCCCGGCAAAGGCCGGCAGCTTCAGATCGAGCAGGACGCGGGGGCGCCCGTCGCTCGTGCGGATCAGTTCGACTTTCGAGGTCCGGATCGGCGTCACCAGGCTTGCCGTGCGTCGATCCGCACCGTTCCAGCCGATCTCGCCCTCGGCCATCAGGTTGGTGAACAGCCCCATGGTGCCGTGGCCGCACATCGGCAGTTCGGCGACGGGCGAGAAAAACCGCACCCGGACCGTATCGCCCGAAACCTCCTGGATGAAACAGGTCGCGGGCGCGGAAAACTCCCGCGCAATCTGCCGCATGGTGGCCTCATCCAGGCCGTCTGCCTGCGACACCATCATGGCGATACTGCCGCCGAAGGCGATGTCGGAGAAACAATCATAGGAGGCAAGGGGCAGGGTGGGCATCACACCGGTCACCTTCCAGAGGGGTTCAGGCAACCCTTGTACCTCGGAACGCTCTGCCTGAGCATGGCCTGAAGCATCCGGCCACCCGGCCGGTTCCTGGAGGGAGAACAGCATGACCATCGAGCGGAGCAATCCGGCGGGCGCCTACAGCACGCGGGGTTATCACCACGTCGTCACGGCCCGGGGCGGCCGCACGGTCTATATCGCCGGGCAGATCGCCTATGACGAGAACCGGAAGCTGCAGGGCGGCAACGATGTCGTGGCCCAGGCCCGTGCGGTGCTCGCCAATCTCGGCCACCGGCTGGCCTCGATCGGCGCCAAGCCGTCCGACGTGGTCAAGATCACGACCTATGTCGTGGGCTACCGGCAGGAGGACCACATCGCCGGCCTGGTCGAAGCCAACAAGGCGTTCTTTGGCGAAGAGCACCTGCCGGCCAACACCCTGATCGGTGTCGAGCGCCTTGCCGTTCCGGAGTTGCTCGTGGAGATCGAAGCGATCGCCTACGTGGACTGAGGGGGCCTGTAGGCCGTGGTCAACCCGATTGGGTTCGGTCCCATCATAAGTCGTATAATATATATTATGGAAACTATAAGATATGCAGGAGGCAGGCAAACCGCGCCCTAGGCGTCCAGGACGATCTCCATCCCGTCCCACGCCGGCGTGACATGGTCCGGTGTACTGGAATCCACTTGGTTCCAGATCATGTCCTGGCTCATGTGCGTCAGCACGGCGCGCCTGGGCTTGGCGCGTTCGACCCAGCCCAGAGTTCGCCCAAGGTCGCTGTGGATCGGGTTATCGGTCAGGTTCTGGCAATCGACGATCCAGAGGTCGATGCCCGACACGACATCGAAGCCGCGGTCGTCGAGATGCTTGAGATCGGTGCTGTAGGCCACCGAGGCGCCGCCGGCATCGAAGCGGAAGCCCAGGGTCTCCATCACGATGTGGTCCTGGGCAAACGGCGTGACGGTCACGGGCCCCACCTGGAACGGCGCCGTGGCGACCACATGGGGCAGCAATTGCGGTGCATACCAGCCGTAGCGCGGATCGTTGGGCTCCATCACATAAGCAAACCGCTGATGCAGCTCGTCCATGCAGGTCTGGTTGGCATAGGCCGGAATGGCGCTGTCCATGATGCGGCAGACGCGCCGCAGGTCATCGATGCCGTGACAGTGATCGGCGTGGGCGTGGCTGAAGCAGACGGCATCCAGATGCGTGACATCATGGCGCAGGAGCTGCTGGCGCAGGTCCGGCGAGGTATCGACCAGGATCTGCGTGCCTTCGTGTTCGATCAGGATCGAGGCGCGCGTGCGATGGTTGCGCGGATTCTGGAGCATGCCTTCGGGATAGGTCTCGCCGAGCTGGGGCACGCCGGCCGATGGACCGCAGCCAAGAATGATTGCTTTCATATCATAGGCTTGGCCGGGTTGCCTTGCTGAACAGGTTGAAGAAGTTCGCAGTCGTAACTGATGCGAGTTCTTCTTCAGAAATCGCTTTAAGTTCAGCGACCAGGGCGGCCGTATGCTTGACGAAACTCGGTTCGTTACGCTTGCCGCGCTTGGGCACCGGCGCCAGGTACGGTGCATCGGTCTCGACGAGCAACCGATCCAGTGGCACATCGCGGATCGTGTCACGTAGCTCCTGGGCGCTCTTGAACGTGGCAATACCCGAGATCGAGATGGAGAACCCGATCGCCAGGCTACGGCGCGCCAGCTCGGCCGAGGACGTGAAACAGTGGATGAGGCCCGGGAAGGGGCCCTTCCCCATCTCCTGCTCCAGGATATCCATGGTGTCGTCGTCGGCCTCGCGCGTATGCACGATCAGCGGCAGGCCGGTCTCCCGGCTGGCGGCGATGTGCTGGCGGAAGCTCGCCTTCTGCTCCTCGCGCGGGCTGTGGTCGTAGAAGAAGTCGAGCCCGGTCTCGCCGATGCCGATGACCTTGTGGTCGGCGGCCCGGGCGACCAGATCGGCCGCGGCGACCACGCCCTCGCTCTCCACGTTGTGGGGATGGACGCCGACCGAGCACCAGAGGTCCTCATGGGCATGCGCCAGGGCGCGGACCTGCTCGAAGGTCGTCATCCGGGTACAGATCGTCTGCATCGTCATGACCCCGGCTTCGCGCGCGCGGGCCAGCACGTCGCCGAAATCCTCGGCGAAATCGGCGAAGTCGAGATGGCAATGGCTGTCGACCAGCATCAGGCAGCCCCCTCCTCTTCCTCCACGTAACGCGGGAAAACGCCCTGGGGCTTGGGCAGTGGCGTGCCCGGCTTCAGGGCGAAGCCCTCACCGAGTGCCGCGAAATCGCGCTGGTCGGCCGGAATGGCGATCTGATCGAGCAACCTTGCAGAGGATTCGGGCATCACCGGCTGGGTCAGCAGCGCCAGATGACGGATCGTCTCCGCCAGCACGTAAAGCACGGTGGCCATGCGCGCCGGGTCCGTCTTCTTCAGGGTCCAGGGCGCCTGCACATCGACATAGCGGTTGGCCTCGCCGATCACGTCCCAGATTGCCTGCAGGGCAAGGTGAAAGGCCTGGACGTCGAGATGACCGCGCACGGCCGCCAGCAGGCCGTGGGCCTGGCCGAGCATGGCCTGGTCCTCGGGCGTGAACGCGCCATGCTCGGGCACCTGCCCATCGCAGTTCTTGGCAATCATGGAGAGCACACGCTGGGCCAGATTGCCGTATTCGTTGGCCAGATCGTGGTTGGTCCTCTGAACGACGCCACGGTGAGAGAAATCGCCGTCGTTGCCGAAGTTGACCTCGCGCAGCAACGCGTAGCGGACCTGATCGAGGCCGTACTGCGCCACGATGTCGGACGGCACGATGACGTTGCCCAGCGACTTCGAGATCTTCTGGCCCTCGCGTGTCCACCAGCCGTGGGCGAAGATGCGCCTTGGCACCTCGATGCCGGCTGCCATGAGGAAGGCCGGCCAATAGACCGCATGGAAGCGCAGGATGTCCTTGCCCATCATGTGGATGGCCGGCCACCACCGCTTGAAGCTCTCGCCATCCTCGTCCGGGTATCCCGCCGCCGTGATGTAGTTGGTCAGCGCGTCGATCCAGACATACATGATGTGCTCGGGATCGCCCGGCACCGGCACGCCCCACTTGAAACTGGTGCGCGAGACCGAAAGGTCGCGCAGGCCCGACTTCACGAAGCTCATCACCTCGTTGCGCCGCGATTCTGGCATGATGAAATCGGGCCGGCTCTCATAGAGCTCCAGCAAACCGTCCTGCCAGGCCGAAAGTCGGAAGAAGTAGCTGGGCTCCTTCACCCATTCGACCGGCGCACCCGAGGGGGCAAGCTTCTGGCCGTCCGGCCCCGTGGTCAGTTCGTCCTCGGCGTAGAAGGCCTCGTCGCGCACGGCGTACCAGCCTTCGTAGGCGTCGAGGTAGATCTGGCCGGCATCGACCAGCTTCGTCCACAGCGCCTGCACCGAACGCTCGTGGCGCGGCTCCGTCGTGCGGATGAAGTCGTCGATGGAAAAATTCATCGTTTCCGCAAGGATACGGAAGTTTTCTGAGACGCGATCGCAGAACGACTGCGGGTCAACACCTGCCGCCTCGGCGGCCTTTTCGACCTTCTGGCCGTGCTCGTCGGTCCCGGTCAGGAACATCACGTCGTGGCCGTCCAGGCGCATGAACCGGGCCAGCACATCGCAGGCGAGCGTCGTGTACGCATGGCCGATGTGCGGGTTGTCGTTCACATAGTAGATCGGCGTCGTGATGTAGTAGGTGGGCTTCCCGGACATGCCAGGGCTCTCCTCGGGGCCGTATTGGCGAAAGGGGCCTTCAGGGGCGGGCGGCGGCCTGCAAGGCACCGAAGACGGCCAGAAGGACCTGCTTGCGGTCCAGATTGAGGCTTTCAGCCCTCTCCCGGAGGCGGGCCGTCTTTTCCCATACGTCCACCCAGCGTGCAAGGCCGGGCAGGTTCGCAAAGCGTTCCAGCAGTTCGGCCTCGCCTGTGACATAGGCCGGCGGCGTTTCGTTGCCCGCGCTGCTACGGACCAGTCGGGCCAGCCAGGCCGAGAGGAATTCGAGAACGGTGCCGCAGGCCTGCTCGTTGCCGTACCGGCCCATCTTCTCGGCAAAACCGTGCAGTCTCTCGGCATCCAGGTGCGGCAGGCTGGCCAGCGTGCCGATGAGTTCGCGGTAGAGACCGACGCCGCCCAGAGCGTCGAGTTCCAGGGCGCGCCCGGGGCTGCCCTCGGCAAGACGCGCCAGCACGGCCCGGTCCGCGGGATCGGCATCGGGCAGATAGTCGGCCAGCAGCAGTTCCACCTGTTCTGTCGCCAGGGGCTGCAGGTGAAGTTTGCGGCAGCGCGAACGGATCGTGGGCAGCAGGCGGGCCGGGGCATGGCTCACCAGGACCACCACCGAGCGGGGCGGCGGTTCCTCGATCAGCTTGAGCGCCGCATTGGTCGCTGCCGTGCTCATCAGCTCCGCGCCGTCGATCAGGGCGAAGCGCCAGCCCCCCTCGCCCGCCGACTGATGGAAAAACGGGCCCATGCGGCGGATGCTCTCGACATCGATCTGGGTGCGCTTCTTGCCGCTCTTCTCATTGACGCCGAGCTTGATGCTGAGCAGATCGCCATGGCCGCCGGTGGCCACGCGGGTGAACACGGGATCAGCTTCATCCAGCGCAAGGCTGTCGTGAACGCTGTCGGCGAAGAGACCCACGCCCTGTGGCCCGGCCATAAGATGGCGCGCCAGGCGATAGGCCAGCGTCGCCTTGCCGATGCCCTGCGGGCCGCCGATCAGCCAGGCTCCGGCGATGGCGCCCGACGCGGCGGCCTCGGCCAGGCGACGCTCTGCTTCGCCGTGCCCCAACAGACGCGGATTGGCGCGCGGCGCCGGCGCCAGGGTCTCGGGATGGTCTTCATGCAGCCGGGGATCGGCGGCTTCCTCGGTCGTGCTCACAGCAGGCGCTCCGAAACCGCGGCAGCGATCCTGCCGCTGATGGCATCCAGCGGGCCATCGGCATCCACCACCACGCAGCGCTCGGGCTCGGCCGCCGCGATCTCCAGGAAGGCGGTGCGCAGGCGCTCGTGAAAGGCAGCACCCATGCGCTCGTAGCGGTTTTCCCCGCCGCGCTCGGCCGCGCGTGCCAGTCCGGTTGCGACCGGCAGGTCCAGCACCAGCGTCAGATCCGGGCGCAGGTCGCCGACTGCAAGGTCATAAAGGCGCTCCACGACATCCTTGCCCGCACCCTGGACAATGCCCTGGTAGGCACGCGTTGAATCAGCGAAACGGTCGCTGATCACCCAGGCACCGCGCTCCAGTGCGGGCAGCACGGTCACCCGCAGATGATCGCGCCTTGCGGCAAAGTGCAGCATGGTCTCCGTGACGGCATCCCAGCGGTCGGTCTCTCCGCTGACCAGCAGGGCGCGTATCGCTTCGGCACCCGGCGAACCACCGGGCTCGCGCGTGGTCACCGTCTCGATCCCGCGCTCGGCCAGCCAGGAGGCCAGATGGCGCACCTGCGTCGACTTGCCCGCCCCCTCCCCGCCTTCCAGCGTGATGAAGCGGCCGCGGCTCACGGTGCCGCCGGGGGACCAAAGACCAGATAGCCGATCGCAGCCCAAAGCCGGCTCAACATCGAGAGCTCCGGCACGGCCTGGCCTGCCAGCAGCGGCCGCTCCACCGTCGGCATGTCGGGCGCGGTGATGACAAGCTGTGCAATCGGCTGGCCAGCGGCGACAGGCGCCGGCACGGGCCCCTCGTAGATCACCTTGACCTCCATGTCCTGGCGCGCCGAGCGCGACATGGTGAGCGCCAGTGGCCCCTCCAGCACCAGCGGTACCGTATCGGCCTGGCCCAGCCAGACATCGGCGTCGGACACAACCTCGCCCTGGGCAAAGAGGTCATAGGTCTCGAACTCACGGAAGCCGTATTCCATCAGTCGCTGGCCCTCGCTGGCGCGCTCCTGGGTGCTGGTCGTGCCGTTGATCACGAGGATGAGACGGCGACCGTCGCGCTCGGCCGATGCGACAAGGCCGTAGCCCGCGGCCTCGGTATGGCCCGTCTTCAGGCCATCGGTGCCCGGTGTGTTGTAGAGCAGCGGATTGCGGTTGTGCTGCTCGATGTCGTTCCAGACGAACACCTCTTCGGCATAGTAGTGATAATACTGTGGGAAATCCTGGATCGTGCGCTGCGCCAGGATTGCCAGGTCGTGAGCCGTGGTGACGTGCTCGGGATCGGGCCATCCAGAAGCGTTGCGGAACTCCGTATTCGACATGCCCATTTCATGGGCCATTTCCGTCATCTCGACGGCAAAGGCCTCCTCCGAGCCCGCCAGCCCCTCCGCCAGCACCACGGTGGCGTCGTTGCCCGACTGGACGACAACCCCGCGGATCAGATCCTCGACCCGCACGCTGTTGCCGACCTCTACGAACATCTTGGAGCCCTGCATGCGCCAGGCCTTCTCGCTCACAGGCAGTTCATCATCAAGGCTGAGCGAGCCGTCGGCCAGGTGGGCGAAGACGAGATAAATCGTCATCAGCTTGGTCATCGATGATGGGAAGGTGACCTCGTCGGCATTCTTCTCGAAAAGAACGGCACCGGTGTCGGCGTCGATCAGGATCGCCTGGGTAGCGGCGGTCTCGTAGGCCCGTGCGGGCTGTGCCAGGACAAAGCCCAGTGCCAGAAGCACCATCGTGAATGAGAAAAAACGAACGAGCGACATGATCCTCCCCGGGAGACTGGGCCTTGGCCGGCGCGTGAACACGACCCTTCTGGCACCAGACCTTGGCCGAATTCTGGCCGTTTGCGACATTCCTTGCCAGAGGCGGGCAACCCGTCCCTACTCGTCGATCACCACGACAGCCTCCGGATATCCGCGCGAGGCAGCCATGGTTCGGGCTGCTTCGGCCTCCACCACCGTGGCATAGGGGCCCAACCGAACACGGTAAAGCGGCACATCGCCCACGACGACGCGATAAATCTGCACCGCGCCCACCGCGACCAGACTGTCGGAGACCTTCTGGGCATTGTTGGCATCGCCAAAGGCGCCTGCCTGGACGAAGATACCGCCCAGGGTTTCGGTGCCGGTCAGCGCCACTTCGGCCTGATCGGGTGTTGTGTCTGCCGGTGCGTTGGGATCCTGGGCGGCGTATTCGATACCCGTGTCGGGATCGACCACCTGGACGCGAACGCGGGTCGTGCCCTGTTGCTGGAAACCCAGGAGCTGGGCCGCGCGGCGCGACACGTCGATGATTCGTCCCGACACGAAAGGCCCCCGGTCGTTGACCCGAAGCACCAACGAGCGGCCGTTTTCCAGGTTGGTGACGCGGACATAGACCGGCATCGGCAGCGTCTTGTGCGCCGCCGTCAGGTCGTTCATGTCGTAGATTTCACCGTTGGCGGTCTGCCTGCCGTGGAACGGATCGCCATACCAGGAGGCTATGCCCTCCTCGTCGTAATAGGGGTCCTCGGCCGGGTAGTACCAGACGCCATTGATCTGATAGGGATTGCCGACCTTGTAGGTACCCACGGGCTGGTCGGGCGAGATGTCCTTGACGATCGCCGCGGCAAACTCGGTTTCGGCGCAGCCGGCAAGCAGCAGCATGGCCAACGCCCCGATCGCTACCGCGACTCCACGAAATGAAGCGTTCATACCAAGCCAATCCGCCATATCTTGTGGTCGGCCAACTCTAGCGACCGGTCACCGCATCGGCAAGGGTGACCACCGACATACCGAAGTAATCCGAGCGGTTCCACTTCATGATGGCGCGGTAGTTGTCGAACACCAGGTAGGCCGGGCCTCCCGGGCCGCCGGGCAGGATCAGCGAGGCCTGCTCGTTGGCGCCAACCTGAGGCGGGTTGCCGACAAAGGTGACGCCCATCGCCTGCCACTGGGAGAGCGGCAGGGTATTGCGGTTGCCCGCCAGTTCGGTGTCCAGGCCCGCGGGCAGCTTGACGCGGCCGCCCCAGGGCAGCCCCTCGCGCCAGCCCACGCCGGACAGGTAATTGGCCGCCGAGGCAAAGACATCCCCGCGCGTGGTCCAGATGTCCTTGTGACCGTCGAGGTCCCAGTCGACCGCGTAGCTCATGAAGCTTGAAGGCATGAACTGGCACTGGCCCATGGCCCCAGCCCAGGAGCCCTTCATATCGGAATGACTGATATGGCCCTGATCCAGGATGTGCAGGGCGCGCATCAGTTCGCCACGGAAATAGTCACTGCGGCGGGGATCCCAGGCGAGCGTGGCCAGCGAATTGACGACGTCGAAGCCGCCGGTATAGGTGCCAAAGCGGGTCTCCAGCCCCCACAGGGCGACGATGAACTCGGGATCGACGCCGTACTTGTCGCCGATCGCGGTCAGCAGGGGCAGGTCCTCTTCGTAACGCCGCCTGGCCTCGGTCATCAGTTCGGGGGGAATGCGCGACGCCATGTACTCGTCAAACGTCACCGTGCCCTCGGGCTGGCGCCGGTCGAGTTCAAGCACCCGGTCGATCGGCCGTATTCCGCCCAGTGCTTCGACCAGAACGGCCTCGCTGATCCCTTCGCTGCGTCCCTGTTCGTAAACGCCCTCAAGGAAGGCGCCCCAGGTCGGCTGATCGGCCCGGGCGGTCGAAACCACCAGCAGCAGCACCGGCAGACAGAGCCATCGCAGCATCATCGCGGCATCCCTTCGCTGCAGCATGTCCCGGAGTTGGGACAGCGCGCTGTTGTGACACGGCGCCCCGAAGCCGCGCAATCGCGCGCAGGCTCCATCGGAGCGTCAGGCTTCATCGGAACGGTGGCCATGGTCCCTCGCATAGGTATCGGCACGATCATCGAAACCCTTGTCCTGGCTGATCCGCAACAAACGCATCAGGCCGATCGTGACGCCCGGGACAAAGACCAGGCAAAGGAAGGTTGCAGCCACACCGTGGAACCCCAGTTCGATCCCTTCAGAGGCAAAGTAGGCCTCGGTCAGCCACGTCAACAGCGCGGCCAGCGCCAGCAGCGCCACCACGATTGCGATTATCCGGGCCATGATCCTTAACTCCTGCACGAGCACTCTAAAATGTGCGGACGATCACATTACTGCCACTCCGGCTTGCAACCGATCCCGTCCATCACCAAACTCCAACCTATGGAATTCACGTTCCATCGGGAAGCCGATCCTCGGCTCCTCGAAAAGGCAAACCGCCGGAAACGGCGGGACGCAAAGCCTCCGGCCTGAAGTCCCCATAGAGGAACAGGTAGCGGGGCCACCGAAGGGGGCAAGACAGTGACGTTTCTTTTCAGATTTCCGACATCTTCAGGTTCCAGCCGTCGGCACGTCCGTGCCGGGGGGCTGTGATGTTGCAATCCATGCGCATCATCGTCGTCGCCTCCCAGAAGGGCGGTTCCGGCAAGACCACGATCTCGGGGCATCTGGCGGTCGAAGCCGAACGCAACGGCCATGGGCCGGTTGCCGTGATCGACACCGATCCCCAGGGCAGTCTGGCCCACTGGTGGAATGCCCGTGAGGCAACCGAGCCGGCGTTTGTCCAATCCTCCCTCACCAGCCTGCGTGACGACCTCAATCGCCTGCGCGAGCAGGGTTTCCGGCTGATCGTGATCGATACCCCGCCGGCCGTGACCCGCGCCATCTCCGAAGTGGTCGCCTATGCTGACCTGGTTGTGCTGCCCACACGCCCAAGCCCGCACGATCTGCGTGCGGTCGGCGCCACGGTCGATATCCTGGAAGCACGCGGCAAGGCCATGATCTTCGTGCTGAACGGCGCCACGGCGCGAGCGCGAATCACCGGTCAGGCCGCCGTCGCGCTGTCGCAGCACGGCACCGTCGCCCCGACCACCGTACACCATCGGGTCAACTTCGCCTCCAGCATGATTGATGGGCGCACGGTGATGGAAACAGACCCTGAATCGGCCTCAGCGAAGGAAATTGGGGCGCTTTGGGGTTACATTCACGATCGTTTGCAACGCCGACATGTTGTAGCTTTGCCCGGCAGGCTGCATGATGCGTCGGCAGCACAACAAGGTTCCCATGTGGTCAACACGATCGCTCCTGAGGGTCTGAGGCCGTCCCAGCCGTTTGGTCGGCGGGGACGGATCGAAGCCCAGAGCTATTGAGCAGGCAGGAGGAGCGCAGCATGAACAGCACGACAGCCGCATTGCACGCTGGCCTTCTGGCGCGCAAGGGAGAGGCAAAGCCCAGTGCCCAGACAGAACCGGCGGGTATTTCGCGCGGCAACGTCACCTCGTTCACGGATGCCCTGATCCGGCGTGAGCCGCACACCAGTTCTCCCGCCGCCAACGAGGGCAAGGATACCGGGCGCCGTATCGAACTGCCTCGGCAACATGCCGCACCCGCAACCCGGAGGCGCAATACCGGCATTATGCGTCATCAGTTGCATGCGCGCGTGTCACCGGAGCTTCATCTGCGCATGCGCATTGCGGCAGCCCGCGGCGGCCGCACACAGCAGGATCTGGTTTCCAGCGCGCTGGAGGCCTATCTCTCGTTTCTTGACGAGGATGTCTATTCGCCGCCCTGCGGCGCAAGGAATGCCCGGGTTTAGGGACATACGCGCTCGACCCCTTACCCTGGCACAGCGGGCCGGAACGTCCCCCAAGCAACGTTCCGGCCCGCGACCTTTTTCAAGGCCGCGGTCTGCCGCTCAGATGGTGTGACGCGCCACAAAGGCTCCGGCCGCTTCGATCGCCTCGACCGATTCCGGCACCTCGGGCACCATGTGGTGCCAGACATGGGGTGTCCCCTCCTCCGCCACCTGCATCTCGACCTTGCCTCCGGCCGCCTCGATCCCGGCGGCCAGGCGCACGGCATCGTCGTAGAGCAGTTCGCTGGCGCTGACCTGAATCAACACCGGCGGCAGACGGTCCAGCGCACCGTACATCGGCGCCGCCATGGGGTGGCGCAGGTTCATGCCGCCGATGAAACCCTCGACGAAGAGTTCCAGTTCGGCAGGCAGCAAAAAGGCATCGCGCGCGGGGTCGCCGTCGCGCCAGGTCCCCTCGCCCTCCATGTCCGACCAGGGTGAGATCGCAGCCGCGCAGGCCGGCAAGGCGACATCCCGGTCGCGCGCCATCTGCATGATCGAGAAGCACAGCCCGCCGCCGGCCGAATCGCCGACAAAGCCGATCCGCTCAGGCGCCAGCCCGCTGTCGAGCAGGCCCTTCCAGGCGGTGAAACAATCCTCCACCGGCACCGGAAAGAGGTGCTCGGGCGCCAGCCGATAGAGCGGGAAGTAAAGGGCGCAGCCCGCCCCCTTGGCCAGGCGCGTGACGATCATGGCGTGGCTGCGGGTAGACCCGATGCAATAGCCGCCGCCATGAAAGTAGAGGATCGCACGGTCGCCATCGACGCCGGGCGGCGTGAAGCGCACGGTCGGCACGCCGCCCAGATCGATCTCGTCGCGCACCACATCCGGCAATGCCGGATAGACTTCGCCCAGGGCATCGTAAGCCGCGCGGCGTTCGGGCCATGTCGCCTCCAGAGGCGTCACCGACTGGGTGAGGATGGCGATCTGTTCCTGCATCTGCGGGCTGATCATGGCTGTTTCTCTTCCTTCAGGTCGTTCGTTCGCGCACGAAGGCGCCAATGCGGGCGATGGCAGTCACCGCCTCGGGAATGGTCGCCACGAAGTGGTGCCAGACGTGGGGGGCACCTTCCTCTTCCTCGAGGAAAACCTCGACGCCTGCGGCGCTTGCGCGTTGGGCCAAAACGCGGGCGTCGGGCAGCAGGATTTCGGCGGTGCCGACCTGGATCAGCAGCGGCGGCAGGCCGGAAAGATCGCCATGGACCGGCGCGGCATGGGGATGGCGCGAGTCACCGCCTGCCATGTAGGCCCGGGTGAGGCTATCGAGATCGGCGTGGCGGACCATGGGATCGACGGCGCCATCCATATCCCGCCAGCCCAGCTCGCCGGTGAGGTCGACCCAGGGCGAGATCGGCACGCCGGCGGCGGGCATCGGCAGGCCGGCCTCGCGGGCAGCCAGCATGGCCGCCACGGTCAGGCCGCCGCCGGCCGAATCGCCGGCAAAGACGATGTGTTCCGGGCGCAGACCCTCTTCGAGCAACGCGTGATACGCGGCCACGGCATCCTCCACCGGCGCCGGGAACGGGTGCTCGGGCGCCAGGCGATAGTCCAGGGCATAGACCGGACAGCCGGCCGCCAGGGCGATACGCGATGTGATGGCATGGTGGGTGACGATGCCGCCGACGCAGTAGCCGCCGCCGTGGAAGTAGAGCACCGCGCGCCGCGCGTCGGCATCGGCTCCGGCGAAACGCACCGCCGGAATCCCGCCCAGGGAGAGCGTCGTTCTGGCCGCCGCGGCATCGGCGGGGTAGAGATCGCCCAGCGTCTCGTAACCGGCGCGTTGCTCCTCCCAGGAGAGATCGAG
>CALGGB010000029.1 GCA_937880925.1 uncultured Rhodospirillaceae bacterium | reverse complement strand
CGTGTGGTTGACGCTGACGCCGTCCTCTGCCGCCCAGGCGATGTAGCTTTCGGCATAGATCGCGCCGGAAAGATGGCTGTGCAGGTCGCCGCCTTTGGGCATGGCGCGCAGGAAGGCCATCAGTTCCGGCGGCGAGGCCTTCAGGGATTCGAAGACGGCCCCGACATCGCCCGATGATTCCGGTGCCTGGGACGGCGCGGCCTGGGGGCCTGCGCAGGCAGCCAGGGCCAGGAGGAGAGGCGCAAGGAGCCTGCCGAGAGTGGTCATGGTCTCATGCCCGGTCGTAGTAACCGGCGCGGATCGTGGCGCCGATGAAGTTGCAGATCATGCGTTCGGCATGGATCATCGTGATGTTGCCGACGTCGTGCATCGGCGCGATCTCCACGATGTCCATGCCCAGCACCCGGCCCTTCTTCACCAGGCCGTGGATCAGCTTCCGCATCTGGTGCCAGGTGACGCCGCCCGGCGTCTGCGCCATGACCGCCGGCATGATCGTGGGGTCCAGCCCGTCCGCATCCACTGTCAGGTAGTAGTTGGCCCCTTCCGGGATGCGCTCCAGCACCGCCTCCATGCCGATGTCGTGGAGTTCGTAGGCGGTGACGATGTCGGCGCCGTAGGCGCGCGCATCGGCGACTTCGCCTTCGCGCGCGCTGCCGATGCCGCGGATGCCGATCTGCACGATCTTGTCGAACCAGGCCATTTCGGAGGCGCGCCGGATCGGGCTGGAATAACCTTCCGTGACGCCGTTGACGTCGTTCCTCCAGTCGAGATGGGCATCGATGTGGATCAGGTGGATCGGCCCATGCCCATCAAGCGCACGCATCACCGGGATCGGGATGCCATGGTCACCGCCCAGGGTGATCAGCGTCGCACCGGCGTCGAGGATCTTGCGCGCGGCGGCCTCGGCGCGGCGGTAGTGCTCCTGGTGGTCGCCCAGCACGGCGGTGACGTTGCCGCAATCGACAACGCGGATGTCGCGGTTGTCGAGCAGGGGGCCGCCCAGATCCCAGTCGAAGTGATTGCGTGTGTAGTCGCTCATGTGGCTTGACTGGCGCAGCAGGTCCGGGGCCCGGCTCTGGTCGTTGGCCATCTCGTCGACGCGGTAGGGCAGGCCGTAGGGGATGCCCAGGATGGCTATGTCGGCATCAAGGTTGTCGAGGTCGAGCGCCAGGGGAAAGTCGAGGAAGGTGGCGGTCGGCGCACCGGGTGCGCGGGTCAGCTTGGTCATCGCGGTCTCCACAGGGGTTCGGCGTCAGGCCGCCGTGGCGCCGCCGTCCACGGGGACGATGGCGCCGGTCATGAAGGAGGCCTCATCCGAGGCCAGGAAACAGATCACGTTGGCGATCTCCTCGGGCCGCCCGACGCGCCGCATCAGCGTCGTGCCGTCCAGCAGACGGCGGCGCGCTTCCGGGTCGGGTGCGGTGTCGATGCTTTCCTGCAGCAGGGGCGTCAGGGTGGCCCCGGGGCAGACGCAGTTGACGCGGATGCCGTCGGCGGCATGGTCGATCGCAAGCGCCTTGGTGAGCTGCACCACGCCGCCCTTGGTCGCGACATAGACCGGCAGGCCCGGGGCACCGATGATGCCGAGTTCCGAGGCAACATTGACGATCGTGCCCCGCACGACACGTAGCAGCGGCAATGCGGCGCGCGAGACGAGGATGGTGCCGCGCAGGTTGACCGACAGAACGGCGTCGATCTGCTCCACGCTGACGCGCTCCAATGTGCCGCGCCGGTCGATGCCGGCGTTGTTGACCAGGATGTCGAGGCGGCCATGCTCGTCGCCGAATGCCTTGAAGAAGGCTTCGACCGCCGCGGCATCGGCGATGTCGACCGTGGCCGCGCGCGCCACGCCGCCGCGGCCGGCCTCGTCGGCCTGCTGCTGTATCTGCCGGGCCTGCTCTTGGGCCGGCCGGATATCGGCCAGCACCACATGATGACCGTCGCGCGCCAGCCGTTCGGCCACAGCAAGGCCGATCCCGCTGCCCGCGCCGGTGACGACGGCGATTTTTCGCTGTGATGACATCCCGGCATTCCCCCTGCGGGTTCAAGACGACCATGGCGGCGCCGGCAAGGCAAGCCGTCGAGGGCGATGGCCTCTTGAGAAGCGCGCGTGCCGGTTGCATGCTGGCGCCATGGAACAGATTGCACCGCTGGGCGGAGCGCCCGCATGGACCGGGGACGACCTGCGCGCAGACGAGAGCGGCTGGCGTCGTCCCCTCGGCCACAACCACATTGCCGAGATCGAGGCCGCCCTGCGCCACGCGCGCGCTGCCGGCGTGCCCTGGCATCAGATCACCCGCGCGGACTTCCCGCTCGCGACTCTGGGCGCGGAGCTGGAAGCGGTCGGTGACGAGCTGGAAAACGGCCGCGGCGTCATCCAGTTGAAGGGGGTGCCCGTGGCAGGCAAGAGCCCCGACGAGAACAAGGTCATGTTCATGGGGCTGTCCTCGTGGCTCGGCACCCCGGTTTATCAGTCCGCCAGGGGCGAGATCCTGGGCGAGATTCGCGACGAGGGTCCCGATGTCGGCCTCAAGCGCGGCCAGATGACCAACCCGGACGGCACGGCCTTCCTTTCCTCGCGCTCGCGCGCCCAGTCGACCCAACCGCTGCGCTGGCATACCGACCGTACCGACATCGTCGGCCTGCTCTGCGTCGGCGCGCCCGCCGAGGGCGGCGCCAGCCGGCTCTCCAGCGCCGTTGCCATCCACGATGCCATGGTGCGTCGCCGCCCCGACCTGGCGGCCCTGCTCTACGAGCCGATCTGGCGCAGCCGCCTGGGCGAGGAGGCCGATGGCGGCGAGTCCATCTACGGCCTGCCTGTCTTCACGGTGAAGGACGGCAAGTTCGCCAGCCACTATTCGCGCACCTATGTCGAGGCTGCCCAGAAGCTGCCGACGACACCGCAGATGACTGCCGCCCAATGGGAAGCGCTCGATATGCTGGCCCAGCTTGGCGATGAGTTCTGCTACGAGATGTATCTCGATCCCGGCGACATGCAATTTCTCAACAACCATGTCGTCTATCACGCGCGCGCCGCCTTCCGGGACGATCCCGAGGCGGGCAAGGTGCGCAACCTCTACCGCATCTGGCTTGCCGCCCGGAACGGACGCGATCTGCCGGGCTGCTTTGCCGAACTCTTCGGCGATACGGTCGGCGGCCACCTGCGCGGCGGTATCCTGCAGGCCGAAAACGGAGCCGTGCGCTCACCGTTCGCCTGAGAACAAGATTTATTTGCTCTGAGCGAGGCTGGTGTGCCCCCGCTCACTTCCCGCACCACCATCGATTTGACATGATCGGGGCGTAGCTGGAATGCAGTGCGCTGGCGGAGGCCGCCGGCCAGGCTCAAGGGAGCGCGGTGACGATGGCACCGCTCATCATAACTCCGACACGTCGTCAGGCTCTGGGCCTGCTGGCAGGGGGTGCCTTGTGTCCGTTCCTGGGCGCCCGCCCGGTGCGCGCCCAGGACATGATGTTCTTTCGCATCGGCACCGGGGGTGCGGCGGGCACCTACTATCCGGTCGGCGCGCTAATCGCCAACATCATCTCCAATCCACCGGGTTCGCGCCCCTGCGACAAGGGCGGCAGTTGCGGCGTGCCGGGGCTGGTCGCGGTGGCGCAGTCCTCGGAGGGATCGGTCGCCAACATCGAGGACGTCAACGGCGGCTTCATCGAGTCCGCCTTCTGCCAGTCCGATATCGTCTTCAGCGCCTATCACGCCTATGGCCTGTTCGAGGGCGCCAAGCCGCTGACCAATGTCCGCCTGATTGCCAACCTCTACCCCGAGACCGTCCAGATCCTGGTGCGCGCCGATGCCGGCATCGGCGCGATCGAGGACCTGCGCGGCAAGCGGATATCTCTGGACACCGAAGGTTCAGGAACGCTGGTCGATGCCCGCATCGTCCTGCAGCACTTCGGGCTGGCCGATGCCGACATGGCGGTGGAGTTCCTGCAGGCCGGTCCGGCTGCCGCGCGCCTGCGCGAGGGTACGCTTGATGCCTTCTTCGTCATCGCGGGCACGCCCACGGCTTCGGTCGCCGATCTGATCGCCGGGGGTGTTGCCAGGCTCCTGCCGATTCCGGATGTCGCGGCGATCGAGCTGATGGTCGCCTATCCGTTTTTTTCGCTCGCGGTGATCCCCGAAGGCACCTATGCCGACACACCCAGTGTTTCGACCCTGTCGGTCGGCGCGCAGTGGATCGTCTCACCCATGCTGGACGACGAGCTGGTCTATGGCATCACGGCTGCGCTGTGGAACGAGAACAGCCGCAAGCTGCTCGATTCGGGCCATCCAGCCGCGCGCCAGATCAAGCTGGCCAATGCCCTGCAGGGTGCCGCCATCCCGCTCCATGCCGGCGCGCGCCGCTACTACGAGGAGGTCGGTCTCGACACCTCCGCGGTGCCCTTGCCTGCGGAAGCCCCGCCGATTCCCGGCGAATCACCGGTCGACGGCACCCAGACCGAACAGTAGTCCGCTGCGCCGATTGCTGCTTCAGTAGCCACGCTTGAGATCGACGACATTCTCCAGGGGCTCGCCGGCCTGGATGCGCCGGTAGTTTGCCGCGATGCCCGCCGTGCAGGATTCCGGCACCGTGAAGGCTGCGACATGAGGGAAGGTGATGATCCGCGGGTGGTACCAGAAGGGATGGTCTT
Source organism: uncultured Rhodospirillaceae bacterium (assembly GCA_937880925.1). GTDB lineage: Bacteria > Pseudomonadota > Alphaproteobacteria > SP197 > SP197 > CALGGB01. The sequence continues at coordinate 24,212 of CALGGB010000029.1, read as the reverse complement.
CCGGCATCGGCTCGGTTTCCTGAACGTCCAGGGTCGCACCGGAGATCTGACCGGCGTCGATTGCCGCGATCAGGTCTGGTTCCACGATGTGGCCGCCACGCGCGGCATTGACGATGTAGGCGCCGCGTTTCATCCAGGCGAGGCTCTCGGCATTGATGATGCCGCGGGTCTCCTCGGTCAGCGGCAACAGGCAGACCACCACATCGCAGGGCGCCAGGAAATCTCTCATGTTCTCGCGCCCGTGGAGGCAGGTAACGCCCTCCTGCGTCTTGGGGCTGCGGCTCCAGGCGCGCACGGTATAGCCCATGGCGGTAAAGACACGGGCGGCATCGCTGCCCAGTTCGCCCAGGCCCAGCACGCCGATGGTCACCTGGTCCGGGCGCGGCGCGGCCATGTCCTCATAGCGTCGCTCACGCTGATAGGTCCGGTAGTCCTCCCAGCGGCGCAGATGATTGACCACGGCCATGACGCACCATTCGGTCATCTGCGCGGTCATGGCGTGATCGACGATGCGGGTCAGCACCACGCCCTGCGGGATCAGGTGACGCTCACCGACCACATGGTCGACGCCGGCACCCAGGGAGGCGATCATCTTCAGGTTCGGGAAACTCTTGAGTTCGTCCAGCGGATAGCGCCACACCAGAACGGCATCGATGTCTTCGGGGTTGCCGGTCTCGGGGTGGATGCGGAAGTCGAGCCCGGGCAGGTGGCCGACCATCAGGTCGCGCCACATGTCGCCGTTCTTCCAAGGGCTCATGTAGAGCATCGCCATGCCGGACCTCTCGGTGATTCGTTGCCGGCAGGACTATAGTGGGCGCGACGGTGAGGTCCACCGGGTCGGGGAGTAGCGCCATGGCGGCACCATCTGACGGCAGGTCGGGCAGTGCCCAGGTCGGGCTGGCCTGTTTCCATATCGTGCCGCGCGAGGCGGCCGGGCACGACGCCCCGGTCTCGCAGGTGCTGCCTGCGGTTGCTGCCGCGCTGGCAGACGTGCCGGGTGTTTCCGACGTCGGGACCGTCTTCACCGCCGAACGGGAAGGCGCCGATCCGGCCTTTCGCGATCTCGCTCCCTGGTTCGCCAAGGGGCGTGCCGCGGCGCCTGACTCGCACGATGTGGAACTTTCCTTTCGCCTGGCGATGGACCGCGACAACCTTGCTGCGCTGGGTCCGCTCTACCGCGGGCTCGGCCGCTGGCCACGCGACATCCGCGTCGATCTCTCCTACGAACGTGCCGTCCCGGTGGTCACCGCCTGGAGCCTGGAGCGCAGCGACGAGGCGACCGGGACCACGGCCATCGACATTCTGCGCCGCCACCTGGAGCGTTGCCTTTCCGGCAGCAGCTTCATGGTCGACGTGCTGGAGCCCAGCCCCTTTCCCGCAGACCTGCGTATCGCCGCGCGGCCGGAGGGCGCCGCGGATGAACAGCTCGTTGCGGTCAGCCTGCGGGTGCAGCCCGGCTTCGATGTCATCGACGTCAGCGTCGATACCCAGGACGCCAGCTTCGAGGCCATGGTCGATCATGTCCTCTACCAGGCCCGGCTGGAGGCCGATGATTACTACTCGGTCATGCTGGGCATGGCCGAAACGGAGCGCCTGTGGGACACCGCCGTCGAGCGTTTCGATGCCTTCGTTGCCGGCGAGCGCCGCCGTACCGGCTGGCTGCGCGGCTCCTCTGGCGCGATCCGCGATCTGATGCTCGATTTCGTCGAAACCAAGGCCGCCGTCCTTGCCGCCTGGCACGACCTGGAAGGCCGGGTCGAGAAGGCCCGCAACAGCGATGTCGGCCTGCTCTCGGCCCACATCCTGGCGCGCTACGAACGGCTACCCAGCTTTCCGTTCGATGAATACATGCGCATGCTGGACTTTCTCGAGGGTCGCCGCAGCCAGCGCAGCGACGCCCAGATCGCCATCATCTCCGCCGTCATCGGCGGCCTGATCGGTAGCCTCTACGTGCTGTTCTACTGAGGCCGGGGCACGCCGGCGCTGAAGGGGAACACGCGGGGGCGACGAGAGAAAAGTGGGCTGTGTCCCGTCATGTCCTGATCCAGCGAGGGCGCCTACATCCTCACCGCGTCGCTTTCGATGGCTTCCAGGTTGAAGGCGGCGGCCATCAGGGCCTTGGTGTAGGCGGTCTGGGGGGCATCGAAGATGGTGTCGGCGCTGCCGCGCTCGACCACCACGCCGTCCTTCATCACCATCACCTCATGGCTCATGGCGCGGATCACGCGCAGGTCGTGGCTGATGAAGAGGTAGGCGAGATCATGGTCGATCTGCAGCTTGCGCAGCAGCTCCACAATCTGGGCCTGGACGCTCATGTCGAGGGCGCTGGTCGGTTCGTCCAGCACGACGAAGCGAGGGCGCAGCACCATGGCGCGGGCGATGGCGATGCGCTGGCGCTGGCCGCCGGAGAACTCGTGCGGGTAGCGGTCCATCATCGCCGGCTCCAGGCCGACCTCGTCGAGCGCGCCGGCCACCAGGTCGCGCCGCTGGGCCTCGCTGCCACCCATGTCGTGGACCTTCAGACCTTCGCCGATGATGTCCTTGATCGACATGCGCGGGGACAGAGAACCGTAAGGGTCCTGGAACACCACCTGCAGTTCCCGGCGCAGCGGCCGCAACTCCTTGAAGCCCAGGTCCTGCAGCGGCCGGCCCTCGTAGAGGATCGGACCCTTGCTGGAGATCAGGCGGAGGATGGCCAGGCCCAGTGTCGTCTTGCCCGAGCCCGATTCGCCGACCACGCCCAGGGTCTGGCGCGGATGGACATCCAGGGTGATACCGTCGACCGCCTTGATGTGGTCCTTCACGCGGCTGAAGACGCCGCTCTTGACCGGGAACCAGACTTTCAGGTCGTCGGTCGTCACCAGCGGCTTCGTGCCCTGCGGTGCCGGTTCGGGACGCCCCTTGGGTTCGCTTGCCAGCAGGTGCCTGGTGTAGGCGTGCTGCGGCTGCGTATAGACCGTCTCCACCTCGCCCTGTTCGACGATCAGGCCGTCGTTCATGACGCAGACCCGGTCGGCGAAGCGGCGCACGATGTTGAGATCGTGGGTGATGAGCAGGATCGCCATGCCGAGCTTGGCCTGAAGCTCCTTCAGCAGCTTCAGCACCTGGGCCTGCACGGTGACGTCTAGCGCCGTCGTCGGTTCATCGGCGATCAGCAGGTCGGGTTCGTTGGCCAGGGCCATGGCGATCATCACGCGCTGGCGCTGGCCGCCCGACAGGGTGTGGGGATAGTCGCCAAGACGGCCCTTCAGACCCGACAGGCCGACCAGATCGAGCAGTTCCAGGGTCCGCTTGCGTGCGGCACTCCTGGAAAGCCCCTTGTGCAGCAGCAGCGCCTCGGAAATCTGCTTCTCGATGGTGTGGAGCGGATTGAGCGAGGTCATCGGCTCCTGGAAGATCATGGAGATCTTGTTGCCGCGGACCTGGCGCAGCTTGCGGTCCGCCGCGCCGATCAGCTCTTCGCCGCGGTACTTCACCGAGCCCGCCGGGTGGCTCGCCATGGGATAGGGCAGAAGCTGGAGCACCGAGAGCGCGGTCACCGACTTGCCCGAGCCGGATTCGCCGACCAGAGCCACCGTCTCGCCCTCGCCGATCGTGAAGGAGACGCCGCGCACCGCCTCGATGGCGCGGCCCTCGACGGTGAAGCGGGTGGCAAGGTCCCTGATCTCGAGCAGGTTCATGACGGCAGCTTCCGGGGGTCGAAGGCGTCGCGCACGGCTTCGCCGGTGAAGGTGAGCAGGGTCAGCATCATGGCGACCACAATGAAGCCGGAGAACGCAAGCCAGGGCGCCTGCAGGTTGTTCTTTCCCTGGTTCAGCAGTTCGCCGAGCGAAGGCGAACCCGGCGGCAGGCCGAAACCCAGGAAATCCAGCGCCGTCAGCGTCGTCACCGAGCCGTTCAGGATAAAGGGCAGGAAGGTGAGGGTGGAGACCATGGCGTTGGGCAGGACATGGCGCCACATGATGACGCCGTCGGTCACACCCAGGGCCCTTGCGGCGCGCACGTAGTCGAAGTTGCGCGCGCGCAGGAACTCGGCGCGTACCAGGCCGACAAGTGCGGTCCAGGAAAACAGCACCATCAGCGCCAGCAGAGTCCAGAAGCCCGGCACGATGACGCTGGCCAGGATAATCAGGATGTAGAGCACGGGAATGCCCGACCAGACTTCCAGTGCGCGCTGGGCCAACAGATCGACCCAGCCGCCGTAGTAGCCCTGCACCGCGCCCGCCGCGACACCCAGCACGGAGGCAAAGGCGGTCAGCGCCAGGCCGAAGAGTACGGAGATGCGGAAGCCATAGACCAGCCGTGCGCTGACATCACGGGCCTGATCGTCGGTGCCCAGCCAGTTCTCGAAGGTCGGCGGCGATGGGGCCGGCGTCGTCAGATCCCAGTTCACCGTGTCGTAGCTGTAGGGGATCAGGGGCCAGATCATCCAGCCGCCCTTTTCCTTGATCAGATCGGCAACGAAGGGATCGCGGTAATCGGCCTCGGTCGCAAAGTCGCCGCCGAAGTCGGTCTCCGGGTAGGCGTTGAGCACCGGCACATAGGCCTCGCCCTCGAACCAGACGAAGAGCGGCTTGTCGTTGGCCAGGAACTCGGCCGGCAGGGTGGCGGCAAAGAGGAACAGGAAGATCCAGAACGACCAGTAGCCGCGCCGGTTCGCCTTGAAGTTCGCCAGACGCCGCCGCGTGATCGGATCCATGCGGGCAAGGAGGCTCATGGCCGGGCCTCCATCCGCTTCTCCCTCCTCCCTGGAGGGGGAGGGCTGGGTTGGGGGGGAACCGCGCGCAGCGCGGATGCCGGGCCGGCACGGTGTTCCCGCTGCGCGGTCAACCCCCGCCCAGCCTCGGCTGGGGCGCGACCGTGTCGCGCCAAGCCTGCGCAACCCTCCCCCTCAAGAGGGGAGGGCCGGCGAAGAAGGAATGACTGCATCCTGCCCATCACCCGACGTCCCTGCTCTCGAAGTCGATGCGGGGATCGACCAGCACGTACATCAGGTCGCCGATCAGGTTCATCACCAGGCCGAGCAGGGTGAAGATGTAGAGCGTGGCGAACATCACGGGATAGTCGCGGTTGATCGCGGCCTCATAGCCCAGCAGGCCCAGGCCATCGAGCGAGAAGATGATCTCGATAAGCAGGGCACTGGTGAAGAGGATGCCGACGATGGCGCTGGGAAAACCCGCGATGATGATCAGCATGCCGTTACGGAAGACGTGGCGGTAGAGCACCTCGTTCTGGGTCAGGCCCTTGGCGCGTGCGGTGACGACGTACTGGCTCTTGATCTGGTCGAGGAAGGAATTCTTGGTCAGCATGGTCAGTGTCGCGAAGCTGCCGATCACCAGCGCGGTCAGCGGCAGCGCCAGATGCCAGAAGTAGTCGAGGATCTGATCCACCGTGCTCATCTGATCCCAGCCGGAACTGACCAGACCGCGCAGCGGGAACCAGGAGAGATAGGTGCCGCCGGCAAAGACCACGATCAGCAGCAGGGCGAACAGGAAGCTGGGGATGGCGTAACCCACGATGATCGCAGCACTGGTCCAGACATCGAAGCGGCTGCCGTCGCGCACTGCCTTGGCGATGCCGAGCGGGATGCAGACCAGATAGACGATCAGCGTCGTCCAGATGCCCAGCGACACCGAGACCGGCATCTTGTCGAGCACCAGGTCGACCACGGCCCGGTCGCGGAAGGCGCTGTCGCCGAAGTCAAAGGTGAGATAGTTGCCCATCATCAGGAAGAAGCGTTCGACCGGCGGCTTGTCGAGGCCGTACATCTTCTCCAGTTCCTCGACAAAACCCTCGGGCAGGCCCTGGGCGCCGCGGTAGATGCTGTCGCCGCTGGAACTGCCGGCATTGCCGGTGATCTCGCCACCGCCGCTGCTGCCCGAAACGCGTGCCGTGGCCTCCACGCCGACGCCCTGCAGTTCGGCAAGAAGCCGTTCCACCGGACCACCGGGCACGAACTGCACGATGACGAAGTTGATCACCATGATGGCGAACAGCGTCGGCACGATGAACAGCAGGCGTCTGACGATATAGGCCAGCATGGCGGTGCCCCCGGGTCCCTGCCTGCTCAGTCGCCGCCGATGCCGATGGCCTGTTCCTCGGCCTGCAGCTCCTTCTCCTCGTCCGGGTTCACCCACCAGGTGTCGAAGGCCAGTGCGTAGGGCGGGTTGATCTCGGGTCGTCCGAACTTGTCCCAGTAGGCGACGCGGAAGTAGGTAATGTGGAAGTTCGGGATCACGTAGTGATTCCACAGCAGCACGCGGTCGAGCGCATGGGTGGCCGTGACCAGAGCCTCGCGGTCCTTTGCGTAGATGATGGCGTCGACCAGGCTGTCGATTGCCGGATCCTTGATCCCGATCAGATTGCGGCTGCCGGGAGTATCGGCGGCCTGCGAACCCCAGAAATCGCGCTGCTCGTTGCCCGGGGACAGCGATTGCCCCCAGCTGCCGACAACCACGTCGAACTCGAAGTTGTCCATCCGCGACTGGTACTGGGAGGCATCGACGATGCGGATCGTCGGCTTGGCGCCGAGCTTTTCCAGGTTGCGCGCGAAGGGTTGCACGATGCGCTCGAAGGCCGGCTGCACCAGCATGATTTCGAATTCCATCTTCTCGCCGCCGGGGCCCGTCAGCACGCCGTTCTGCACGGTCCAGCCGGCTTCCTGAAGAAGCTGCTGGGCCTTTCTCAGGTTGGCGCGCGGGTTGCCGCTGCCGTCGGTTTCAGGTGCCCGGTACTCGGTGGTGAAGACCTCGTCGGGGATCTGGCCGCGCAACGGCTCCAGCAGGGCCAGTTCGGCTTCGCTCGGCAGGCCGGAGGAGGCCAGTTCCGAGTTGGAAAAATAGCTCTGCGTACGGGTGTACTGATCGTAGAACAGATTCTTGTTCGACCACTCGAAGTCAAAGGCATAACCCAGCGCCTGGCGCACCCTTGGGTCCTGGAAGATCGGCTTGCGCGTGTTGAAGACGAATCCCTGCATGCCCGTGGGAACCTGGTTGGCAATCTCCTCGGTCACCACGAGCCCGTTGTCGAAGGCCGGCCCGGTGTAGGCGGTCGCCCAGAGCTTGGAGTTGTTCTCCTGGCGGAAGTCGTACTCGTGTGCCTTGAAGGCCTCCAGGGCGACGTCGAAATCCAGGTATTCGTCGTAGCGGATGGTGTCGAAGTTGAAGAAGCCCCTGTTCACCGGCAGATCTGCGCCCCAGTAATCGGCGACCCGTTCATAGGTGATCGAGCGGCCTGGATCGACCGCGCTGATGCGATAGGGACCGCTGCCCATCGGCGGTTCCAGGCTGGCGTCTGCGAAGTTGCGGGTCGCGTACCAGTGTTTGGGCAGCACCTGCATCTGGCCCATGATCAGCGGCAGTTCGCGGTTGCCCGGGGCATCGAAGTTGAAGCGCACCCAGCCCTCGCCGATGTCCTCGGCCGAGACGATGTTGGCGTAGTAGGCGCGGTAATAGGGATGGCCCTCGGTCTTGAGCGTGTCGAAGGTCCAGATCACATCCTCCACCGTGACCGGCTCGCCGTCGTGCCAGCGGGCGTCGGGATTGATGTGGAAGGCGACCCAGGAGCGGTCTTCCGGCACCTCGATGCTGTCGGCCAGCAGGCCGTATTCGGAAAAGGCTTCGTCGTCGGAACTTTTCAGCAGGCTGTCATAGACAAGGCCCGTGCCGGCGCCGGGATTACCCTTCAGGATGAAGGGATTGAGGGAATCGAAGCCGCCGAAGGCCCACTGCTTGACCTCGCCGCCCTTGGGCGCGTCCGGATTGACGTAGTCGAAATGCTCGAACCCCTCGCCGTACTTCAGGTCGCCATACATGGAGAGACCATGGCTGATGGTGGTTGCGGCTTCCTCTGCGCGGCCCGGCAGGGCGGCCGCAGCCAGGATCAGGAACACGGCAAGACTGCGCATCGTCAAACTCCCTCAGAGACGACCGGTCAACGTGGAGACCGGTCTGGGGCCCGAACATGTCGAAAACCGGGCAAGGGCGCTCACGCCCGCGTGAGGCGGCCCCGCCCTCACGCACCTGTTATCCATGAAGCAATTCCAGGCAGGGGGACAGCAGGGCCGGATCGCCGACCATCAGCACACGTCCGTCGCTGTTGCCGTCGAGTGGCCGACCCTGCCAGTCGCAGGTCGCGCCGCCGGCATTGCGGATCACCGCCGCCGGCGCGGCGAAATCGTGCTCGCCAAGCTGGGCATCGACCACGATGTCCTGAAAGCCCATCGCGAGAAGGCCGTAGTCGTAACACGCGGTACCGTAAAGGATCCACTTGCCCGCCTGGTGGACCGGCCGCATCGCCGGATACTCCTCGCGGGCGTAGTCGTCGGGGCCGGAACTGGTGACGACCGCCTGGGCGATGTCGGGACAGGCGCGGGTGCGGATCGCCACACCGTTGAGAAAGGCGCCGTGACCGTCGGCCCCGATCCAGCGTTCGTTGGTGATGGGCTGATCGATGACACCCAGCACATACTCGCCGCCGTGGCGCAGGGCGATCAGCGTGCCAAACAGCGGCATGCCGCACATGAAGGCGACGGTGCCGTCGATCGGGTCGACCACCCAGGCGAACTCGGCATCGGCCTTCTCGGGCGGAAACTCCTCGCCGATGAAGCCGTGATCGGGCGCCTCGGCGGCTACGATCTCGCGCAGCCGCGTCTCGACCGCCATGTCGATTTCGGTCACCGGGCTGTTGTCGGATTTGAGCTCGCTGGTAAACGGCTGGCGATAGCGCGGCCGGATGATCTCGCCTGCCGCGTCGGCAAGGCGATGGGCAAGGCGCAGGCAGGCGTCGGGAACGGTTTGCATGGCCCTGAGAGTGCCCGCGCCACGGTTGGCGCGCAAGGCGCGCACGGCAAGCCCATCGCGGACCGCTTGGCGCACGAGCCATGGCGGAGGACAATGGGGCATGATCATGATCCGCACGTTTATCTTTCTGCTCGTCCTGACCGCTCCGGCCTGGGCTCAGACCGATCTCTCCGAACCCAACGAACCGGTCGGTCATCGCTTTCTGATCCTGCCGGCCGACCTGCCACCGCCGTTCGCCAGCGACAGCGTCTCGGTCGGGCGCAGCTTTGCGCCAATCCCCGATCCTCCGGTGCTGAACCTGCCGGAAGGCTTTGCGGTCAATCTGTTCGCCACCGGCTTCGAGCATGCCCGCTGGCTCGCCGTCGCGCCGAACGGCGATGTCTTCCTGGCTGAAAGCCGAAGCGGTGCCTTGCGTGTGCTGCGCGATGGCGACGGCGACGGTGTTGCCGAAACCGTGACAACCTACTGGAGCGGCCTCAGCCGGCCCACGGGCATGGTCTTTGGGGACGGCGCGCTTTTTGTCGCCGATACCCAGGGCATCTGGCGTTTTGCCTACGCGTCGGGCGATCTTCAGGCCCGGGACCGCCCGGAGATGATCACCCAGCCGGATGCCTTCGGTGACGGTTCGGGGCACTGGACCCGCACCCTGGCGGCCGCGCCCGATGGCGGCTTTTATGTCGGCATCGGCTCGCGCAACAACCTGGCGGTGGAGGACGAGCCGCGCGCCACGGTCCAGGTATTCTCCGCTGACGGATCAGGCCAGCAGACCTTTGCCGCAGGGCTGCGCAACCCCGTCGGTCTGGCCGTACATCCTGAAACCGGCGCGCTTTATACCGTTGTCAACGAGCGTGACGGCTATGGCGACGATCTTGTGCCCGACTATCTGACGCGTGTGGAAGAGGGGGCGTTCTACGGCTGGCCCTATGCCTATGCCGGCGGCATTCCCGATCCCGAGTTCGGCGACCGCGCGCCCGACCTGGTGGCGGCCACCATGCTGCCCGACGTGATGTTCCAGTCGCACTCGGCGCCGCTCGGCCTGGTCTTCTATGAGGATGGCAGTTTCCCGCAGGACTATCGGGGCGATGCCTTCGTCGCTCTCCACGGCTCGTGGAACCGCAGCGTGCCGACCGGCTACAAGATCGTGCGGGTCCGTTTCGAGGATGGCCGTCCCGCCGGGGGCTACGAGAATTTCGCGACCGGCTTCTGGTTCGCGGGGAACAGCCAGGCGGAGCTCTATGGCCGTCCCGTGGGACTGGCGGTCGCGGCCGACGGCAGCCTGCTTGTGGCCGACGACGGTGCGCAGGTCGTCTGGCGCATCTCCTGGCAGGGCGACTAGCGCGGGCGAACACAGCCCGTCCTTGTGCGTTGCATGGGCAGGACCAACCCTGCACGAGGAGAATTGCCATGAGTGAGATGCATGCCGAGACGGCCGGTTGGATCGACAACCTGCGCAAGCGCGCCGACAGCGGCGAACGCCGTATGGCGGGTGCGCCCGAGCGCAAGCAGGAATCAGCCGTTGCCCATGACCGCCTGCGCGATCTGCGCCTGGGCCTGGACGAAGCCGAAAGGGATCACGCCAACCGCGACAGTCATCGCAGCGGGCTTGAAAAAATGGCCGACGAGATCGACGCGGCGATCTCCAGAGCGATCGCCCGCATGTAAGAAGTCGGCCGCTTCGTTCCGCCGCACAACAGAAAAGGCCCGCCGGTGTCACCCGGCGGGCCTTTTCCTTTGGTCTCGCAACCTCGCTCAGGCGGGTGGGCGACGACGGCGCAGGCCGCCGAAGATCAGCGACACCACGAACAGCACCAGGAAGATCACGAACAGGATCTTGGCGACCCCGGCGAAGGCGCTGGCGATACCGCCGAATCCGAGAACGGCGGCGATCAGGGCCAGCACGAGAAATGTCAGAACCCATCCAATCATGGAAGGTCTCCCTTATCGGTTTGCGGAATGCGTGTGAGCAGCTATCAGGCCTTGCCCATCCAATGGTCGACCTGACGCTCGGCTTCTTCCTGAGCAACGCCGTAACGCTTCTGGATGGCGCCCACCAGCCGATCGCGGCGGCCTTCAATGGCCGTCACATCATCATCGGTAAGGTCTCCCCAGGCCTGCTTGATGCTGCCCTTGGTCTGGTTCCAGTCACCCTTGATTTGGAGATCGTTCATGGCGTGCTCCTTTCGGTCATTGCGTGGATGAACCACGGGATTCCTAACGCAGCCGTCGACGGGTCGTTCCGTTCATCTCACGCCGCGAGAGGCCCGAAGGCTTCGTCGTTGTTGACGCCCAGACTGGTTCGCAGCTTGGCGCGGGTACGCGAGAGGCGGGATTTGATGGTGCCCAGCGGCACGTTGTGGTGTTTGGCCAGCGCGATGTGTGGCTGCTCCTGGATGACCAGGTAGCGGATCGTTTCGGCTTCCTGATCGGATAGTGCGGCCAGCGCCCTGGAGGTTTCGCCCAGCATGACATGCACGAACTGGCTGGGCGCCTGTGTCGGTACCGGCGCCTGCTTCTGGCGCTCGGCATAGCGGCGTTTAACCTGGTCATGGCGTTTCCGCGACAGGAAGATGTTGCGCATCATCGTCATGAGCCAGGTCCGCAGATTCGTGCCCGGCTCGAATTGATCGGCCCGCACCAGGGCGCGCTCGACGCAATCCTGCACCAGATCCTGAGCCTCTACGCCGTGGCCCGGTCCCACCAGCCAGCGCGCGAAGCGCTCCAGGTCGGCCAGGTGGTCGGTGATTTCGTCGTGAACGATCGAGGCGGTCATGCTTGATCCTCCGTTTCCCCGGCCCGTGCGGGCCGTGTTGTTGGCTGCACAAGTCAGGTGGTGGAGAGGCCAGGCATTGTCGATGGAGGCAGTGTCGGGGCAAAAGCCCAGAGACTATCTAACTATAAGTAATAATTGACAAAATATCGATTGTGCCAAGGCTGTGTCAAGGCTGTGGCCGCAGAATGGCCTGATCGGCTTTCAGCGTCGGCGGTGCAGCGGAGGCAGGTTGTCGGCCACCAGCGCGGCAAGGAACAGCAGGAGGAAAACAACGGCAAGGACGCGCGCTGATTCCGCGACCAGGCCGTCGCCACCACCGAAACCCACCAGGCTGGTGACAATGGCAAACGAAAGGCTGATGGCCGCCCAGATCAACATCGTTTCACTACCCCTGATGATCTCTTTGGTGTGTTGCGCAGAGAGGCAACGGGCGAGGCGGATAAAGGTTCGTTTTGCCGCGAACCAGCGCCGTCGTGGTGCGTTGAACCTGCAAGAGATCACGACCAAGGAGATCCACCATGTCGATCAAGACCCTGCTTGCCTCAACCGCCATCGTTCTTGCGTTTGCCGGCACCGCGCCCCTCGTTTCGGCTGATGATACGACTGCAGGCATCGGTGCCGACATCGACAACCGCCGCGCCGAAATGAACGATTCCATGGAAGCCTGGCAGGCCCGTGTCGACGAACACGATGCCGAAACCGATGGAGTTGATGATGCCGTCGACTCCGCCTGGGCCGAAGTCCAGGCAGCCTGGGCCGATGTCGAGGACGCAACCGAGGAGAGTTGGGAAGACGCCTCGGAAGCCTTCGATGAGGCGATGGAGGATCTCGAGGAAGCCTGGGACGACGCGACCGACGACGATTCCAGCACCTGATTCCAATGCTATGCGGCGGCGGCTGGCGACTCCCTTCAGAGCCGCCGTCGTAGCGATCAGGCTGGCGCCCCCCGGTAGCCTGATCGCATCAGCGACGCAGCCCGGCACCCCAAAGGCCGGGCTGCGTCCAATTTTTGCCCGCAACAGGCGGTTCGATCCTCCGCATTCCTGCTCTATGATTTCGTATGGCTGAAACGACGCCTCAGGGGCCCATCGTGGCCACGGTGCCCGAAGGTGATACCAGGGAACGCCTGGTCTGCACCGATTGCGGTTTCATCCTCTATTCCAACCCGAAGGTGATGGTCGGCTCGGTCGCCCATTGGCAGGAGTCCATCCTGCTGGTGCGCCGCGATATCGAACCGCGCAAGGGTTTCTGGACCCTCCCGGCAGATTTCATGGAAAACAACGAGACGACCGAGGAGGGCGCGCGGCGCGAAGCGCGCGAGGAGTCAGGGGCCGAACTGGAGTTCGATCATCTGCTGGCCGTTTACAACATTCCGCGCATCAGTCAGGTCCAGGTGATCTATGCCGCCCGTCTGGTCTCGCCTCATGTTTACGCGGGTCATGAGACCAGCGAAGTCGGCCTGTTTGCCTGGGACGACATCCCGTGGGGCGAGCTGGCATTTCCCTCGGTGCGCTGGGCGCTCAACCACTGGCGCGAGGCGCGCGACAGCGGCGACATCGCCGCGCGCACAAACCCTGCCGGCGAAACCGGCGACTATCGCTAGAAAACAAACGGCCCATGCCGCGCTGGTTGCGCTGGCATGGGCCGATGACGTTGGTTCAGCGCGGCGCAGTGCCGCGGACTGTTGGCCTCACTTCACTTCGTCGAAGGTATCGATGATGTGGGAAACCATGCCGTAGTCCTTGGCCTCTTCCGGACCCATCCAGTGGTTGCGGTCGGTGTCCTTGGCGACGCGCTCGATGGGCTGGCCGGTCTCCTCGGCGATCACCTTGTTCAGGCGGTCGCGCATCTTGAGGATTTCCTTGGCCTCGATGTCGATCTCGGTCGCCTTGCCGCCGACGCCGCCCATGGGCTGGTGCAGCAGGAAGCGGGTGTTGGGCGTGCAGTAACGGTTCTCCTTGGCGGCGGCCAGGTAGATGTGGGCGCCGGCGCTGGCGACCCAGCCGGTCCCGATCACCTTCACGGGCGCGACCACGAAACGGATCATGTCGTGGATGGCATCGCCCGATTCGACATGGCCGCCGGGCGAGCTGATCACCATGCGGATGGGATCGCGGCTTTCCTCGCCCATGGCCAGAAGCTGGGAGATCGTCTCGCGCGCGACCTTCTCGTTGATCTCGCCGAACAGCAGGATCGTGCGGGAATCGAAGAGTATCTTCTGAACCGCGCGGTTCTTCTCTTCCTTTTTGGCCGTCTCGGCCTTGTCCTTGTCCTTATCGTCGTCCTCGTCGTCGGCGACGATGCGCAGGTCCTGCAGGGTCATGAAAATCGCTTCCCGGATTGGGGTAGGGGTGAGGCCTGACATAAGTGGCAGGCACCCCGAATGCAAGCTCAGGCGGCGGATTGGGCCGGATCGGGCATGGCGACGCCGATCATGCAGTCGCGGCTGACGATGGCGGCCAGCGCTTCCTCGCCCCAGCCTTCCGTGCCTTCCGGGCGTGCGGGCAGCACCATGTAGCGCATGTCGGCGGTCGAATCGTGGACCCGTACAGCCATGCCCTCGGGCAGCTCCGTGCCGAATTCGGCGAGCACGGCGCGGGGCTCCACCACGACGCGGGCGCGGTAGGCGCGTGCCTTGTACCAGGCCGGGGGCAGGCCCAGCACCCAGCGCGGATAGCAGGAGCACAGGGTGCAGACGATGACGTTCTTCACCTCGGCGGTGTCCTCCACCACGATCAGCCGGGTCGGGCCAACCTCGATGCCCAGTTCGCGTGCCGCCGCGCTGCCGTCGGCGAGCAGACGGTCGCGATAGGCCGGGTCGACCCAGGCGCGGGCGACCATGCGTGCACCGGCCGCCGGGCTGCGCGCGTCCATGCGCTCGATGGCGCGCCGTTCGTCCTCGGCCGTGTAGATGCCGCCCTCGATCAGCAGTTCGCGCACCGCCGCGACCAGCGCCATGTGTTCGGTCAGCCCGCCGGCATCGTCGTCGGGCTGGAAAGGATGGGGATGGGCATGGTCGTGCCCATGCTCGTGATCGCCACTCATGACGCAGCCTCCAGCCAGTGCTCGTAGACCTCGACCTCCACCGCGTCCCCGTCCCGTTCGGCGCGGTCGCCCCATAGCTCACGAGCCGCAAAGCGCACGCGGTAGAGCGGCTGGGCGGGCAGGCCGTCGCCGCCGTGGGCCAGGGTTTCCGGGTTGCCGAAGGTGCCGCACAGGCGCTCCACCATACCGGTGCGCCCCTTGATGTAGGCCGGCGCCCGGTGATGGCAGGCGGGGCGGCGGGTCGCCACGGTGACGCGCGCGCCGGGAGCGAAACGGGGCTCACTCATGGCTGGCGCGCCTTGATCTCGGCGACCTTGGCCGTGATTGCCCCGGGCGTGACGATGCCCTTCTCCAGCAGGATCGTGGTCATCGATTGCGCCCAGCGCTCGTAGTAGGAGAGGCGTTCGTAGGCGTCCTCGCCCAGGGTCTCGATGCCCCGGCGCAGTTCGTCGACCTTCAGGTGACCGCGCTCGGACAGCAGGGTCATCATGGCATCGACCTGCTTTTCCCAGTGCGCCACGGCGTGTTCATGGAGTTCGACCGGCCCGGCCTGCGCGCCGCCCAGGTCGTGGGGGCCGATGGGTTCCGCGCTCATGCCGCCTTCCTCTGCGTCCCGGAGCGCGGTTCGGGCGGGCGCTTGTGGAAGGCGCCGTCCTTCATGATGCCGCTCAGGCGCCGGGCGTCCTGCAGGATCGCGATGTCCTTCAGGGGATCGCCGTCGACCAGGATCAGGTCGGCAAGCCAGCCCTTGCGGATTTGGCCCAGTTCGCCCGCCATGCCCATGATTTCGCCGCCGAGCGCGCAGCAGGCCTGGATCGCCTCCATGGGCGTGTAGTCGAGCAGCTTGACGAAATGCTCCATGTCGCGCGCGTCCGTGCCCACCGGGTTCCAGGCAAAGCCGTAGTCGCCGCCGGGCAGGATCTTCACACCGCGCTTCTTCAGGTCCTTGATCGTCTCGATGCCGATATCGAGTTCGCGCTTCATGCCGAGGTTCGTGGCGATCTCGGTGGTGATGCCCCAGGGCGAGGCCTCGTAAAGCGTCGTCCATGTGACGCCGAAGGTCGGCGCGACAAAGACCTCGTCCTTCTTGGATTCCAGCAGGTCGCGGGCTTCCTCATCGGCAAAGGTGGCGTGGTAGATGTTGGTGACGCCGTTCTTCACGCACAGCTTCACCGCTTCGGCGCTGCGCGCGTGCGCCGCGACCGTCTTGCCGAAGGCGCGGCCGACCTCGCAGACCGCCGCGACCTCCTCCTGCGTCATCACCGTGCGTTCGGCCCGGGCATGGGGCACGAACTCGTCGCCCGAGGGATTGATCTTCAGGATATCGACGCCCTCGCGCACCATCATGCGGCTGGTGCGGCGGAACTCGTCGGCCCCGTCGCAGATGATGGCAAAGGTCTCGCGGTGCAGGTGCGAGAGACGCACATCGCCCAGGCCCGCGGTGACGGTCATCTCCGGCGTCGCCGCGCGCAGCCGTGGACCGGGAATTTCCCCTGCCTCGATGGCGTTGCGGATGACAATGTCCAGCCGGGGTTTTGCCGCCGCGGCGCTGCAACACGCGGTGAAGCCCTGGTCCAGCATCAGCTTGGCATGCCGGGCCGTCAGCAGCGTGTGTTCCTCGGGCGGGATGTTGCCGAGCGAATCGAGATCGGGCGTGTTGGCAAAGCTGATGTGGGCATGGGCCTCGATCAGCCCCGGCATCAGCGTCGCGCCGCCGCCGTCGACCACGTCGGTCCTGCCGTTACCGGGTTTGACCGGGCCCTTGATGACCTCGGCAATGCGGTTGCCCCGCACCCGCACGGCGCCGGCGAACGGCTTGGCGCCGGTCGCATCCAGCACCTTGACGTTGTGAATCAGAACATCGCCCATCGCAAACCTCCCCGAGTGCCCGCCGCAAGCATCGCTTGGGTCGTGTTCGGGGGCAAGTCACGGCACCCCGGACCGCGGGAGCCGTCTTGCGTCAAAATGGGACGGTTGCGATCCTAGATCACGTTGGAGAAAAGCAGGATCGGGACGCCCGCAGCCACGGCAACGCAGCTCACGAGAAAGACCGCAACCAGAACCCGGGTGCGGTTGAGGCGCGACAGGCTGTTCCAGCGGTTCGAGAGCGACATGGTCTTCAATCCATCCATTTCAGGCGCAATCGGATCGGAGGTGACCGATGCTGCCTGGACGGAACGAAGCATCTTCTGTGCCAATCCCCTGCCAGTATGGAAACGCTGGTGCCTGCGCCCGAGCGGGCTGCCCTCAGCCCAGCCCCATCAGCGACCTGGCGAAGTCGCGTGCCGAGAACGGCCGAAGGTCTTCGGCGCCTTCTCCGACGCCGATGGCGTGGATCGGCAGGCCGAACCTGTCGGCCAGGCCCACGATGACGCCGCCCTTGGCCGAACCGTCGAGCTTGGTGACGACCAGGCCGGAAACCTCGCACATCGCCTTGAAGGTCTCGACCTGGGCGTGGGCGTTCTGGCCGGTGGTGGCGTCCAGCACCAGGATGCGGTCGTGGGGCGCCTCCGGGTCCAGCTTGGCGATGACCCGCAGGATCTTCTGCAGCTCGGCCATCAGGTTGTCCTTGTTGTGCAGGCGCCCGGCGGTGTCGATCAGCAGCAGGTCGGCGTTCTCGCGCTTTGCCGTCTCCATCGCGCCATAGGCCAGGCCGGCGGCATCCGCACCCTGTTTGCCCGAGACCACGGTGGCGCCGGTGCGCTCGCCCCAGATCTGGAGTTGCTCGATCGCAGCGGCGCGAAAGGTATCGCCGGCGGCGAGCACGACCTTGAGACCGGCGTCGGTGTAGTGCTTGGCCAGCTTGCCGATGGTTGTCGTCTTGCCGGTGCCGTTGACGCCCATCATCAGAACGACATGAGGCCGGCGCGCCGGGTCGATGGCGAGCGGGACGGCAAGCGGCTCCAGGATGGTGGTCACGGCATCGGCCAGGTCCTGCTTGACCTCTTCAGGGCTGACGTCCTTGCCGAAGCGCTTCCTGGAAAGTTCGCCGGTGAGCTTGGCCGCCGTGGCGACGCCGATGTCGGCGGCAATCAGGGCCTCCTCCAGCTCCTCCAGCGCGGCATCGTCCAGCTTGCGCTTGGTGAAGATGGCGCCGATGGATTCGGTCAGCCGCCCGGACGAGCGCGACAGGCCGGACTTCAGGCGCGAGAACCAGCCACCCTCACTCATCAGGCAGCGCTCGCCAGCAGGGTGGTGGCGTTGGCTCCCGCGATGGTCGCATCGAACATCGCGCCGGTCGTGGCTGGCGTGGCGAGGCGTACCGGGGCGTATTGCGCGGTGCGGCCGATCTCTGCGCTCTCGGCCAGCACGTTTTCAAGCTTGCCGACGCGTCCGGCGAGGAACGCTGCCACGGCGGCCTCGCCTGCCTCGCGCAGGGCGCGGGCGCGTTCCTTGCGCACCGCCTTGTCGACCTGGGGCATGCGCGCGGCAGGGGTGCCGGGGCGCTCCGAATAGGGGAAGACGTGCAGCCAGGTGAGGCCGCAGTCGCCGACATGGGCAAGCGAGTTGGCGAACATTTCATCCGTCTCGGTCGGAAAACCGGCGATCAGGTCTGCGCCGAACACGGTCTCGGGCCGCAGACTGCGGACCTGCTCGCAGAACGCCACGGCCTGCTCGGGCGTGTGGCGCCGCTTCATGCGCTTCAAGACCATGGCGTCGCCCGCCTGCAGGGAGAGATGCAGGTGCGGCATCAGCCGCTCCTCCTCGGCGATGGCGCGGTAGAGGCTGTCGTCGACCTCGGCCACGTCGAGCGAGGTGATGCGCAGGCGCGGCAGTTCGGGCACCAGTTTGAGGATGCGCCGGGCGAGGTCGCCCAGTTGCGGCTTGCCGGGCAGGTCGGCGCCCCAGGAGGTGATGTCGACACCGGTCAGCACCACCTCGCGCGTACCGTGCTCCACCAGGGTGCGGATTTCCGAAACGATGTCGCCGGCCGCGACGCTGCGGCTGGGGCCGCGGCCGTAGGGGATGATGCAGAAGGTGCAGCGGTGGTCGCAGCCGTTCTGGATCTGCACGAAGGCGCGCACCTTTTCCTCGAAACCGGCAACCAGATGGCCCGCGGTTTCCTCCACGGCCATGATGTCGTTGACGCTGACGCGCTCCTCGGCGGGCGCCTGCCAGGTTTCGGGCTTCAGCTTCTCGGCATTGCCGACCAGGCGGTCGATCTCGCCCATGGCGGCCCAGGCGTCGGGATCGATCTGCACCGCGCAGCCCGTCGCCACGATGGTCGCGTCTGGGTGTTCGCGGCGGGCCTTACGGATCGCCTGGCGCGCCTGGCGCTCGGCTTCCCTGGTGACGGCACAGGTGTTGATGACGATGGTATCGGCGGCATTGTCGCCCAGATGGCCGCGGATGACCTCGGACTCATAGGCGTTGAGGCGGCAGCCGAAGGTGAGGACGTCGGCCATCTCAGGTGGCCTGCGGCGTAAGAGAGTCGAGCGTGCCGCGATAGGACAGCGCCGTCGGCCCGGCCATCAGCACATGGCCGTCCTCGCGCCAGGTCATGACGAGTTCGCCGCCGGGCAGGGCGACTGTGGCCGATCGCCCGGTCAGTTCGCGGCGCGCCGCGGCAACGATGATGGCGCAGGCGGCCGAGCCGCAGGCCAGCGTCGCCCCGGCGCTCCTCTCCCACACCCGGGAACGCAGGCGGTCAGAGCTTTCGACCGTGACAAAGCTGATGTTGGCGCGGCGCGGGAACATCGGGTGATGCTCGAGACGGGCGCCCTCTGCCGCCAGGTCGATGGCATCGCAATCCTCGACGAACAGCACCGCATGGGGGTTGCCCATGCTGACGCAAACGGCGGGCACAACAGCGCCCAGGTCGACGCTCATCGTGTCGGCCTCGCGCGCCAGGGGAATGTCCTGCCAGCCAAGGTGCGCCTGGCCCATGTCGACGGTCACCACGCCGTCCTTCTCGCGCCCCTCCAGCAGTCCCGCCACGGTTTCGATGGCGATGCGGTGGTTGGTTTCCTCCGCCATCAGCAGGCGGGCGACACATCGCGTGGCATTGCCGCAGGCCTCGGCCTCGGTGCCGTCCGGGTTCCAGATGCGCATGAAGACATCGCCCCGGTCGGAGGGCTCGAGGCGAATGAGCTGGTCGCAGCCCACGCCGACGTGGCGGTCCGCGATGTGGCGGATCGCTTGCGCGTCGAGCGGGATGTCGCGGGCCCTGGCATCCAGGATGACAAAATCGTTGCCCAGCCCGTGCATCTTCAGGAATGCAATGCCGTTCATGACCGGCCTTATATGGCGCGTCCCGGCCGCCGTCCAATGGCGCGCCCTTGCCGGAAAGGGCGGCCCATGGTGTGGTTTGCGCCAACACCCCGCGAGGAACCGCCATGACCACGCTCGACCGCCTGCCCATGCTGGAGCGTCGCCGCATCCAGGCCGAGGTCGTCAAGCCGATCTGGGAGGCGCTGGCCGCCGAGGCCGGGCGCGAGGTCGCCAACCGCGTCATCGGCAAGGCGATCAAGGATGCAGCGATCGAAGAGGGCCGGCGTTTTGCAGAAGCCGAGGGCGGCCCCGGCGGCATGGAAGGCTTTCTCGCCATGCAGCACCTCTGGACCGCCGGCGGCGCGCTGGAGGCAGAGACGGTGGAAGCAAGCGCCACGGACTACATCTCGAACGTCACCCGTTGCCGTTATGCCGAGATGTACCGCGAGATGGGCCTGGAGGAGGTCGGCTTTCTGCTTTCGTGCAACCGTGACGGCACCTTCGTGGAGGGGTACGATCCGCGCATCCGGCTGACCCGAACGCAGACCATCATGCAGGGTGCCGACCATTGTGACTTTCACTACCGCATGACCCAGGGAGACGACGCGTGATCCGCATTACTGCATTGGTCCTGCTGACCGGGCTTCTGGCCGCCTGCAACAGCGGCGATTCCTTCCTCGAGTGGGACCCCGAGACCCAGGCCATGCTCGATGCCCAAGCCGCTCAGGCCGAGGCAGCCCAGGCCCGCGAACAGATGACCGACGAGGAAATCCTCGCCCAGGCCGAGGCCGGAACCATGGCCGAGCCTGCTGCTGCGCCCGCCGCGGCGCCGGCCGGCGGCATGCAGGTGCCGCTGGTGCTGCTCGATACCCAGGGCAGCCTCGTGGAAGGCGTGCTGGTGCGCGATCCTTCCAGTTCTCAGGTCGAGGTCATCTGGTCCGATGGCGCGCGATGCAGCGGCGGCCTGGTCAAGGAAAGCGGCGAGGAGGGCGCGCAGGCCAGCCTCGGCACCTTCGCGCTCAATTGCAGCGACGGCACGATCTGGCTGGGCAAGTACGCCGATGCCATGCCGGGCCAGGGCGCCTGGTCGATGCGCAGCGCCAGCGGCAATCAGGCCCGCGCCGTCTATGGCAGCGACGTGCCCGCGGGCATCGACGCCGGGGCGTTCGAGGGCGTGTGGGCTACCCGCTCGCCCGCACCGCCACCGGCCTGATCGCGCCGGCCTGACCGCCGGCAGGTTCAATCCAGCACCAGGCGCGCCGCCACCGGCATGACAAGGCTGATGGCCAGGATCGCCATCAGGTTGAACAGCAGCCCGGCGCTGGCCATCCGTCCGGCGCTGACCAGGCCGCTGCCATAGACGATGGCATTGGGCGGTGTTGCCACCGGCAGCATGAAGGCGCAGGACGCGGCAATCGCTGCGGGGATCGCCAGTTCCGTGGGCGCGATGCCCGCTCCCGCCGCCAGTGCGGCGACCAGCGGCACGAAGGTTGCCGCCGTCGCCGTGTTGCTGGTGATTTCGGTCAGCAAGACGATGGCGGCAACCACCAGCAGGGTGAGCGCCGGCAGGGGCCAGCCTGCTGCCTCGCCCATGGCGGCGGCAATCCAGGCGCCCAGACCCGATCCGGCGATGGCGTCGGCCAGCGCCAGCCCGCCGCCCACCAGCACCAGGACGCCCCAGGGCAGGCCGCGTGTCGCCTCCCAGTCCAGCGCCCGCCTGCCGTCACCCAGGGGCACCAGGAACAGGCCCAGCGCACCGATCAGGGCGATCGCGGTATCGGAAAGCCAGTCGAGGCCGGGCAGACCCTGCAGCAAGGGACGGGTCATCCAGGCCAGCGCGACCAGGCTGGCGACGAGGGCGACCTTGCGCTCGCCGGCGGCCATGGCCCCCAGTTCGCGGCGCTGCTGGGCGATGGCGCTGCGCGCGCCCGCCACGGGGGCGCGCGGCAGGCGGAAGATGACGCGGGTCAGCAGCAGCCAGCCGGCCACCAGCATCACCAGGGACAGCGGCAGCGCCATGATCAGCCAGCGGGCAAAGCCGATCTGGATGCCGTAGGTTTCCTGAAGAAATGCCGCGACCAGGGCGTTGGGCGGCGTACCCACCAGGGTTGCGATGCCGCCCAGACTGGCGCCGTAGGCGATGGCGAGCAGCAGGGCAGGGGCGATCCTGCCGTGGTGACCGGGATTGTCGGGGTCGACGATGCCCAGCACGGAGACGCCCACCGGCAGCAGCATCAGCGTCGTCGCCGTGTTGGAGATCCACATGCTGAGCAGTGCCGAAACCGCCATGAAGCCCGCCACCAGGGCGGCCGGCTTTGTGCCCAGGCGCAGCAGCAGCGACAGGGCGATGCGCCGGTGCAGGCCGCAGCGCTCGATCGCCAGCGCGATCATGAAGCCGCCCAGGAACAGATAGATGATGGGATGGGCGTATTGTGCCGCCGTCGCCGCGATGCCCGATGTGCCGGCAGCGGGCAGCAGCACGATGGGCAGCAGCGCCGTGGCGGCCAGCGGCACGGGCTGGGCGATCCACCAGCAGGCCATCCAGGCGGTCAGCCCCGCGACCTGCCATGCCGGCTCGCCCAGGCCCTGCGGCGCGGGCAGCAGCAGGGCGGCGAGCCACAGCAGCGGGCCGGCCAGGGACACGGCGATGGCGAGGCCCCGTGCCAGGCCCGCGGTATGGCGGCCCTCGACGTCCTCGCTCATGGTGCGCCCCTGCGCGGGCCGCCTTCGGCCTTCCGGTTGCGGTCCTTTGCCTTCATGGCGCCAGCATAACCGGCCCGGCGCCGGGCTGCCTTGACCTCGATCATGGCGCGCGATAGAGCGGATTCACACGATCGGCCGGAACCATTTCATGGTTTCGGCCGATCGTGTGAATCCGCTCTACATCAATGAGATAGAGCAAATTCACACCTATCTGCGGAATCGCAGATAGGTGATTTGCTCTGGTGCCACAGCCATTGCCGCGCCCCATATGGTAGGCTCGGAACGTTCATTCAGCTTTCGGGGAAACCCCATGTTCGACGGCCTCAGCGGCAAACTGAACGACATCTTCGACCGCCTGCGCCGGCGCGGCGCCCTGCGCGAGGAGGACGTCGATGCCGCCCTGCGCGAGGTCCGCATCGCCCTGCTGGAGGCCGATGTCGCCCTGCCCGTGGTCAAGGACTTTATCGCCGGCGTGAAGGCAAAGGCGGTCGGCCAGGAGGTTCTGCGCGGCATCAATCCGGGCCAGATGGTCGTGAAGATCGTTCACGATCACTTGCTGGAAATGCTGGGCGCCGACGAGGCCGGGCTCAACCTTGCCGGCAACCCGCCCGTCGCCGTCATGATGGTCGGCCTGCAGGGCTCGGGCAAGACGACCAGCACGGCCAAGATCGCCCGCTGGCTGGAGGCCCAGGCGAAAAAGAAGGTCCTGATGGCCTCGCTCGACGTGCGCCGCCCGGCCGCTCAGCAGCAGCTCGCCGTGCTGGGTCAGCAGACCGGCGTTGCCGTGCTCGACATCGTCATGGGCCAGCGCCCGGTGGAGATCGCCAAACGGGCCATGGAACACGCCCGCCTGCACGGCTTCGACGTCGTCCTGCTCGATACCGCCGGCCGCCTGCACCTCGATGAGGAGCTGATGGCCGAGGCCGCGGCCGTGCGCGACGCCGCCCGCCCCATCGAGACCCTGCTTGTGGCCGACGCCATGACCGGCCAGGACGCGGTCAACGTCGCCCAGTCGTTCAAGGAGAAGGTCGGCGTCACCGGCATCGTGCTGACCCGTGTCGACGGCGATGCCCGCGGCGGCGCCGCGCTTTCCATGCGCGCCATCACCGGCTGCCCGATCAAGCTGCTGGGCACGGGCGAGAAGCTGGACGAGCTGGAGCCCTTCCACCCGGACCGCATCGCCGGGCGCATCCTGGGCATGGGCGACGTCGTCAGCCTGGTCGAGAAGGCCGCCGCGACCATCGGCGAGGAGGATGCCGAGCGCTTCCGCAAGAAGTTCGAAAAGGGCCAGAGCTTCGATCTAGACGACATGGCGATGCAGTTGAAGCAGCTGCGCAAGATAGGCGGCATGGACGGCCTGATGGCGATGCTGCCCGGTGTCGCCAAGGCCAAGAAACAGATGAAGGCGCTCAACATGGACGACAAGGTGATCGCCCGTCAGGAGGCCATCATCTCATCCATGACCAAGAAGGAGCGTGCCGACCCGCGCCTCATCCACGCCAGCCGCAAGAAACGCATCGCCGCCGGCTCGGGCACCCAGATCCAGGAGATCAACAAGCTTCTGAAGCAGTTCCAGGAAATGAACGGAATGCTCAAGAAGGTGAAGAAGATGCAGAAGTCCGGCCGCATGCCCGACATGGGCGCGCTGGGCGGCGCCGGAGGCGCCATGCCCGACCCCGCCG
>CALGGB010000028.1 GCA_937880925.1 uncultured Rhodospirillaceae bacterium | reverse complement strand
ATCCAATATCATTGTGCGACGCGGCACGAACCCGAAGTCAGAAACCAGACCATTCCATGCGGCCATGAGCGACGACAGACGACGCGATGACGGGCGACCCGATACCGGCGTTGTCACCAGGACCCGACCCAAGACGAAAAAACCGTCGATGTACAAGGTCCTGCTGCTCAACGACGACTACACGCCCATGGAGTTCGTGGTGCACGTGCTCCAGAAGTACTTTCACAAGGGACCGGAGGATGCCGCCCGCATCATGCTCCACGTCCACCAGAAAGGCGTCGGCGTATGCGGCGTCTATCCCTTCGATGTCGCTGAAACCAAGGTGACGCAGGTGATAGACTATGCTCGCCAGAACGAGCATCCTCTGCAGGCGACGCTGGAAAAGGATTAGAACACAGCATGCTGTCGGCCAATCTCGAACAGACATTGCGTCACGCCCTTGCGCTGGCCAACGAACGCCAGCACGAGTACGCCACGCTCGAACATCTCCTGCTGGCACTGTGCGAGGACGATGACGCCATCGCGGTCATGCGGGCATGCAATGTCGATGTCGATACCCTGCGTGACGAGGTCGAGGAATTCGTCGACAACGATCTCGCGGGTCTCGTCGTCGAAGGCTTCGTCGAGGCCAAGCCCACCGCGGGCTTCCAGCGCGCGCTCCATCGCGCCGCCATGCACGTCCAGTCCTCGGGCCGCGGCGAGGTGACCGGCGGCAACGTGCTCGTCGCGCTGTTCTCCGAGCGCGAGAGCCATGCGGTCTATTTCCTCCAGCAGCAGGATATGACGCGCCTCGATGCCGTCAGCTACATCAGCCACGGCGTCGCCAAGGTGCCCGGCCAGTCCGAGCCCAAGACGGTGAAAGGCGCGGACGAGGAGGAGGCTCCCGTCAAGCAGGGTGCCGAGGCGCTCGACGCCTATTGCGTCAACCTCAACGAGAAGGCCAAGTCTGGCAGGATCGATCCGCTGGTCGGGCGCGACCGCGAGGTCGAGCGCACCATCCAGGTGCTGTGCCGGCGGACCAAGAACAACCCGCTTTATGTCGGCGATCCCGGCGTCGGCAAGACCGCCATCGCCGAGGGCCTGGCCAAGCGCATCGTCGAGGGCGACGTTCCCGACGTGCTGAAGTCGGCAACGATCTACGCGCTCGACATGGGCGCGCTGCTGGCGGGGACACGCTACCGCGGCGATTTCGAGGAGCGCCTGAAGGCCGTCGTCTCCGAGCTGGAGGCCGATCCCGACGCCATCATGTTCATCGACGAGATTCACACGGTGATCGGCGCGGGCGCGACCTCGGGCGGCGCCATGGACGCTTCCAACATGCTCAAGCCGGCGCTGCAGCAAGGCACACTGCGCTGCATGGGCTCGACCACCTACAAGGAATACCGCCAGCACTTCGAGAAGGACCGGGCGCTAGCCCGCCGCTTCCAGAAGATCGACGTGCCCGAACCTTCGGTGCCCGATGCGGTGAAGATCCTGCGGGGCCTCAAGCCCTACTACGAGGAGTTCCACGGCATCCGCTACACCAACGACGCCATCAAGGCGGCGGTGGAACTGGCCGACAAGTACCTCCACGACCGCAAGCTGCCCGACAAGGCGATCGACGTCATGGACGAGGTCGGCGCGGCGCAGATGCTGGTGCCCGCCAACCGGCGCAAGAAGACCATCGGCGTCAAGGATGTCGAGAGCGTCATCGCCCGCATGGCCCGCATTCCCCCGAAGAACATCTCGGGCAAGGACAAGACCTCGCTGGCGGCCCTGTCGGACGACCTCAAGAAGGTCGTGTTCGGGCAGGACAATGCCATCGATCAGCTTGCCGATGCGATCAAGATGAGCCGCGCCGGCCTGCGCGAGGCCGAGAAGCCGATCGGCAGCTATCTCTTTGCCGGCCCGACGGGTGTCGGCAAGACCGAGGTCGCGCGCCAGCTTTCGGCGATCATGGGCGTCGAACTCGTGCGCTTCGACATGTCCGAGTACATGGAGCGTCATACCGTGTCGCGCCTGATCGGCGCGCCGCCGGGTTACGTCGGTTTCGACCAGGGCGGCCTGCTGACCGACGCGGTCGACCAGAACCCACATGTCGTGCTGCTGCTCGACGAGATCGAAAAGGCCCATCCGGACCTCTTCAACGTGCTGCTGCAGATCATGGATTACGGCAAGCTCACCGATCACAACGGCAAGAAGATCGACTTCCGCAACGTCGTGCTGATCATGACGACCAATGCCGGTGCCGCCGATCTCGCCCGCCCCGCCATCGGCTTTGGCCGCAGCAAGCGGGAAGGCGACGACAAGGAAGCCATCGAGAAGCTGTTCACGCCGGAGTTCCGCAACAGGCTCGACGCCATCGTCAGCTTCAGCCCGCTCTCGCGCGAGACGATCGGCCATGTCGTCGACAAGTTCGTCAAGCAGCTCGAGGCGCAGCTTGCCGACCGCGGCGTCACCATCGAACTGACGACGGAAGCGCGCGAATGGCTCGGCCGTCACGGTTACGACGAGAACTTCGGCGCCCGTCCGCTGGGCCGCGTCATCCAGGAGTCGGTCAAGAAGCCGCTTGCCGACGAGTTGCTGTTCGGCAGCCTGGTGGGCGGTGGCAGGGTGCGTGTCGTGGTCGGCGAGGACGACAAGCTCGACTTCGAGTTCGTCACCCGCGACTTCACCAGCGGCGGCACCAAGAAGAGCAAGCGCAAGCCCAAGGCGCCGGCCAAGGTCGGACGCTGAGCGGGGCCTGAGCCGTGGCCTTACAGCAGCGCGGGAGCGGGCCGCGGCATTGGCTCGCGCTTCCCGTCGCGATCCTGATCTGCCTGGCGGTTTCAGGCATGGGGGCCATTGCGACCGACGCCGGTCCCGGTAGCTGGTACGACGGGCTCGCGAAAGCCTCCTGGAATCCACCCGCCTGGGTCTTCGCCCCGGTCTGGACGGCGCTTTACATCAGCCTCGGCATCGCGCTCTGGATCATCTGGAAGGGTTCAGCCAGTCACAACCGCAGCCGTGCGCTGCAGCTTTTCTTCCTGCAGCTTGGTCTCAACCTCGCCTGGAGCTGGCTCTTCTTCAGCCTCCAGATGCCGCTGCTGGCGCTGATCGACCTCGTCCTGCTGCTGGCCGCCATCGTTGCGACCCAGCGTGCCGCCTGGTGGGATACCCCTTCGGCCAGCGTCATCATGCTGCCCTATCTCGCCTGGTGCGCCTTCGCGCTGTCGCTCAACGCCGCGGTGGTCGTGCTCAACTAACTGGCCAATCGGCCAGGCTCTCCTGCATGGCCTCCAGCTTCTCCACAATGGCTTGCACCAGATTCGCTCTGGGCTGCGTGCTTTCAAGCTCCAGCACGGCGCAGGGCAGGGCGGCCAGCCATGCCCGCTGGTTCTCCAGATTGCGGCCGTCGCGTGTGCTGTCGTCGTAGTGTGTCGACCACTCCAGAAATTGCTCGGTCTCCTCGTGGCGCCAGCCGCCGGGCGAGACGGCATCGGCTCCGAAATGCCGGCTTTCGCGCTCGCGAAGCCGTGTCGTGCGGCAATCGGCCCGGGCATAGAGAAAGACCACGAGATCAAGCAGGGGAATGAAGCGATCGCCCCAGCCCATCAGCGAGCCGATGAAGATCCAGTCTGCCCGGTCGCCCACCATCTCGGCAAGGAGGCGGGCGCGGACCTCCGCTGGGCGCGGCTCGCGGTAGGGCGGGCTGGTGGGCAGCCAGTAATAGTCGTCGCCGTCATGAACGGGAAAGTCCAGCCGGTCCGCCAGGGCATGGCCCAACGTGGTGCTGCCCGCCCCGGAAGCGCCCGTGATGTGGATGCGTGCCGGTTTCATGGGCGCGGTTGATAGCGGCTTACTCGCCCTTCCGGAAGGGGGAGTATTCGCGCTCGATCGCCTCGACCTCCCAGTCGACGTGCTGGGATTCCTCTGCCAGGAAGCGCTTCACGGCGGCATGGAAGCTCTCGTTCTCGATCCAGTGCGCCGAATAGGTGTGGACCGGCATGTAGCCGCGCTGGATCTTGTGGCTGCCCTGGGCGCCGGCCTCGACACGCGCCAGGCCCTTGGCGATGGCGTAGTCGATGGCCTGGTAGTAGCAGCACTCGAAGTGCAGGTGCCGGTGGTCCTCGATGCAGCCCCAGTAGCGCCCGAACAGGGTGTCGGAGCCGACGATGTTGAGCGCGCCGGCGATCCAGCGGCCCTCGCGCCGGGCCATCACGAGGGCGACCTTGTCGCCCATACGCTCGCCCAGCAGGTCGAAGAAACGTCGCGTCAGATAGGGCGTGCCCCACTTGCGGCTGCCGGTGTCGCGGTAGAAGGCAAAGAAGGAATCCCAGACATCCTTCGTCAGGTCGGCACCTGAGAGAATCTCGACCTCGATGCCGCCCTCGACAGCCTCGCGCCGCTCCTTGCGGATCGCCTTGCGCTTGCGCGAGGCCAGCGTGGCGAGGAACGCCTCGAAGTCCTCGAAACCCTCATTCTCCCAGTGGAACTGCACGCCGGTGCGTTGCAGGAAACCCATCTCGCCCATCAGGCGCCATTCGGATTCCAGCGGGAAGTTGACATGCGCCGTGGAGATACCGGCTTCCTGGGCCACACCGATGATGGTTGCCGCTAGCAGGCGGCGATGCTCCTCCGCATCCGGCCCGGGCGGCACCAGCAGGCGCGGGCCGGTCGCGGGCGTGAAGGGCACGGCGATCAGCAGCTTGGGGTAATAACGCCCGCCTGCGCGCTCGAAGGCGTCGGCCCAGCCATGGTCGAAGACGAACTCGCCGTAGGAGTGCGACTTGAAGTAGGCCGGGGCGCAACCCAGCAGCTTGCCGTCATCCCGCTCAAGCAGGATGTGCGCGGGCGCCCAGCCGGTTTCCGGCGTCGCCGAATTGCTGTCTTCCAGGCACGAAAGGAAGTCGTGGCTGACGAAAGGATTGTCCGAACCCGCGCAGGCGTCCCAGGCATCCTCCGGCACATGGTGGATGCTGGCGATGCTGCGCGCCTGAAAGGTGGGGCCCGTCTCGTCGCTCATGGCTGGAAGGATACGTTCATGTCCGGTGAATCTACGCGCCGCAGAGCGGCAGCGACGGATTCTTCACGCGTTCGTGAATACGCGGAAGCGCGAAAAAGCACCGGTCAGCCGCCGGTATAGGCGTCAACTTCCGCATGCAGTCTTGCGCGATGCCCGGCATCGATGAAGGCGCCATCAATGGCGTTGTGCGTCATGGCAGCAAGGGCTGTCCTATCGAGGCCCAATGCCTGCTCCACAGCCCGGAAGTTGTCGCCGATGTAACCGCCAAAATAGGGCGGGTCATCCGAGTTGATCGTTACCTTCAGGCCGCGTTCCAGCATGCGCCCGATCGGATGACCGGCCATGTCGGAAACGACACGCAGACGCACATTGGAAAGCGGGCATACGGTAAGCACCACGCCTTCGCGAACCAGCCGCCCGACCACGGCCTCATCGTCCATGGCGCGCACGCCGTGGTCGATGCGTTCAGCACCCAGCAGGTCCAGCGCCTCGCTGACATAGGCTGCAGGCCCTTCCTCGCCGGCATGCGCCACGACGTGGAAACCCTCCTGGCGGACGCGGCCAAAAACGCGCTCGAACTTGGACGGCGGATGGCCCCGTTCTGCCGAATCCAGGCCAAAGCCACAGATGTTCTGGCGGTGGGCAAGGCAGGCCTCGAAGCAGGCCATGGCGGAATCCTCGTCCAGGTCGCGCAGGAAGTTGGGGATCAGGCGGGTTGTGATGCCGAAACGGCGCTCGCCTTCGGCCAGCGCACCGCAGATGCCTTCCATGACCGTCGCCAGGGCAACGCCCCGGCCCGTATGCGCCTGGGGATCGAAGAAAATCTCGGCATGGCGCACCTTGTCGGCATGGGCGCGCTCCAGATAGGCCAAGGTCAGGTCGTGGAAGTCGCGTGCGTCGAGCAGCACGTTCATGCCGGCGTAATAGAGATCGAGGAAGGCCTGCAGGTCGTCGAAGGCATAGGCCGCGCGTGCCTCCTCGACCGAAGGGAAGGGCGCGGCCAGGCCGTTGCGCGCGGCGATGGCGAGCATGAGCTCGGGCTCGAAGGTGCCCTCAATGTGGACATGGAGTTCGACTTTCGGCAGGTCCGCGATGAAGGCTTCCATCTCCGTCATGCCGGTCTCCTCCTAGTTCTTGAGCGGGCCGCCCGCCGAGATGTCGCGAATATCGGTCAGGACATGGATGAGGCTTGGTCCATCATGCGCCATGGCGGCATCGAAGGCAGGGCCGAACTGGCCGGTCGTTTCGACCTTCCATGACTTCGCGCCATAGGCCGCACCCAGGGCGGCAAAGTCCGGGCTGTTGAGCACGGTGGCGGCGTAGTTCCCGGCGCCGGCATAACGGTGCTGGTGCATCAGGATGGTGCCGTAGTGGCCGTTGTCGCAGGCAATGACGATCAGCGGCAGGTTGTTCTGCACGGCGGTCGAAATCTCCTGGCCGGTCATCATGAAACCGCCGTCGCCCA
Organism: uncultured Rhodospirillaceae bacterium; assembly: GCA_937880925.1. Classification (GTDB taxonomy): domain Bacteria; phylum Pseudomonadota; class Alphaproteobacteria; order SP197; family SP197; genus CALGGB01. Next base: position 2,841 of record CALGGB010000028.1, on the reverse strand, counting down.
CGAAGGAAACCACCCGCGCGCCGGGCCGGGCAAGGGCCGCACCCACGCCCGCAGGCACGCCATAACCCATCGAGCCCGACATCGGGCCCGCCTGGCTGTCGGGCAGGCGCCAGCGGAAGTGGCGGTGCAGCCAGCTCGCGAAGTTGCCGGCATCGTTCGTGACGACATGATCGACAGCCGACAGGGCATGATCGACATGGCGGATCACGGCCGTCATGTCGACCTTGCCCAGGGCTTTGGGCGCATCGGCCTGGAAGGTCTCGAAGCCGGCGCGCTGCTCGGCCTGCCAGGCCGCACGCTCGGCACTCGGCATGGCGATGGCATCGATCAGGGCGTCGAGCACGGGGCCGACCGGGGCGGCGATGCCGAAGGACGGCTGGACCTGTGCGACGGTGTCGGCACTGGGATGCAGCATCAGGATGGTCTTGCCCTGATCACGCAGGTCGAAGTCGGCCGACGTGATGGCGTCGAAGCGGGAGCCGACAAGGATCACCAGGTCGGTCTCTTCCCATGCCTTCGTCAGATGCGGCGAACGGCCCAGGCCAAAGACACCGGCATAGGCGGGATGATCGTTGTTGAGCACATCCTGGCAGCGGAAGGCGGCGGTGACGGGAATGGCGGCTGCCTCGGCAAAGGCGCCGAGGCGTGTGGTCGCTGCCTCGAACTTCACCATCTCGCCGGCAATGATGAGCGGCTTCTTCGCGCCGTCGATCATGGCCGCCGCGTGGCGCAATTGCACCGCGGAGGCTTCGGCTTCGAACGATGGCGTGGCGGCAGGGATGGCGACCTCGCCGGCCTCGGCTTCCGTGACGTCCTCGGGCAGGACCACGACCACGGGGCCGGGACGGCCGGCCTGGGCGATGGCCAGCGCCTCGGCAGTCATGCGCGCGACGTCGGCGGGGTCGATGGGCTGGAGCACGGCCTTGGCGATGGTGCCGAAGAAGGCGGCGTAGTCGATCTCCTGAAAGCCCTCGCGGCCCAGTTCGCGGCGCGGAAGCTGGCCGATGAACAGGACCATGGGCACGCTGTCCTGGTCGGCCGTGTGCAGGCCGATGGAGGCGTTGGTCGCGCCGGGGCCGCGGCTGACGAAGGCGATGCCGGGCTTGCGGGCGATCTTGCCATAGGCGTTGGCGGCGAAGGTCGCCCCGGACTCATGCCGGTTGGTCACCAGGCGGATGGCATTGGAGCGGCGGCGCAGGGCCTCCAGCACGGCGAGGTAGCTTTCGCCGGGTACGCAGAAAACCGTGTCGACGCCTTGCGCCGCCAGGGTCTCAACCAGGGCCTCGCCGCCGTTCATGGATCAGGCAATCTCGAAGATGGCATCGACCTCGGTCGCCACATTGAGCGGCAGGGCCGAGCAGCCGACGGCGGCGCGGGCGTGTTTGCCCTTGTCGCCGAAGACCTCGACCATCAGGTCGCTGGCGCCGTTGATGACCTTCGGGTGATCGTAGAAATCGGCGCCGGCGTTGACGAAGCCGCCCAGGCGGCAGCAGCGCACCACGCGGTCGAGGTCGCCGCCGCAAGCAGCCTTGACCTGGGCAATGACGTTGAGCGCACACAGGCGGGCGGCCTGATAACCTTCATCGACGGAGAATTCCTGGCCGACCTTGCCGACATACTTCAGCTCGCCGTTCCAGAAGGTGACCTGGCCGGCGACATAGACCGTCTTGCCGCTGATCGACCAGGGGACGTAGTTTGCCGCGGGCGCGGCGGCGGCGGGCAACTCGATACCCAGTTCCTGAAGTCGTGCCTCGATCGTTCCGGCCATGCCGTCCTCCATAATTCTGCGTCGCGTGACGTGAGCGCGCAGGACTTAACGGAGTTCCGGTCGTGCCGTCAATTAAGGCGGAAAACCCATGGCGGCGATGCGCACCCATTCCGTGATCCAGTTTCTGCAAGACCATGCAAGGCAGGCTCCCGCCGCCGCGGGTGTGGTCCTGACGGCGATCGGTGCGGTTGCCTTTGGCCTGCTGCCGCTGGTCCTGGGGGCGCTCTATGACGATGGCGTCAATCCCGAGTCGGCGCTGCTCTATCGATACGTCGGATCGCTGCCGCCGCTTGTTCTGTGGCTGGCGTTGCGCCGTGCACCCTGGAGGGGGTTCCTGCTCTCCCTGGCTGCCGGCATGGCCATTGGTACAGGCACGATCTTCCTCTTTCGCGGCTATGCCGTGCTGCCCGCATCTCTGACAGTGCTGATCTTCTACACCTATCCGGCGCTGACCCTGTTGGTCGGACTGGCGCTGTTCGGTATCCGCCTGGAACTGCGCACCTCGCTCGCCATTGCCATGGTGCTGGCTGCGGCGGGGCTGATCGTCGGGCCGGGCAGCCTCAGCGGAGACGTGCCGCTGATCGTGCTGATCACCTTCGGCGCACCGCTGGGTTATGCGTTCTACCTTTCCTGCCTGTCGCGCCTGCCTGTCGAAACCAGCGTGCCGATACGCCTTTTGGGGGTGAACCTGGGCGCGTGCCTGCCTGTGGTGCCCTTGTTCCTGATCGAAGGTGGGGTCTTTGCGCTGCCGCACAGCACGGCAGGCTGGCTTGCCGCCCTCTATCTGCCGGTCGTGACAGGGATTGGAGCGACCGCACTGATCGTGCTGGGGGCTTCCCTGGCAGGCGGGGCAAGGGCGGCGGTGGCGGGCGCCTCCGAACTCGTCACGGCTCTTGCCATCGGCTGGCTGCTCTTTGGCGAGGCGGTGAACTGGGCGACGCTTGGCGGTGCCTGCCTGATCTTCGTGGCGATCCTGGTCAGTGCGACGGGGCGGAAAGTCCCAGGGCCCGGCGGATTTCCTCCAGCACCCCGTGGAACATCGCCTCGGTAAGGCGGCCGGTGTTCGTGTTGAG
>CALGGB010000027.1 GCA_937880925.1 uncultured Rhodospirillaceae bacterium | reverse complement strand
GATCCCGCGCCCTTTGCCGTGCGCCTGTCGCTGACCGGTGCCATGACCCGGGACGATCTCGCCGCAGGCCTCGATACCATCGCCAGCCTGCTCGACAGCGCGCCGGTGCCCTACCGCGCGGTGGTGTGAGGCAAGAAGAAGGGATCAGGCCGCGGCGCGGCGGATCGTTGCCTCAAGTTCGTCGACGACCGCCGAAACCAGCTTGGAATCGTCGTGTTCTGCCATGATGCGGATCAGCGGCTCGGTGCCGGATTTGCGCACCACAAGGCGGCCGCCATCGCCGAGCTTTTCCTGGGCGTCCTTCAGGGCCGATTTGACGCTCTCGCTTTCGAGCGGCGCGCCGCCGCCGAAGCGCACGTTCTTGAGAATCTGGGGCACGCGGTGGAACTGGTGACCCAGCTCGCTCATGGGCTTGCCCTGCTCGACAAGGCAGGCGAGCACCTGGAGGCCCGCGATCAGGCCGTCGCCCGTGGTCGAATGGTCGGCGAAGATGATGTGACCGGACTGTTCGCCGCCCATGTTGAAGCCCTTCTCGCGCATGCAGGCCACGACATAGCGGTCGCCGACCTGGGTGCGCTCCAGGGTGAGACCCTGGCCGCCCAGATGTCGCTCCAGGCCCAGGTTCGACATGACGGTGCCGACGATGCCGCCGCCGTGGAGTTCGCCGCGCCGATGCAGCCAGCCGCTGACCAGGGCCATGATCTGATCGCCGTCGACCAGTTCGCCCTTCTCGTCGGAGATCATCACCCGGTCGGCATCACCATCGAGCGCGATGCCGAGATCGGCGCGATATTCGCGCACCGCGCGCTGCATCACCTGGGGCACGGTGGAGCCGCAATCCTTGTTGATGTTGTAGCCGTCGGGCTCGACGCCGATGGGGAAGACCTCCGCGCCCAGCTCCCACAGCGCTTCGGGCGCCACGCGATAGGCCGCGCCATTGGCCGCGTCGATCACGATGCGCAGGCCGTTGAGGCGCATGTTCTTCGGGAAGGCGCTCTTGCAGAACTCCGAATAACGCCCGATGGCGCCCTCCAGGCGCGAAACCCTGCCCAGGCGACCCGACGGCGCGAGGCTATCGGAGAGGTCGCTGTCCATGCGCGCCTCGATGGCATGTTCGGTATCGTCGGTCAGCTTGTAGCCGTCCGGCCCGAACAGCTTGATGCCGTTGTCCTGATAGGGGTTGTGCGAGGCCGATATCATCACGCCCAGATCGGCACGCAGGGAGCGGGTGAGCGTGGCCACACCCGGTGTGGGAATCGGCCCCAGCAGCACGACATCCATGCCCACCGAGACGAAACCCGCAGCCAGTGCGTTCTCCAGCATGTAGCAGGAGCGGCGCGTGTCCTTGCCGATGACAACGCGGTGGATGCCCGCGGCGCCGCCGAACTGCAGCCCGGCGGCCATGCCGACCTTCATGGCGACGGTGGCGGTCATGGGATCGGTGTTGGCAGGCCCGCGTATGCCGTCGGTGCCGAAGTATTTCCGCGTCATGTTTCCTGCATCCCCTCGATGGCCCGCGCGACGGCGAGTCCCTGCAGCGTGTCAGCGACGTCGTGGACACGCAAGATGTGTGCCCCGCAACGTGCCCCCCAGGCGGCCACGGTCACACTTCCGGCCATGCGGCGCGCGGCGACCGTTTCGCCCGACAGTGTACCGATGAAACCCTTGCGCGAGGCGCCGAGCAGCAGCGGGCAGCCCAGGCCGTGAAACAGGCTGAGGTCGCGCAGCAGGACAAGATTATGGGCAAGCGTCTTGCCAAAGCCGATACCGGGATCGACGGCGATGCATTCCCGCGCGATTCCGGCGGCAGTGCAGGCCGCAATGCGGCGCTCGAGATAGTCGTAGATGTCCAGACTGACATGGCCGTAGGCCGGCTCGCGCTGCATGGTGCGGGGATCGCCCTGGGCGTGCATCAGCACCACCGGCGCGGCGCGCTCGGCAACCAGCGGCAGGCTTGCGGCATCGTGGGTGAGCGCGCTGACGTCGTTGACGATGGCCGCCCCGGCGTCGAGTGCTGCGGCCATGACAGGGGCATTGCGGCTGTCGATGGAAAGCACCGCCCCTGCCCCGCGCAGCGCGTCGATGACGGGCAGAATGCGTGTGCATTCATCCGCCAGGGAGACCGGCTCGGCGCCGGGACGCGTCGATTCGCCACCGATATCCAGGATGGCGGCGCCGGCACCGGCCATCGCCCTGCCCCGCTCACCGGCGACGCAGGGATCGAGCGCAACGCCGCCGTCGGAGAAGCTGTCGGGAGTCGCATTGACGATGCCCATCACGGTCCCGCCGTTCATGGCGAGACCGCCGAAGGGCGCGCGCGGCGAGGACAGGCGATCAAGCTGGTCGAGCACGCGCTCGGCGTGGGGTTGGTCAAGCCGCCCGATCCAGGACGTCAGATCGGAGAGGGAGAGACTGGCGCAGGACACCGTTTCCGCCCCCCGTGTCAGCACCTCCACGCTGCCGAAGCGCGCAGGCGTACCTGCCAGGAGGCGTGAATCGGTCGAGGCCAGCGACGTGCCGGCCTCGATCAGGGGCTTGAGATAAAGGCGCTCGTCCGGCCCGGGACGTGCCGGGGGCTCGTCCGCGGCAACCAGCCGCAGACGGCTCGTCACCCGCCCGGCTGGGGCTCGGGCGCAGCACCGCCCGGGGCATCGCCCTTGCCTTCTGTCGTGGGCACGGAGGCGCCACGGCGAGGCGGGCTCGGCGGACGGTCCGCCTCGTCGCCCGAGGAGCGGTTGAGCGGCTCGCCGCGGATGACCTTCATGACATCGTCCGACGACATCGTCTCGTATTCGAGCAGGCCTTCGGCCAGGCGATGCAGTTCGTCGATCTTTTCGGTGAGCAGGTCGCGCGCGGTCTTCTCGCCCTCCTCCACCAGACGGCGGATTTCCTCGTCGATCACGGCGGCGGTCGAATCGGAGACGTTTTTCCTCTGGGTCACCGAGTGACCGAGGAAAACCTCTTCCTCGTTGTCGCTGTAGAGCAGCGGCCCGAGCTTGTCGGAGAAGCCGAACTCCGTGACCATGCGGCGGGCGAGGCTGGTGGCCTGCTTGATGTCCTGGCCGGCGCCGGTGGTGATGTTCTCCTTTCCGAAGATCAGTTCCTCGGCGACGCGGCCGCCGAAGGCCGTGGCGATCATCGCCTTCAGCTGCTTCTCGGAAATGCTCAGGCGATCCCGCTCGGGCAGGAAGAAGGTAAGGCCCAGGGCACGGCCGCGCGGAATGATCGTCACCTTGTGCAGCGGCTCGTGGCTATCCGAATAGAGCGCGACCAGGGCATGGCCGCCCTCGTGATAGGCGGTCAGCTTCTTCTCGTCCTCACTCATCACCATGGAACGCCGCTCGGCGCCCATCATGACCTTGTCCTTGGCGTCCTCGAGCTCGGCCATGGTGACGACACGCTTGCCGCGGCGGGCGGCCAGAAGCGCCGCCTCATTGACCAGATTGGCGAGATCGGCGCCCGAGAAACCGGGCGTGCCGCGCGCAATGGTCTTCAGCACCACGTCGGGACCCACCGGCACCTTGCGGGTATGAACCTTCAGGATCTTCTCGCGGCCCAGGATATCGGGATTGGGCACCACGACCTGGCGGTCGAAGCGGCCGGGGCGCAGCAGGGCGGGGTCCAGCACGTCGGGACGGTTGGTCGCCGCGATCAGGATGATGCCCTCGTTGGCTTCGAAACCGTCCATCTCGACCAGCAACTGGTTCAGCGTCTGCTCGCGCTCGTCGTTGCCGCCGCCCATGCCGGCGCCACGATGGCGGCCGACCGCGTCGATTTCATCGATGAAGATGATGCAGGGGGCGTTCTTCTTGGACTGCTCGAACATGTCGCGCACACGCGACGCACCCACGCCGACGAACATTTCGACGAAGTCGGAACCCGAGATCGTGTAGAATGGCACGTTGGCCTCGCCCGCAATGGCGCGCGCCAGCAGCGTCTTGCCGGTACCCGGAGGGCCGACCAGCAGCACGCCCTTGGGAATCTTGCCGCCCAGGCGCTGGAACTTCTGCGGGTTTTTCAGGTACTCGACGATTTCCTCGAGTTCGTCCTTGGCCTCGTCGATGCCGGCCACGTCATCAAAGGTGACGCGGCCCTGCTTCTCGGTCAGCAGACGCGCCTTGGAGCGGCCAAAGCCCATGGCCTTGCCGCCGCCCGACTGCATCTGGCGCATGAAGAAAATCCAGACGCCGATCAGCAGCAGCATCGGGAACCAGTTGAGCAGGATGGCGAACAGCGCCGGGGTATCGTCCTCGGGCGGCGAAGCCGAAATCGTCACCTGATGCTCGGTCAGCAGCGGCACCAGGGTAGCGTCGGTTGGCGCGTAGGTGGTGAACTGCGAGCCGCCGGTCAGGTGGCCGCTGATGCGCTCGCCCTGGATGTCGACGTCGCGCACCTCACCTGCCGTCACCTTGTCCACGAATTCGGAATAGGCGAGCTTGTCGGTGGTGCCGCCGGTCTCTGGGCCGGGGAACATCTGGAACAGGACGATCAGCAAAACTGCGATGATCACCCAGATAGCGAGATTGCGTCCGAAACTGTTCACGCGGCTCCTCGTTTCTGGCGGTCGCGGCGAACCACCATCCTATCACGCCAAGATCAACGCGCCACGGCCCAGTTCGCCGCCTGCCGCCCGCTCACCGGGCGCGACGAAGGGCACCGGTGAAAGAGCGTGTCGGGGCCGGAAGATCGCCGAAAGCAGCGGATTCCTGCCCGAACGCGCATATCCAAGGTGGGGTACCGCGACCAAGCCTTCAAGGTCGAGAATTGCCGGCAGGACCACCGATGCCGGAGCTGTGAGACCCAGGGACCGCCGCAACGGGCAAAGCAGAGCGCCATCGGTCCGCGAAAGCGCGCTCACCGGCACCACACGCAGGTCCTCCTGGCTGCTCTCAAGCAGGAAGCGGCCATCCCAGATCAGCGGTACCCGAGGCGCCAGAAGCAAGGCCCCGGGCAGGTTGCGCGCCTCGCGCACGACCGTCACATGGGCCCGTCCGGCGCGCCAGAGACAGCCGCCCAGCGTGGCGGACTCCGGCTCCTCACCATCCAGTCGGCTCCCAAGGTCATCAAGCGCTGCCGTTGAGGGTCCGTAGCGTCCCGCGCCCACCGCAAGGGCAATGCGCGCCAGGGCCGGAGTGCGCAGATCGGGGGCCAGATGACGCCAGGCCAGCCGGTCCATCCGGGCGACCCCTAAGCGGTCAAGCGCAACCAGGCCCGGCAGCGCCTGTGCCAGCCGCTGCTCGCTCCCACGCCGTGCCGCGGCAGCCGGTGGCGGCAGACGGGTGATGCCGTGGCGGCGCAGACGGGCGCGGGCGAACCGGGGATCCATGTTCATCGGGTCGTCGACCCAATCGAGACCGGCAGACACGACGGTGGCGGTCAGACGCCCCTTCGGCATCTCGAGCAGGGGACGCAGCAGCCGGTAACCGGCATGCTCGACGCAGGCCGACATGCCCGCAAGGCCCGCCTGCCCGCTGCCGCGGGCAGCGCGCATCGCGATGGTTTCAGCCTGGTCATCGGCGTGATGGGCAACAAGAAGATGCAGGCAGCCCAGTTTCAGGCAGGCTTCTTCCAGCAGGTTGTAGCGCATCGCGCGCGCGTGGGCCTCGATGGCGCTGGCCGGCGGCGTTCCCTGATGGGGGAGGATGTGTGCCTGCAAGCCCAGGGCGCGACAGCGCCGTGCCACCAGCATGGCCTCCTCTGCTGATTCAGGGCGCAGCCCGTGATCGACGATCAGGGCGATGCCCTGCCCGCCGCGCGCCTGCAGCCAGCCCGACGCCAGCCAGGCCAGCGCCATGCTGTCGGCCCCGCCCGAGACGCCAAGCGCCAGACGGGGCGCGGGCTCGAACGGTCCAAACGGCGCCATGGCACGCTCGAACCCTGCCTGATCGATCGGTGGATGGGAGACAGCCGTCATGGCGCGATGCTGGGACGCCCGCCCGGCGCTGGCAAGGCGGGCGTTCCGGCGAGCATCGATCAGGCGATCGTCAGCACGGCACGGCGGTTTTTCGCCCAGGCAGTCTCGTCATGGCCGCTGACCGCGGGGCGCTCCTTGCCGAAGCTGATCGTGCCGACCCGGTCGGGCGCGATGCCAAGCGCCAGGAGTACATTGCGCACCGCATTGGCGCGGCGGTCGCCCAGAGCGAGGTTGTACTCGCGCGTGCCGCGCTCGTCGCAATGGCCCTGGATGACCACCGAGATGGCCGGGAACTGGCGCATCCAGTTCGCCCAGTCCCGAATCGTCTGGTCGGCAACGGCATTCACCGCCGAACTGTCGAAGTCGAACAGCACCGTGTCGCCATAATTCTGCGAAAGCCAGGCGATGGTCGGCTGCGGGATGGCACTGTTCAGGTCGTTGCCGCCCAGCCCCTCCACCTCAAGGTTGCCGCCATTGTTGGTATCGAGGCCGCCGCCGCTGCCATCGACGTCGGTCTGGTTCTGCTCGGGCGTCGTGCAGGCGCTGGCCACGAAAGCCAGGCCCAGCGCGATAAAGGTTCTACGTTGCATCAATTCCCCCTCCTTGCGGGTCATATCGCCCGCCGCGCCGCCTGCCGTGACCCCCGAGGTCCACGGGCGAACACCCGGACGCAGGGAGGCTGAGGCTGGGATGCAGCCGAAGCAGGGCGGAACTCGGGCGGAATTGTGAACAGGTTGAACTTTCCAGGACTGTGTCAGCCAGGCGTCAGTACGGCCCGGCGGTTCTGCGCCCAGGCCGCCTCATCGTGGCCATCGGCGGCCGGACGTTCCTTGCCGAAGCTGATCGTGCCAATGCGCGCAGGATCGATCCCCAAGGCAACGAGCTGCAGGCGCACCGCCTGCGCGCGGCGCTCGCCCAGCGCAAGGTTGTACTCGCGGCTGCCACGCTCGTCGCAATGGCCCTCGACCACCACGACCAGTTCGGGATAGCGCGCCAGGGCGTCGGCCCACAAGGCTACGGTCTCCCGCGCGGCCGCATCGAGCACAGCGCTGTCGAAGGCAAAGAACACCCGATCGGTGGTGCCCAGCGCCTCGGCAAAATTGGCGTAGATGTCGTGCTGCACGCCGATACCGAACTCGCCCACGCCGCCCTCGGCGGAATACTCCACCAGCGGATCATCGACCGAGGAACAGGCGCCAAGGGCCAACAGGATGACGACGAAGCCGATCGAACGGAGGCTCATGCGCGGAATCTCCCGGGTGCAGACGTAACCATCACCAACAGTCGGCTACTTGCACCCGCAGTGTTGACCGAAAACCCCTTCGGTTTCACCCCGAAACCGGCGATCGGGTGATCAGGCGCACCCGGCGGCGGAGGATTCCTGGGCCGCCTTGTCGCGCACGGTCTGGGGCGCATCGGGGAACTTGCTCTTGAGTTCACCGAAGGTGGCGCAGGCTTCGGCCTTCTTGTTGTCCAGGCGGGCCAGAGACATGCCCAGCTTGAGCAGGTTGTCGGGCGCCTTCTCGCCGTTGGGGAAGCGCTGGTAACCCTTCAGGAAGGCGATCGCCGCATCGTTGTAGCGGGTCCGCACATAATAGGTTTCGCCCAGCCAGTAATAGGCATTGCCAGAGAGCTGGCTGTCGGGATGAACGGTGATGAATTCGTTGAAGGCGGCTTCGGCGCCGTCGTAGTCGGCCTTGCGCAGCAGGGAGAAGGCATAGTTGTACTGGTCCATCTCGCTGCCGGCCGGCAGGACCACGGCACCGCCGGTGGCGGCGTCGCCGCTTTCACCCACCGCGAGATCCTGGTTGGTCAGCGTGCCGCCGCCATCGCTGGTGGCGGCAGGATCGGCGGCAGGCAAACCGCCCTGTCCGAGCGCACCGATGCTGGCGATGATCTGGTCGATCTTGTCGCTCATCTGGCGCTGGCGATACTCCAGTTCCTCGATCTGGCCGGTCATCGAACGCACCCGCTCCTCCATCTGCTGGAGGCGGACCTGGGAATCGGCCGAAAGCGCATCGCCCCCGGTGGCAGGCAGCACACTCTGCGGCTCGCCCTGGCCGGCATAGACATAACGCTGAAGGTCGACGAGGTCGCTGCGCAGGCGGTCAAGCTCGTGGCTGAGGCTCTGCAGATCCGCACTCTGCGCGCGCACGCCCTCGCCGGCCGAGGCGACCAGGGCAAAGGCAACGAGGGCTAGGCAAAGACGCCGCATGGGGATTCCCCGATCATCAGGTGAGTAAATCTAGGCCCGGACCGGGGCCGAAATGGGGCAGCGCCCGGCGCCGCCGGACCACGGACCGAACGACCCGGCCCCG
>CALGGB010000026.1 GCA_937880925.1 uncultured Rhodospirillaceae bacterium | reverse complement strand
GTCCTTGTTGTTCTTAGCCAATCGCTCTGGAGATCGCCGTCAGACGTAACCTTCGACCCGGTCGCGCTCGATCAGGGCGGGATCGCGTTCTGCGGGATCGCCCCAACCGCCGCCGCCCGCACCGCGGGCGCGCAGGACATCGCCCTCGTGCAGCAGGATGCCGACCATCTTGCTGCCGAGCTTTGCCTCCTTGGACCCGCCGGGATTGCGGATGAGCGCGGCCTGGCCGCCGTCCTCGCCACCCTCCAGGCCCCAGGGCGCGGTATCGGGCCGGGTCTGCTGGCAATAGCCGGTGAGGATGCCATCGCCGGCAACCAGTTCGTAGTCGCGCTCGATGCCCAGGCCGCCGCGGAAGCGGCCCTTGCCGCCCGAGCCCGGCACCAGGGCGGTGCGGCGAACGCGCACCGGCGAGAGCGTCTCCATGACCTCGGCCGAGAGGATGGCGCAGTTGCCGCCGTGGCTGTCGATGGCGTTCATGCCGTCCTGGCCCTGCGCGCCCCCCATGCCGCCGCCGATGATGTCGGCGATCACGAAATAGGGCGCACTGCCGTCGTCCTGGACCATCTCCGGCCGGGTGTCGAAGCCGCCCAGCACGAAGGATGGGAAAGAGGTGTGGCAGCCCGCCGCGGCATACTCGCCCGCGACCGGGGCAAGCGCCTTCAGCACCACGTCGGCCATGGCCTGCTGGGTGATGTGGCGCACCGAGACGGCAGCGGGCCGGATCGGGTCGAGGAGTGTGCCCTTCTTCGTCACGACATGGACCGGGCGGTCACAGCCCTGGTTCTGCGGCAGGTCGGGCGCCAGCACGCATTTCACCGCGTAGTGGATCATGGAGAGCGTCGAGGCCTCCGGGCAGTTCATGCCATTGGCGCGCTGCGGTTCGGAGCCCGAGACGTCGATGGTGATCTCCTCGCCCGCCACGGTAACGACGGCGTGGAGGCGCATCGGGTCGTCACTGGTGACGTCGTCCTCCATGAAGACCTCCGCCTCCCAGCGGCCGTCGCCGAGTGCTGCGATGGCGCGGCGCATGTAAGTCTCGTTGTAGGCCATGCAGGCATTGCACATTTCGCGGAAGCGGGCGTTGCCGTAGCGCGCGGCGAGTTCTGCAAGGCGCCGCTCGCCGGTGCGGCAGCCCGCGATCTGGGCGCGCATATCGCCCGCCGAGCCGCGGGGATCGCGCACGTTGGCGGCGAGAATGTCGAAGATCGCCTGGTTGGGCTTGCCCTCCTCCACCAGCTTGAGCGGCGGCAGGATCAGGCCTTCGGCGAAGACCTCCAAGTTGTCGGGGCTTTCCGAACCCGGCACCTTGCCGCCGATGTCGACATGATGCGCGATCGTCGAGGTCAGCGCGATCAGCTCGCCGTCGTGGAAGACGGGGCTGAACAGGCAAACGTCGGGGACATGCGTGCAGCCCTGGTAGGGATCGTTGCAGACGATGACGTCGCCCGGCTTCCACTGCTCCCTCGGGATCTTGGCGAACATGTAGCGGATCGCTGTCGACATGATGCCGAGCTGGGCCGGGATCGTCTCGGCCTGGGAGAGCATCTCGCCATCGGGCGAGAACAGGCCGCAAGAGTAGTCGTACATGTCCCAGATGATCGAGGAGAAGGCGGCGCGGCGCAGCGCCATCGACATTTCCTCGGCAATGCCGTGGACCTGGTGCTGGAAGACATCGCGGCTGATCGGATCGATTTCGCTCATGGCGTTCTCCTTCATCGCTCTCACGTTGCCGTACGCACGCGCAGCACGCCATTGGGCGCAACCGTCACGTTCTGGCCGGCAAGCACGACCGTGGTGGTGTCGCGCTGGGTCACGACGGCAGGGCCGTCAAAGCTGTGGCCGGGTTTGAGGTCGGCGCGGCGATAGACGGGCGTGTCGCGGAAACCCTCTTCGGCATCGAGGCAGACCGGGCGATGGCCCTCGGGCTCGGGTCCGCCCTCGCCCGTACCAAGATCCGCGGCGACGCGCGCCTTGGTCGTGCGGCCATAGGCCTCCACCCGCAGGTTGACGAACTCCACCGGCGCATCGGGATCGGTGTGGCCATAGGCCTTCTCGTGCTCGGCATGGAAGGCTGCCGCGACCTCCCCCGAGCGCCACCAGCCGGGCGCGCCCGGCTCGGGCAGCGCCACCGCCAGTTCGTGAAACTGGCCGCTGCAACGCATATCTGCGACATGGCGGAAGTAGCGGTTCTCCGCCGCGATGCCGTCGTGCGCCAGGGCGTCGTCGAGCTCGCCTTGCAGATCGCCGAGGCGCGCATCGAGATCGGCTTCCGCCACCTTGTCGAAGCGGCGCTGGAAGGCCGCCTGGGCGACGTGGCGGATGTCGGACATCAGCAGGCCCTGGGCGGCATAGACGCCCGGATTGGCCGGCACCAGCACCTCCGCCATGGCAAGGTCGCGCGCCATGAAGGGGGCGTAGATCGGCCCGGCGCCACCGAAGGCGAGCAAGGCGAAGTCGCGGATGTCGAGGCCACGCTCGACCGAGAGCTTGCGGATCGCCTGGATCATGCCGGCATTGGCGACACGCACGATGCCAAGCGCAGCGGCCTCCAGCGACAGCCCCAGCGGCTCGGCGACATTGCGCTGCACAGCCTCGCGCGCCAGTTCGGCATCCAGGGTCATCTCCCCGCCCAGGAAGGCGCCGGGATCGAGGATGCCCAGAACCACGGCCGCGTCCGTCACGGTCGCGTCGCGTCCGCCCTGTCCGTAGCAGGCCGGGCCGGGCTCCGAGCCCGCCGACTGCGGCCCGACGCGCAGAGCGCCGCCCAGATCGACATGGGCGATGGAGCCGCCGCCGGCCGAGATCGTCTCGATGTCGAGGGTAGGCAGGCGCAAGGGCACGCCGTCGACCGTACGTCCGGTCACCATGCGCGGCTCGCTGCCGGCGATGACCGAGAAGTCGGCAGAGGTGCCGCCCATGTCGAAGGTGACGAGGTCGGGCACCCCCAGCTCCTGCGCCATGGCGGCGCCGGCGATGACGCCGCCGGCCGGCCCTGAGAGCATCATGGTCGCGGGATTGGCGCGCGCCGATTCCGGCGTAGCGACACCGCCGTCCGAGCGCATCAGGCGCAGCGGCGCAGTGACCCCGTCGCCCGCCAGCGCCTGGTCCAGCGTCGAGACATATCGGTCGACCACCGGCCCGACATAGGCCGCCACGGCGGTGGTGTTGGCGCGGGGATATTCCTCGATCTGGGGATTGACCCTGCTCGAGAGGTAGATCGGCACACCCGGCAGACGCCGTGCGATCGCGCCTTGCAGCATGTCCTCGTGGGCGGAATCCAGAAACGAAAAGCCCAGGCAGACGGCAACCGACTCCGGCTCCAGTGCCGCCAGTGCCTCGGCGACCCGCTCGGCCTCCTGCTGGGTCAGCGCCTCCACGACCTTGCCGAAGGCGTCTCGCCGCTCGGCGACCTCAACCACACGGGAGCGCGGCACGACGGGTTCGGGCCGGCTCTGGCTGAGGCGGTAGAGATGCGGGCGCATCTGGTCGCCGATCTCCAGCACATCCCGCATGCCGCTGGACACCGCCATGGCGACCCGCGCGCCGTTGCGCGTGAGAAAGGCATTGGTGCCGACGGTGAAGCCGTGAACGAAGATGTCGATGTCGCCGGGCGCGATACCCGCCGCTCCGGCTATCCGGCCGATGCCTGAAAGAACGCCATCGGCACGGCCGGGTGTCGAGGGCACCTTGTCGAGATGCACCTTGCCGGCCTCGTCATCGATCAGCACGAGATCGGTGAAGGTACCGCCGACATCGGCAGAAAGCGTACGCATCGCAAACTCCATAACCTTGAGACCGGGACTATGGCCCAATCGTTCGCAACGGCAAAACCCACCCACCGTTGCAAAGAGAAGCGACGTGCAACGCCGGTTGGTGTCCCCATATGCTAACGGGTTGTGTTTGCCGAACTTTCCCTTGCTGCCGATATCGGCGTCTTTCTCGCTGCCGCGCTGGCCGTCGCGCTGGCGGGCATTGCGCTCACCCATCGCGCCGATGTCGTGGCCGACCGCACGGGCCTGGGCGAGGCGATGGTGGGAGCCGTGCTGCTCGGCATCACCACTTCGCTGTCGGGCACCGTCACATCGGTCACGGCCGCACTCGACGGCAACACGGCGATGGCGATCTCCAACGCCGTGGGCGGTATCGCCGCGCAAACCGCCTTCCTGGCTGTCGCCGACATCTTCTACCGCAAGGCAAACCTGGAACATGCCGCCGCCGACGAAACCAACCTCGGTCAGGCGACCATGCTCATCCTGATGCTCTCGATTCCGCTGATCGCCTACGCGACGCCGGAGATGACCCTGTGGGTCGTCCATCCCGCCTCCATCGTTCTGCTGATCGTCTATGGCGCCGGCCTGCGCATGACCCACGGCATGCGCGCCGACCCGATGTGGACGCCACGCCGCACGCGCCTGACCCGCACCGACAGTCCGGAGGAGGAGACCGATACGCTGCCTGCCGCACCGATCCTTGCCCTGCAGCTTGTCGGACTGATCACCATCGTCGGCATTGCCGGCTGGGCCATCGCCGAAAGCGGCAGCGCCATCGCCGAACGCGCCGGTCTGTCGCAGACCGTCATGGGCGCGCTCTTCACCGCCGTCGCTACCTCCCTGCCCGAACTCGTCACCACCGTGGCCGCCGTGCGCCGGGGCGCCCTGCAACTTGCCGTGGGCGGCATCATCGGCGGCAACGTCTATGACGTACTGTTTCTCGCCGCCTCGGACGCGGCCTGGGACGGCGGCTCGATCTATCATGCTATGGAACTGCGCCACGTCTTCCTGCTGGCGCTGGGCATCGTCATGACGTCGGTGCTGCTGCTGGGCCTCATCCGGCGCGAACGCACTGGGCCGGCGGGCATCGGCTTCGAGAGCGTGACGATCCTCGCCCTCTACGGCGGTGCCGTGGCGCTGCAGCTCGCCCTGGGCTGAACGGGGAGCGTTGACCGGCGCGGCGCCCGCCGCTAGATAATCCGCATGGCTCCTCCTGCTTTCCACCGCATGCAGAGTAGGCCCGGCATCGCCGGGCGCTGAGGAACCATGGCCTCCGCGTGACCGGCTTCCGGCAAGGAACCCGACCGCAACCCGAGGCCTCATGACCGATTCCGTCCTACCAGCAACGCCGCCGCTGCGCGCCCTGCGTCCATCGCGTCTCGAGGCGCGGGCCATGATCGCACTGGCCACGCCGCTTTCGCTCGCCTTTGCCGCGCAGATGGCGATCGGCGTTACCGATGTCGTGATGATGGGCTGGCTCGGGCCTGCAGACCTTGCCGCGGGAACCCTGGCGGCCAACACGCTGGCGCTGATGTTCTACTTCGGCATGGGCGTGGGCACCGCCGTCTCACCGATGATCGCCCATGCCCTGGGCGCGCGCCGCATCGCCGAGGTCCGTCCCACGGTTCAGGCCGGCATCCTGGTCGCCCTCGTGCTGGCGCTGCCTTTCGGCATGGTGGCCTGGTGGGGCGAGCATGTGTTGCTTCTGCTGGGCCAGGAGGCTGCGACGGCCTCGCGCGCATCGGAATACCTGCGCACGGCCGTGTGGTCCCTGCCCGCCAACCTGATCTTCGTCGTGCTGCGCAATGTCGCGGCGGCCCACAGCCGGCCGCGGGCGCCGCTGGTCATTGTCGTTATCGCGGGGCTGGTCAATGCGCTGGCCGACTGGGGCCTTATGTTCGGCAATTTCGGCCTGCCGCGCATGGAGCTCGCCGGTGCCGGCATCGCCACGACCCTGGCGACCTGGACCATGGCGCTGTCCATGGCCGGTTTCCTGCTGCTCGACCGCCGCTTTCGCCGCTACCGCTTCCACCGCCGCCTGGAGCGGCTGCGCTGGCGCCATGCCCGCGAGCTCCTGGTCATCGGCGTGCCCATCGGTTTTTCCATCCTGGCCGAGATGAGCATGTTCTCGGTCACCGTCTTCATCGCGGGCCTGGTCTCGACCGAGACCCTCGCGGCCATCGCCATCGCGATGCAGACCTCCGGCATCGGCTTCATCGTGCCCTTCGGCATCGCCCAGGCCGCCACCGTGCGCATCGGCCGGGCCGCCGGCGCGCGTGACACCGCGGGCATTGGCACCGCGACCGCCACCGCCGCCTGCATCGGCCTCGTCTGGATCGTCTTCGCCAGTGCCACCATCTGGTTCGGCGCTCCTCTGATCGTGGATGGCTTCCTCGACCTCCACGACCCGGCCACCGCCCCCCTGGTACCCATCGCGCTCGGGCTTCTCGCCATCACCGCCATCTTCCAGATGTTCGATACCACCCAGGCCATCGCCTCGGGCGTGCTGCGCGGCCTGAAGGACACCCGCGTGCCGATGATCTACGCCGTCATCGGCTATTGGGGCATCGGCCTGCCCGCCGCCATCCTGCTCGCCTTCCCGGCGGGTCTGGGCGGCGACGGCATCTGGTGGGGCATGACGGTGGGGCTGGCGGCCGCCTCGGTGCTGCTGGTGTGGCGGGTGGCGCGCCGTCTGTGATCGACTGCCGGTTTCCGCTAGGATGATACCGAGCGCGGGGAGGACGGAGATGAAGAGCATCGACGGCCCGAACGTGGGCTTGTCCCGGCGCCAGTTGATCGAGGGCGCCGCCGCCCTTGGGGTGGCCATGCCCGGGCTGCAGGCGCGCGCGGACGACGCAACAGTGGCACCCCACAACGTGCTGCTCATCATCACCGACGAGGAATCACGCCATCTGCGCCCGGCGGACGGCTACACGCTCGACGCCCGCGGCGAGCTCGAGCGGCGCGGCACCGTGTTCGAGAACCACTACATCGGTGCGGCCATGTGCACGCCCTCGCGCGGCGTCATGTTCTCGGGCCAGCCGCCCCAGGTGAACGGCGTGTTCGACCAGATGGAGGCGGGCTACGTGCCGAGCCTGCCGCGCGACACCCCCTCGATCGGCACCGTGTTCAAGGCTCTGGGCTACGCCACCGCCTATTTCGGAAAGTTCGAGCTGAAGAAGTCGATCGTGAAGGTCGAGGACACGGTCAACTACACCGACGCCCTGACCGACTACGGCTTTGACCACTTCTCCCCGGACGGCGACAAGGTGGGCGCGCCCGACCAGGGCTACCGCACCGACACCTACACCGCCGCCGAGGCGATCCGCTGGATGCGGACCCACGGCCAGACGCTCAACGCCGCGGGCACGCCCTGGCTGCTGGTCGTGAGTTTCGTCAGCCCGCACGACATCATGTACGCCGACGTCAACCGCACCGGCTCCAGCGAGCAGCAATCAGCCGTCGGACAGACCATCCTGGCGCCGCCCGAGGACGCGGGTTTCGACCGCCGGTGGACCTTCGCGCCCTCGGCCTCGGCCGAGCAGCCGATGGACGCACCGGGCCGGCCGCGCGCGCAGCTCTCCTACATGGTCGGCTGGTCCGCCTTCCTCGGCGAGATCCCGGTGAAGGCGAGCGACATGTGGCGCGACTACTACAACTTCTACCTCAACCTCATTGCCGACAACGACCGTACCCTGGGCGGCGTGCTCGACACCCTGACCGCGCTCGACCTGTGGTCCTCGACCGTCGTGGTGCGCACCGCCGCCCACGGCGAGCTGGGCGGCGATCACGGCGGGCTGCGCGGCAAGGGGCCCCTGCCCTACGAGGCCGAAAGCCATGTGCCGCTGGTCGTCGTGCATCCCGACCGGCCGGGCGGGCGGCGTTGCCAGGCACTCACCAGCCACATCGATCTGCTGCCAGGCCTGGTGGGCCTTGCGGGCGTGCCGCAGGCCCAGGCCGCACCGCAACTGGCTGGTCTGCCGGGCAAGGACTTTTCCATCCTGCTCGACGATCCCGCAGGCGCACAGCCCACGGCCCTGCGCCCGGCAGTGCTGTTCAACTATGTCGGGCTGCAGACGATCGATGCGCTCTACATGATGCGGGTGTGCCGCGCGATCGCCTCGGGCGTCCCGCTGCCGCCCTTCTCGCAAGTGCGGCCCGATGTCAGCCGGCGCGGCTTCATCAACTTCGTCTACGACGGTCAGCACAAGTACGCCCGCTACTTCTCCCCGCTCGACCTGACCCGCCGGCCGACCAGCTATGAGGCGGTGATGGAAGACTTCGAGATCGAACTGTTCGATCTCGCAGCCGATCCCGACGAGCTGCTGAATCTCGGGATCGAGGCCGAAAACCGCGCCCTCGTCGAGCGCATGAATGCGCTGCTCAACGGCATGCTGGAGGAGGAAGTGGGTCCCGTCTCGCCCGGCTTCCTGCCGGCAGGCGTGCTGCCGGGCTGACACAAGCCTGCAGCGCCGGGGAACCTCGCTCAGTCGAGCAGCGACTCCTCGAAGGGGAAGGTCGAGATCGGTTCACAGCCCGTCTCGGTGACAAGGACCTGCTCCTCGAGCTTCACCCCGTCGCGCTCGCCCTCGGGACCCATGTAGCTCTCGACGGTGATCACCATGCCCGCCTCCAGCGTGCCGTCGAACGGGTTGAGGCCGCGATGGTAGGGATCGATGCGCGGGTATTCGTCGCACATGCCGACACCGTGGTAGATGCAGGTATAGGCATTCTTCCGGCAGTCCTCGGGGATCGTGTAGGACCTCTTCTGCAGCTCGTGGAAGCTGATGCCCGCGCGCACCAGGGCCATGTTGTGCTGCACCTCGTCGTAGGCCATGCGGTAGATCTCCTTCTGCCGCCTGGTGGGCTTGTCCGGGCCGCAGTGGAAGGTGCGCGAGATGTCGCAGAAATAGCCCTTCGGCCCGACCATGTCGGTATCGAAGCCGACGAGGTCGCCCGACTGGATGACCCTCTGGGTCGCTTCATGGAGCCAGGGATTGATGCGGTCGCCCGAGGCCAGCATGCGCCCCTCGTGCCATTCGCCGTGGTTGGCGAGGTTGGTGTAGTTGAGCAGCCCCCACAGCTGGAGCTCGGTCACACCGGGCCTCAGCGCCTCCCGCATCTTGGCCATGCCGAGCTCGGCGACCGCCGTCGCCCAGCGGATGCAGGCAATTTCCTCGGCCGACTTGATGACCCGCGCCTTCTCGGAAATCGCGATGCCGTCGAGCACCTCCAGCCCGCGCTGCATGCAGGCCTGGGTAAGCGACGGGTTGGCGAGCTCGATCGCGACCCGGCGGCTCGTGCTGCCGATCTCGTCGAGGTAGCGCTCCAGGCTCTCGGCGAGCAGCCGGGCGTTGTCGGCCATGTTGTCGGCGGCGTCGAAGAAGGTGACGAAATTCGCCGGTTCGTAGCGGTCGACCAGCGTCGTGTCGGCATAGGCGCCGTGCATCACCGTCGGTCCGTCCTGTGCCATGAAGACGTAGGCCGAGGGGATGCGCGACTGGAACAGGGAGTAGGTCGCATAGTCGACGGCGTAGCGCAGGCTGATCGGGTTGAACAGCAGGAGCGCCGCGACATCGGCCTTCTTCATCTCCGCGCGCAGGCGTTCGGTGCGGTAGCGATAGAGGCTGTCGAGATCGATCTCGGGCAGCTCCCGGATGCGGCGGAGGTCACTCCAGTCGTCGGCGAAGACGAGCTGGTCGATGGAGGGCTGGGTCATCCGGGAGACTCCGTCGCGTGGTGTACAATGCACTCCATTTCATACGTCCGCTGCCCCTGCCACCGCATCAGAAAAGTGCGGCGGTCGTCACGGCAAGCTCTCGCACGAAGGGCGAAGGATTTCCTATGCGACGTCGTCAGCGCGCCGCGCTGGCAGCCCCGCCCATCTGGCGGCGCACGAGGCGGGCGTAGAGGCCACCGCGGGCGAGCAGGACGTCGTGGCTGCCCTGCTCGACGATGCGGCCGTTTTCCAGGGCGACGATCAGGTCGGCGCTCCGTACCGTCGAGAGGCGGTGGGCGATGACGACCGTGGTGCGCTGCGCCATCAGTTCGTCGAGCGCATGGCGCACGGCCAGTTCGTTGACGGCGTCGAGATGGCTGGTCGCCTCGTCCAGAATCAGAAGGGGCGCGTCCTTGAGGAAGGCCCGCGCGATGGCGACGCGCTGACGCTGGCCGCCCGACAGGCGCATGCCGCGTTCGCCGACCATGGTGTCCAGCCCCTCGGGCAGGCCCGCGACCACATCGTCGAGCGAGGCGCGACGCACGGCGGCCATCAGCGCGGCCTCGTCGGCATCGGGCTCAGCAATCAGGATGTTGCCGCGCAGGGTGTCGTTGAAGAGATAGGTGTCCTGTACGACCAGCGCGGTGCGCCGGCGCAGGTCGTCGAGGCGATAGTCGCGCAGGTCGTGGCCGGCCATGGCCATGGTGCCGCTGTCGGGGTCCCAGAAGCGCATCAGCAGATGGGCGAACGTCGTCTTGCCCGCGCCCGAGGGGCCCACCAGGGCGACGGTGGCGCCCGCGGGCACGCCCAGCTGCAGGTCGGCGAGCGCCGGTTCATTGCGCCCGCGATAGCTGTAGGTGACGTGGTCGAGCCTCAGCGAAGCCCCGCCCTGTCCCGCCGTCTCCGGCACGCCGGGGCCGTCGGTCACGGGCACCGGCTCCTGTTCCACCGCGTGCAGGCGGCGCGTCGCGCCCAGGGTATCGGCAAGCTGGCGGCCGATATGGGCGATCTCGCTGACCGGCAGGAAGGCCGCCATGGCGAGCAGGGTGAAGAGCGGCAGCAGGCCGGCGGTGAGCGTCCCCGCGTTCACCATCAGCGCGCCCGCCACGATCACCGCCAGGCCGCCCAGGCCCGTGGCGACCTCCAGGATCGCCATCTGCAGGGTGAGGTCCCGGTAGAACGGCAGGCGGACCTGCTGCACCCGGCGGGCGAGCGCAACGAACTGCTCGCCGCGCCGGCGGGTCTGCTGGAAAGCGATGATCTCGGCTAGGCCCTGGATCGAATCGACGGCGAAGGCGTTGAGCTCGCCCAGCGCCTCGCGCGCCTGGGAGCCCAGCCGGTCGAGCCGGCCGCGCATCAGGAAGGGCGACAGCGCGACGACCGCCAGGAAGGGCAGCAGGGCCAGGGCCATCGGCCAGCCCCAGAGGAAGAGCACCGCCAGCACCGAGGCCGGCACCAGCACCGCGACCAGCGCCGGGGCAACGGTATGGGCGTAGAAATACTCCACCGTCTCGATGTCCTGGGTCGCCATGGCGGCGAGGTCGCCGCTGCGGCGGTGCAGCAGGTAGGCGGGCGCCAGACGGTCCAGCTTGTCGAACAGGCGCTGGCGCATCTCTGCCAGCAGCTTGAAGGCCATGTCGTGGGCGAACCAGGATTCCAGCCAGTGCAGGATGCCCGCGGCCGGAGCGGCAATGGCCAGCGCCCAGATCAGCCCCTCGAAGGGCTCACCCGCCTTCAGCCGCGCGATGACCAGGGCCGAGAGCACGCCGACGCCGATGTAGGCGGCCACCCGCAGCACGCCGAAGACGAAGGTTGAGGCAAGCTTCAGCCGCTCGACCGTGACGAACCCCAGCAGTACGCGCGCCGCCCCGGCCCAGCCCAGGCCGGCGGCGCGCAGGATGCCGTCGGTCGGCGCCAGTTCGGCCGTGGCGGCGTCCGCCGTGTCGCGGTCGAGCGCCTTCGATTCGGCCTGCGCCTCCTCCAGGGCGTCGCGCGGGCCGCCGGCCTCGCGCGCCTGCTGCGCCATCAGCCGCCAGTAGGCGCCCTGGCGCGCCATCAGTTCGGCGTGGCTGCCCTCTTCGACGATGCGGCCGTGGTCGAGCGCCAGGATGCGGTCGGCGTCGATCACGCTGGAAAGCCGGTGGGCGAAGATCAGCGTCGTGCGCCCGGCCATCAGGCGATCGAGCGCCTGCTGGATCACCGCCTCGTTCTCGGCATCGACCGCCGAAAGCGCCTCGTCGAGCACCAGGATCGGGGCGTCGCGCAGCAGGGCGCGCGCGATGGCGATGCGCTGGCGCTGTCCGCCCGACAGGCGGATGCCGCGTTCGCCGACCACCGTGCGGTAACCCTCCGGAAGGGCGCGGATGAAGTCGTGGGCATTGGCTGCGCGGCAGGCCTCCTCGATCTCCTGCTGGCTTGCTTCGGGGCGCCCGAAGCGCAGGTTCTCCTCGACCGTGCCGTGGAACAGGTAGGTGTCCTGATGGACCACGGCGATCTGGCTACGCAGTTCCTCGAAGTTGAGGTCGCGCAGATCGCGGCCGCCAACCAGCACACGCCCGCCCTGGGGGTCGTAGAAACGCAGCAGCAGGCGCACGATGGAGGACTTGCCCGCGCCCGAGGGTCCGACGACGCCGACCCGCTCGCCCGGCGCCACCGTGAACGACAGTCCCTGGTGCGCGGACCGTTCGTTGCCGGGATAGGTGAAGGCGACATCCTCGAAAACGATGGAGGGCAGGTCCTCGCCGGTGGCCGGCGCGGCAGCACCGGTTTCGCGCACCATTGGCTCTGCTTCCAGGATACGGAAGATGGCCCGCGCGGCGGCCTGGCCCAGCATGCCGGTGTGGAGCTGGGCGCGCAGGTCGCGCAAGGGGCGGAACAGCTCGACGCCCATCATCAGCACGATGAGCAGGGTGGAGAGCTCCATGGCGCCCGCCTCGACGCGCCATGCGCCCACTGCGAGCGCGGCAGCCGCGCCGATGGCGATGGAAGCGTCGGTGATGCCGCGCCCCAGCGCATTGGTCGCGTTGACCCACATGGTGCCGCGCGCCAGTTGCTGGGCGCGCGCCGAGAGTTTGGCGGCTCGCGCGCCCGACTGGCCGAAGGCCTTCAGCGTCGCCAGCCCCTGCACGGCATCCAGAAACTCCGCGCCGAAGTTGGCGTAGGTCCGCGCCCGCTCGATGCTGGCGTTGCGGTCCAGGCTGTGGAACAGCATGGGAACGAGCAGCGCGACGAAGGCCGCGCCGACCAGCACGGCCGCCACCGGCAGGTCGAGGAAGGCGACGAAGCAGAAGATGCCGATGGGCGTCAGGATCGCGATCAGGAGCTGGGGCAGGAACTCGCCGAAATAGGTCTCGAGCTGCTCGACGCCGTCGACCACCGACAGGATGACATC